>NZ_JBGFCF010000017.1:0-109103 GCF_041205445.1 Falsihalocynthiibacter sp. CO-5D18 | reverse complement strand
TATGACAAGCGCTGGTATAAAAGGCGCAACAGGACCGAACGTATGTTTGGAAAGCTGAAAGACTGGCGGCGCGTTTCAACCCGATATGATCGATGCCCTAACGTATTCATCTCCGCAATCGCACTCGCTGCTACAGGCCTATTTTGGTTATGAGTCCTGAGCCTAATGACCGTTTTCGTCGGTAATCGTTTTTTTCTGTTATGGGCACTTATCGATGACGCGCGGTTATAGAAGACAACTATATTTTACATAATATTTATTATAAGACTTTCTCATGTACGCGCAAAGTTAGAATGTCACACTTCCCTGTCTGAAACAGGATTGGAGTGTGGTCGTGGGATGGGTGATGATGAGCGAGCGTGAGTTGAACCGGATTGAGGTTTTGAGCCAAGTAACACAGGGCCGGATGACAGCTGCTGCCGCGGCGCATGTGCTGGGGTTGAGTCGAAGGCAAATACAACGGCTGTTGAAAAGGTTTCAATCCTCTGGCGCCGCGGCCATCCGACATCGAGCGCGCGGCCGTAGATCCAATAATTGGATTGATCCAGCGATCCGGGATTTTGCGATTACTTTGGTTCAGGAAAAATATGCGGAGTTTGGGCCAACCCTTGCGGCAGAGAAGTTGGCTGAAAACCATGATCTGAAAATCTCTCGCGAGACGCTGCGCAAATGGATGCAAGATGCGGGGATCTGGTTGTCGTGCAAACAGCGCAGAACTTTTCATCAGCCTCGATTGCGCCGCGAGAGTTTTGGGGGGTGGTGTCAGACTAATTCGAACTCGTCTCAGCTAGGCCCGTATCCCTGCCCTTTTATGTCGCACAAAGGCCGCGCCACTCAGTAAGAGCTGCGTTGCGATTGGCTTTGAAATGAACTCTTGCGATAGGCTGCGATCCTGATTGAAGCGGTTGAAAACATATTCGCCAAACTCAAAGATTGGCGACGTATTGCCATGCGCTTCGACCGATGCGCACACACGTTCTATTCCGCAATTGTCATCTTCTGGATCAATCGCTGAATTCTGATCCTAGTCATTCAACTCGGGATGTAGATATTTTTCGAGGCCTGCGCGGCAATCATCGGGCCAAGGATGGGATTTGTGATCCTTGGTCGAGGTCATGACAATGAGTTGCTCAATCGTCCAAATCACATCCCCATCCACGGTCACCACGGTATAGAGTTCTAGCGAAGACTTACCGATACGTTTTACGTGCACCGCAAACTTCAATGTATCGCCATAAACTGCTGGTTTTTTGAACACGATATTCATTTTCACGCTGGGCAACCCCAGGTGCCGTTCAAACATCAACTCTTTCCACGTGACGCCAAAAGAGGCAAACATGGCCTCATTTACATCCACAAGATAGGATAAATAGGCAGGGTGGTATGCAATTCCGGTCAGATCGCAATCGCCGAAACGCATGGGTTTTGAAATTTCAAATGGCATAACTTATCCTTCAATTACTGCGACCAATATCGAGGTGATACGCGGGTCTATATAGTTTATGCTTAAAGTTCGTTCAATCGTCAAGCTTGCCCCGAAATGAGGCTTTTGTCCTCAACGGCTCATCTGTGCCAGTTCATGCGTTAAATATATGAATTTTCCACAAATATATCTTAGCCACGCGGAATCTTTGATTTCCGCACAAAGGTCGTTGACAGATGCATCATCGGAATTTAACTTTATATCTAAAGTAAATTGCCTAGTTCATGCGTTGCCTTTCACATAGAGGCAGCAAAAGCTCCACCCGTAAAGGATACCAAGATGAAGACAGCGATTCTCGGAGGCGGCCCAGCGGGTCTATACTTTGCAATTTCAATGATTTTGCGCGACAGCAGCCATGACATTACCGTTTTCGAACGCAACAAAGCGGATGATACATTTGGCTGGGGCGTCGTCCTTTCCGACGAGACCATGTCAAACTTCGAAGTAAACGATCCCGTCTCTGAGAAAATGATCCGTGACAGCTTTGCGTATTGGGATGACGTCAAGGTCGTGCGCGGCGACGAAAGCATGACATCAAGCGGCCATGGTTTTTGCGGTATTGGGCGCAAAAAACTGCTTCTCTTGCTACAAGACCGCGCGCGCCAACTCGGTGTGAAGATCGAGTTTGAAACGAATATTACGCCCGAACGCATTGAAGACCTCAAAGAAGAGTTCGATATCGTTGTGGCTTCGGATGGCCTGAATTCAATGACGCGCGGAATTTATGAAGACAAATTTCAGCCGGAAATTGATATGCGCCGCAATCACTTTGTCTGGCTTGGCACGCATCAAAAATTCGACGATGCTTTTACGTTTATTTTTGAAGAAACCGAGCATGGCTGGATTTGGGCGCACGCCTATCAGTTCGATGATGACACTGCGACGTTCATCGTGGAGTGCGGGCCTGAAACCTATAAATCCTTCGGTTTTGACACCCTAAACCAGCACGACAGCATTGCCCTGTGCGAGAAGATTTTTGCCAAACATTTGGGTGGCCATGCCTTAATGACCAATGCCAATCACATTCGTGGCTCTGCGTGGATTCAATTCCCGCGCGTCACCTGTGAAAATTGGTATTTCGATAATGTTGTGCTCTTGGGCGATGCTTCGGCGACGGCGCATTTCTCGATTGGATCCGGCTCTAAGCTTGGCATGGAAAGCGCGATCATGCTTGCGGATGAACTTAGTTCCGAAAAACCCCTCTCCGAGGCGCTACAAACCTATCAAGATGAGCGCAAGTTACAGGTTTTGCGCGTCACCTCGGCTGCCCGTAATTCGACCGAATGGTTCGAAGATGTAGAGCGCTATCTTGGGCTGGACATGATGCAGCTTAACTATGGCATGCTCACGCGGTCCCAACGGATCAGCCACGAAAACCTACGGATGCGCGACCCGAAATGGCTCGCCTCAGCGGAGGCATGGTTCCAAGAACAAGCGGGTAGCGCCTCCAAACGCAGTCCGATGTTCGCGCCGTTTAAGCTGGGGAATATGACGCTCGAAAACCGCGTCGTTGTTTCCCCGATGGCGCAGTATAAAGCCAAAGACGGCATGCCCACCGACTGGCATTTTGTCCACTATGCCGAACGCGCCAAAGGTGGTGCAGGGCTTGTGTTTACCGAGATGCTTTGTGTGAGCAAGCAAGGCCGCATCACGCCCGGTTGCCCTTGTATATCTGACGCGCAAGTCCCTGCGTGGAAGCGTTTGGTCGACTTTGCCCATACAGAAACCAAGGCGAAAATCTGTGCACAGATTGGTCATGCTGGGCGCAAAGGCTCTACACGGTTGGCGTGGGATGGGATCGATCTGCCCTTGCCCGACGGCGAAAATTGGGAGCTTCTCTCAGCCTCACCTATTCCTTTGATGGAGGGCAATGTTGTCCCCAAAGAAATGGATCGTGCCGACATGGACATGGTCAAAACACAGTTTGTTGACGCGGTAAAAGCCGCCGAAGCTGCTGGGTTTGACATGATCGAAATGCACGGCGCGCACGGCTATTTGCTCGCGGCCTTCATCTCGCCCATCACCAACAAACGCAGCGATGAATACGGCGGAAGCCTTGAAAACCGCATGCGCTATCCCCTCGAAATCTTCCACGCGATGCGCGACGTTTGGCCTGCAGAAAAACCGATGACTGTCCGCATTTCGGCAAACGATTGGATGGGTGAAGACGGCGTTACGCCCGAGGATTCCGTAGGCATCGCGCAGATGCTCAAAGACGCTGGCGCCTCGGCGATAAACGTTTCTTCTGGGCAGACGGACAAAGCGGAAAAGCCGATTTATGGCCGCATGTTCCAAGTGCCGTTCTCGGATCGTGTACGCAACGAAGTGGGGATTCCAACCTTGGTTGCGGGCAATATTTACGAACCCGATCACGTCAATTCCACATTGATGGCGGGCCGTGCGGACTTGGTCCTACTGGCACGGCCACATTTGACGGATCCCTATTGGACGCTGCATGCAGCAGTTGAGCTCGGCGATACCGAGCAAGAATGGCCCGCGCCCTATGAGGGTGGACGCCGCCAAGCAAACTCCTTGGCAGAACGCGCGAAAGCAATGGCAACATGAGCGTCGCAGGAAAAACGGCCTTCGTTACCGGTGGGGGTTCAGGCGTTGGCGCAGTCATTGCGCTAACGCTGGCCGAGGCTGGCGCAATGGTCACGATCTGTGGGCGTCGGCTTGAGCCCTTGCAAGCGGTCGCCGCGAAACACAGCAATATAACGGCGGTTGTTTGCGACATCACCGACGAGTCCGCGATAACCAAAGTCATGGCAACTACCGCGCCAGATATCGTGATTGCCAACGCGGGTGCCTCCGAAAGTGCGCCGTTCGCACGCACCGAACTTGCCGCGTTTGAACGCATGATGTCTGTGAATTTGACAGGAACGTTTTTAACCCTGCGCGAAGCCACGAAGGCGATGAAAGACAAACCGTGGGGACGCATGATCGCGATTGCCTCGACCGCTGGGATCAAGGGCTATCCCTATGTCGCACCCTATGCGGCCGCAAAACATGGCGTGATTGGTATGGTAAAATCCGTCGCCCTTGAATTGGCACGCAAGGGCATCACCGTGAATGCGATTTGCCCGGGTTTTTTAGATACGGAAATGACTGAACGCTCCATCGCGAACATTGTTGAGAAAACGGGTCGCTCCCCCGAAGAGGCCCGCGCCTCGCTGGAAGCAACCAACCCGATGAACAAGCTCGTGCCACCCGAAGATGTTGCGAATACTGTTTTGTGGCTCTGCGGTGAAGGCTCCGACATGGTCACGGGGCAAAGCATTTCCGTCTCTGGGGGCGAGACATGAGCAAGGTTTTCACCCTCAAACGACAAGTCGAATTCAATCACTGCGACCCCGCAGGGATCGTGTTCTATCCGCGCTATTTCGAGATGATATCTGCGTTGGTCGAACGGTTCTTCGGCGATGCGGTTGGGACCAGCTGGGCGCAAATGCTTCAAACGGGTGACGGCATGGGCACCCCAACAGGCAGCATCGATATGCGGTTTCGCGCCCCTTCCAAGCTTGGTGACTGGCTTGAGTTTTCCCTAGTGGTCACCCGTATTGGCACCTCATCTGCGAGTTTTGATTTGAAGTGTTCCAGTGAGGGCGAAACCCGCTTTGAAGGATCTACGACCGTTGTTTACGTCGACACTTCAACCTCAAAATCTACACCGTGGCCTGCCCCTTTGCGGACAGAAATGTCTGCCTATCTCATTTCGCCTACGACATAATTAGAAAGAATTTATATGACCACCCTTACACCGCACGTATTTCTTCAACCCGACGGCTGGGCGCCCGCAAAAGGCTATTCAAATGGCGTATTGGCCGAGGGCCGGATGGTTTTCACTGGCGGGCTTGTTGGTTGGAATGGGCAGCAGGAATGGGAGCACACCGATATGGTGGGGCAATTCCGCCAGACCCTGAAAAACATCGTTGCTGTTCTTGCAGAGGCTAAAGCTGGCCCAGAACACTTGGTGCGTTTGACGTGGTACATCACTGATAAACAGGAATATAATGAGAATCTGCGCGCCTTTGGTGCTGCATACCGTGATGTTATTGGGCGCCACTTCCCTGCGATGGCGGTTGTGCAAGTAGTTGCCCTCATGGAGGATGAAGCACGCATCGAGATCGAAGCGACGGCGGTTGTTCCACATGAATGACGTCGTGCAGCGCCCCACAACTCCCGCCACATTGATCACGGTCGCCCCCTATAATGAGGCGACCCCAAGTGGCGCGATTTTTGGCGGCTGGATCATGTCGCAACTGGATCACACTGCGGGCCTGGCGGGGCGTAAAATTAGCAATGGCAATGTGGTGATTGCCAGCATCAAAGAGTTGAACTTTCACGCGGCACTGGCCGCTGGAGAAGAATTCGCGGTTTACGCCGAACTATCTCGTCGGGGCAACAGCTCCTTTAATCTTGCGATATCTGGATGGGCCGAGCCAGAAACGGCATGTCGGCGTATCATGACGGCGGATGTGTTATTGGTGGCCGTTGACGCCGAGGGCAAATCCCGCAAACTTCCTGATGCTTGAGCCTTGAACCTTTCGCTTTACCCAAGGGCGCTTCCGCTGGTATAGGAAAGTGTCTGTTAACTACAGGCGATTAGGGGCCAATTATGACCACGAAAAACCAACACGAAGTCGAGGACGACGCCCTCGCACGTCAGCGTTTGCGGCTTTGGCTTCAGATGCTCAAGGCGGTGCGCCATGTTGAGGGCACCCTGCGCGATAAATTGCGCTCGGGATACGATACAACCCTGCCACGCTTTGATGTTATGGCCGCGCTTTATGCCAATCCCGAAGGCATGAAAATGAGTGAGCTGTCGCAACATTTGGTGGTCTCGAACGGCAATGTTACGGGTGTTGTTGAGCGCCTAGTCAACGAAGGTCTGGCCGTGCGCGAAAATATGGCAAGCGACCGGCGCGCCTTTTTGGTCAAAATTACCGAAAAGGGCAGCAAACTTTTGGATGTGATGACCGCAGAGCACCTCAGCTGGATCGACGAAATGTTCGCCAACGTGCCGGAAACCGACGCGGCACGAGGCATTTCGATCATGCTCGACGTGCGCAACAAGCAGCCCCGGCCCTAGAAGGCCGGAGATGTTTTTGGGATCCTAAAGGATTCCAGTTTCCTTTGCGACGCGACGATAGCCAGCGCCTGCGGTAAAGCCGCCATCAATCACAAAATCTTCGCCTGTGATGAAGGCGGACCCCTCGGAGGCCAAGAAAAGTACGAGTTGTGCAACTTCATCCGCTTCGCCCGAACGCTGCATCGGTGTCATGCCAATCATCGGAGCAAGGTGGGGTGAGCCACGATTAAGGTCGGTCACAATCAACCCAGGACAGATCGCATTCACCCGAACGCCTTCTTGCGCATATTCCATTGCCGCCGTGCGGGTAAGCCCGCGCAACGCCCATTTGGAGGAAGTATAGGCCGCATCATAATGGCCAGAAAACGCGCTGTTGGAGGAAATATTGACGATACTTCCGCCGCCCGTTTTCGCCATCATCGGCGCGCAAAGCTTGGTACCGATGAAAGCGCCCGTTGCGTTTACGTCCATCACTTTGCGCCATTCCTCAACCGACATATCGCGGATGATTTTGCGACTGATGATCCCAGCGTTGTTGACGAGAATATCAAGGCGACCCGTCCACGAAATAATAACACTTAGAGCTTTCACCCATGCTGTCTCAGACGTCACATCAAGCGTTTGAAAGCGCACATCTTTACCGTCCTCGGAAAGCCGCGCGGCAAGTGCAATGCCTTCTTCTTCGAGGACATCGCAGATCAAAACACTGGCCCCTGCATGCGCAAGCAGTTCCGCCTCGATCGCGCCCTGCCCCCGTGCTCCGCCCGTAACAATGGCGGTCTTACCGTTCAGATCGGTAAGCGCCGATTTCACTTTTTCAAAATCTATACTCATGCTTGCACCATCCGTTGACGTTGTTCTCCAAGGCCCGCAGCGCCCAGAGTGATTACTTCTCCGGCCTTCAAGAAGGTCGGCGGTTTCATCCCCAAACCCACGCCCGGAGGTGTACCGGTGGCAATAATGTCGCCCGCTTCCAAGGTCATGAATTGCGAAATGTAATGCACAAGATGTGCCACACCAAAGATCATCGTTTTGGTATTGCCAGTTTGGCGGCGCTGGCCATCCACGTCCAACCAAAGATCAACGTTTTGAATATCTGCGAACTCGTCTTTCGTTACCATCCAAGGTCCGACAGGCCCAAAGGTATCGTGGCTTTTGCCTTTGATCCATTGACCGCCCCGCTCTGATTGAAAACGACGCTCAGACACATCATTGACCAAGGCATAGCCGGCAACATAATCCAGCGCATCGGCCTCATCGACATATTTCGCACGACTGCCGATCACAATACCAAGCTCGACTTCCCAGTCCGTACGATCAGACCCGCGCGGAATTTCCACGTCATCATTCGGACCGCAAAGCGAAGTCGTCGCCTTTGCGAACAGGACTGGTTCGGCGGGGGGTTCTTTACCTGTTTCGCGCGCGTGATCTGCATAATTCAGGCCAACGCAAATAAATTTCCCGGGGCGCGCGATGGCGGAACCGATCCGCGGCGAGCCCTGCACCATGGGCAGGCTTGCAAGATCAAGACCTGCGACCTTAGCCAACCCTTCAGGGGACAATGCAGCGCCGTTAATATCAGGAATTACATTCGCCAGATCGCGCATTTTTCCGTCAGTATCAAGAATTGCGGGGCGTTCGGCGCCAATGGGCCCATAGCGGAGAAGCTTCATGAAAGTTCCTTTTGTAAAAACGCCCTCACCTTGCCACTTGGCGAAGTAAGGGCGCATCTTAAATTATGGGCGACGGTAGCCTTCGAGGTCTTCGTCAGGCACATCGGGAAGGTTGACGACAAGATTGTCAGGCGTCCGACATGTGAGCCAAACAAGCTCCTCAGTGGTGCTCATGTTGACTTCGACATGCGGCATGTAAGGTGGAACAAATACAAAATCGCCCTCATGTAGGTCCGTGTATTCTTTATAGCCGTCACCAAAATAGATGCGGCCATGTCCCTTTAGAACGTAACCACCTGTTTCGCATTCGTCGTGGTGATGCGGGGGGGAGCGATGTCCTGGGTCATTGGAAACGCGTCCAAACCAGATTTTTGTTGCGGGTGTGTGCTGCGGGCTAACGCCAGATTTACGAACGCAATCACCAGATTGCGACGTTCCATCATCAAGCTCGGCTGCGCGTGTGACAACGGGAACAACTTTCTCAGTCATATGAACTCCTCTAAGGCTATGTAACTCGTTTATTCAAATGTGAACGTGCCATCATTAATTTTAAACTTCAAGTATTTTATTACACCCTTTCAGGTGGAGCGCCGGTGCGCGACAGGGTTCTCCTCGGGATGGAACGGGCCAATACCGCGCACAAATTGGGCATTTTATAAAGTTTACGAGCCTAATGTTCCATCAGGGGTGCGGCATAACCTCATCTTAATCCTCAAAAATCGAAAAAAGATCGCCAAAAATAAACTTTGCTCTTGAAGAATATATCTACATGCATTTGCATACACCTAAACAATACAAAATAAAATCAACGGAGGATTCCCCTAAATGAACGCTCAAAGTCTGCTTGCTGAGGTCGCCACCGGCCTACTTGATGGTTCTGTCAAAGTGGTCGATTGCACCGCGCCGCTTGGCCCAGACACACCGCTCCTGAAGCTGCCTGAAAACTTTGCTGACAACACGCCAAAAGTCGAAATCCACAAAATTTCCGAATATGGCGATCGTGGTCCTTGGTGGGCATGGAACTGGCTGAAACTTGGCGAACACTCCGGCACCCACTATGACGCGCCGCACCACTGGGTCACCGGCAAAGACTACCCCGACGGTTCCGTCGACACCATCGCGCCACAGAATTTCGTTGCCCCCGCCAATGTCATTGATTGCTCAAAAGAGGCCGCAGCGGACCCCGATTTCCTGCTCACCGTCGAGCATATTAAGGCATGGGAAGCCGAACACGGCGAGATCAAAGAAGGCGAGTGGGTTTTAATGCGCACGGACTGGGATCAATACAATACCGACGAAGCCAAGTTCCTGAACGCCGACGAAAATGGCCCGCATACACCCGGCCCGAACGCCGAAGTTATTGTGTATCTTATGGAAGAGAAAAAGGCGCTTGGCTGGGGCACACAGTGCATCGGGACAGATGCCGGCGCAGCGGGCGGATTTGAAATCCCCTTCCCTGCGCATAACTTGCTCCACAAGAACAACCGCTACGGCCTCGCGTCCCTGACAAACCTCAGTGAACTGCCTCCAAAAGGTGCGATCCTCATCGCGGCACCGCTCAAAATCGTCAAAGGGACAGGCTCGCCAATTCGCGCTCTGGCCCTCGTTCCAAACGCATAGGAACGCGTAATGGCCACATCAACTGACATCGCCATCATCGGCTCCGGAATCAATGCCTTGGTTGCGGGGGCTATGCTCGCGAAATCCGGCAAAAGCGTCATGCTTTTTGAGCGCGAAGCGATTGCTGGCGGTTGCATGCGGTCCGAAAATCTGGCCGAGGGGGTGACGTACGATCCCCTCGCCACAACCTTTGTGCTCTGGGTTACTGGCGCGGCGCGTGGTGCATTGGGCGCAGACCTCGCACGGCACGGCGTTGAATTTTGCGCCACCGATACGCCCACGGGTGTTTTGATGCCTGACGGGCGGGCGTTGACTTATACGACTGACCGCGCGCGCAACGTGGCGGCTTTTAACGCGGCGCAAGCGGGCGACGGGACACAACTCGCGGCGGATCTTGATGCCTTTGGCGCAAACGCAGAGCTGCTGTTTGGCCTCATGGGCGGCGATCCATGGTCAAAATCGACTGCCAAACTCATGGCAAAAGAAACATGGAAACGCAAACCCCGTGGAATCGCCGCAACGATGGGCGATGCATTAACCTCCATGCGCGGCTGGCTTGAAACCTCCTTTGAGGGCGACCTAACGCGCGCGCTTTGGGCGCCATGGTGCCTGCATGCAGGACTTAGCCCCGAGGCCACATTCTCAGGGCAAATGGGCCAAGTCATTGGTTTCGCCCTTGAAGCGGCAGGTGCGCCGATTGTCAAAGGTGGCGCGGCGGAAATGGTGCGCGGGCTGATCGCTATCATCGAAGAGCATGGCGGAACCGTTCAAACCTCCGCCAAAGTCGCAAAAATCACGACGTCAAACGGCAAGGCGACGGGCGTTAAACTGGCTTCTGGCGAGAAGGTTTCCGCCAAAACGGTGTTAGCCTCAACCACGCCAAATCAATTGTTCGAGACATTGGCCCCCACGCCAGAGAAACAAGAAGACTTGCGCAAGTATCGATACGGCAAGGGTAATTTCCAACTGCACTTCCTTATTGATGGTCCGGTAAATTGGAAAACCGAAGGGTTGGAAAACGTCCAATTGTTGCATTTGACCGCCGGTCTTGACGCCGTTTCAAAGGCTGGCAATGAGGCCGAGCGCGGGATGCTACCAGAAGTTCCGACCATCTGTGTTGGCCAACCTTGCGCCGCCGATCCTAGCCGTGCGCCCGAGGGCCAAACTGTGCTTTGGTTGCAAATGCCGGAAGCGCCACGTTTCATCAAAGGCGATGCAAAAGGCGAAATCGAAGCTCCAGTCGACGGACAATGGAGCGAGGATTTACGCGAAGCCTATGCCGACCGCATTCAGGCAATCCTATCCCAACACATCGAAAATTTTGACGCGCGCATTGTTACCCGCCGTGCCATCTCTCCAGCGGATTTGCAAGCATACAACATGAACCTTGTCGGCGGCGACCCGTATGGCGGCGCGTGCTCGGTTGAGCAATTCTTCCTGTGGCGCCCCTTCAAAGACAGCGTGCGCCACGAAACGGGCATCAAGGGCCTCTATCATATCGGGGCGTCAACGCATCCTGGTCCGGGCCTCTCGGGCGGATCAGGCTTTTTAACAGCCAAGGAGCTTGGCGCATGAGCAATCCTTCTGAGTCCCTCGAAGAATTCACCCCCTATCTGATGAACCGCATCGCCGCGCGATATAATAAGGGTGTCGAATCCGCTCTCAAAGAGGCCGGCGTTTCTGTTGCTCAAATGCGGACATTGGCGTCGCTGGCGGAAAACGGTGCCTGCACCATCAACGCGCTTTCTGTGCTGACCGTCATCAAACAATCCACGCTCTCTCGGACGCTCGACACGATGGAAAGCGCGGGGCTTATTTCCCGTGAGGCGCCTGAAACCGACAGCCGTTACCGCCTGATTAGCCTTACCATAGAAGGCCGCGCCGTGCATGACGCTGCGTGGCCCTCGATGCAAACAATGCGCGACACGATGCTGGCCGCCCTAAGCCCAGACGAGCGCGAAACTTTCAACACATTTCTTGTGCGGATCTTCTACGACATCCGCCATCACGACTTTTAAAGGAGTAAACCATGGCCGAACGCTCATTCGCCAAGGAAGTTCAGAAATTAAAAAAGGGAGAGGGTGAAACCTTTACAGGCGAAGGCATTCTTGCCATCACCAAGGCCCTTTTGCAAAACGGCGTCGGCTATGTGGGCGGCTATCAAGGCTCCCCGATTTCGCATCTAATGGACGTCCTCTCGGATTCCCAAGAGATTCTAACCGAGCTTGGCGTACACTTTGAAGCCTCCGCTTCTGAGGCGACGGCAACAGCAATGCTCGCCGCCTCCGTGCACTATCCCATTCGCGGGGCGGTGACCTATAAATCAGTTGTTGGCACCAATGTGGCCTCTGATGCTTTGTCCAACCTCGCCTCTGGCGGCGTGACGGGCGGCGCGTTGATTATCGTCGGCGAAGACTACGGCGAAGGCTCCTCCATCATGCAAGAGCGCACCTATGCGTTCGCGATGAAATCACAGGTTTGGATGCTCGATCCGCGCCCTAATCTTCCGTCGATCGTTAAATCTGTTGGCGACGGGTTCGAGCTGTCGGAAATTTCAAACACGCCGGTGATGCTCCAAGTTGGCATTCGCTCCTGCCACGTCCACGGTCACTTTATCGCCGAAGACAACAAGCCGCCAAAAGTGACGGTGTCGGACGCGTTGGAAAACCCACAGCGCAATCTTGACCGCATCGTTTTACCGCCTGCGACCTATATCCACGAAGAAGAAAAACTCACCAAACGCCTCCCCGCCGCGCAAAAATTCATTATCGACAAAGAGATCAATGAGCGGTTTGGCAAAGACAACAGCAAGGTCGGGATCATCCTGCAAGGTGGGACCTATAACACGGTTATCCGCGCCCTCAACCGTCTAGGAATGGCCGATATTTATGGCGAAACCGACGTGGATATGTTGGTGCTCAATTGTGTATACCCACTGGTTCCTGATCAAATTCTGGACTTCTGTGAGGGCAAAGACGCCATTCTGATTGTCGAAGAAGGCCAGCCAAACTATGTCGAGCAGCAAATCGCACATATGCTCTATCAGAAGGGGAAAACCGTCAAACTTGAGGGCAAAGGCGTTTTGCCAATGGGTGGCGAATACACCGGCCAAGTGATGGTCGAAGGGCTTGGAACCTTCTTCTCTGAACATGCGCCAAATATGGTGCCCACCGCCAAAGTCATGAGCAACGAAGAGCCTGTAGCGATCCCCGATCTCTCCAAAAGCTTGCCCTCGCGTCCCCCCGGATTTTGCACAGGCTGTCCAGAGCGCCCGATCTTTGCCGCAACGAAACTGGTTGAGGAAGAACTCGGCGAGCATCACATCGCGTCCGACATTGGCTGTCACCTGTTCTCGATCATGCCGCCGTTTGACCTCGGCGCGACAACCATGGGCTATGGACTTGGCCCCGCTTCGGCGTCTGCCCTTCAGAACGTCAATAAATCTGGGCGTCGCTCAATTTCCTTCGTTGGTGATGGCGGGTTTTGGCACAACGGCCTGACTTCCTCTGTTGGCAACGCCGTTTTTAACAAGAACGACAATGTGATTGTCATCGTCGACAACTTCTATTCGGCGGCGACCGGCGGCCAAGATAACTTGTCTTCACGTGCGGATAACAAAACCAAACAGACCCAAAATTCCATCGTTTCCGCCTGTAAGGGGATGGGCGTCAAATGGATCCGTCAGTTGGACAACACCTATGACGTGACAAAAATGCGCGACACCTTGAAAGAGGCCCTGACCACGGACGCCGATGGGCCAAAGGTCATTGTTGCCTCGTCTGAATGCATGCTCAACAAACAGCGCCGCGTCAAACCCCAGATGACCAAAGCCGCCAAAGAGGGCAAACGCGTTGTGCGTCCGCGCTTTGGTGTCGACGAAGATATTTGTACCGGCGATCACGCCTGTATGCGTCTGTCTGGTTGTCCATCCTTGTCCGTCAAAGACACAGGTGACCCGTTGCGCGACGATCCCGTAGCCGCGATTGACCAGACCTGTGTTGGCTGTGGCAACTGTGGCGAAGTGGCGGATGCGGCGGTCCTTTGTCCATCGTTCTTCCAAGCCGACATCATCACAAATCCAAGCGCCCGTGAAAAACGTCGCGCCAAAGGCACGGGCAAAGTCATCGCTTGGCTTCAAACACGCCGAGACGCCAAACGCGTCACATTTGCCTAAGGAACCGATCAATGAACATTCCAAATAAACCGATTGTCGCCCGTCGTTCCCCCGGTTCCAGCGGCGAAAAAATCATCACACTGGCGGCTCTGGCTGTTGGGGGTCAGGGCGGAGGCGTCCTGACAAATTGGATCGTGGCCGTCGCCGAGGCCAGCGGTTACCGCGCGCAATCCACGTCTGTTGCGGGCGTCGCACAGCGTACAGGCGCAACGATCTACTATGTCGAAATGTGTCGTGACACAGGGCGCATGCCCGTATTTTCCCTCTCGCCCTCCATTGGCGACGTCGACATTTTGATGGCGTCGGAATTGATGGAGGGGGGCCGTGCGATCATGCGTGGTTTTGTAACCCCCGGTCGTACAACGCTGATCACATCCACCCACCGGATCGCGGCGGTTTCGGAAAAAATCGCACCCGGCGACGGACGCGTAGATGGCGCGGACGTCATTGAAGCCATGGGCATTGCGGCGGACCACGTTGTGGCCTTCGACATGGAAACCGTGGCCAAACGGGCGGGGTCGGTGATCTCGTCATCGCTTTTGGGCGCCTTGGCGGGATCGGGTGCATTGCCGTTTGAGCGCGCCAGTTATGAAGAGGTAATCCGCGCTTCTGGCCGTGGCGTCGAGGCATCCTTGCGCGCATTCGGTGACGCCTATGACATCGCCAAGGGCGACAAACCTGCGCCAGAACCAGAGGTCGTCGCCTTACCAGTATCCGTACTCAACGTTCCAAAGCGCCTCAAAAAATCATGGGCAACGCTCGAAAAACGCCTGCTGGCCTTACCTGACGACACCCAAGAAATGACCGGACTTGGCATTAAAAAAGTCGTGGACTTCCAAGACATCCGCTACGGCCATCAATATCTTGATATGGTCGAGAAGGTCGTGGCTCTGGATGCCGCTCCTTTTGACATGAGCAATAATGCCGCGAAATATTGCGCGCGCGCGCTGGTCTATGATGATCTATTGCGGGTCGCCGATATTAAAACGCGCGCCTCCAGATTTGAGCGCGTAAAGGACGAAGTCATCGTCAAAGACGACCAAGTTCTACACCTCACCGAATATTTTCACCCGCGTTATGAAGAGTTTACCACAACCCTCCCCCGCGCTCTTGGCCGTTTTATGCAACGCCGTAAAGGCATCGACGCCTTTTACTTCAAGCACTTCGACAAAGGCCGCCGTATTCGCACCGACAGCTTGTTTGGCTATCTGTCCCTATGGTTTGTGTCCTCTCTGCGCCCAATCCGCCGCAGCCTTTTGCGCCACGACAGCGAAATGGCGCATATGAACACGTGGTTCGCCACCGTTCTGAAAATTGCCAAAACGGACACCGCGCTTGCGAGCGAAATCCTTGCCAATTACCGCCTCATCAAGGGCTACTCGGATACGCATGTGCGCGGCATGTCAAAATTTGCCCGCATTATGGGCGCGATTGATTTGCTCAACGGACGCGCGGACGCCGCAGATTGGATGCGCCGCTTGCGCACGGCGGCGCTCGATGATGTCGAGGGCGACAAACTCGATGGTGCGCTCGAAACCGTCAAAAGCTTTGCGAGGTAGATGAGATGCCTGCACCCATTGTCATTATCGGCGCGGGCATTAACGCACTTGTCGCCGCTGCGGACCTCGCATCGCGCGGGAAATCCGTGCACATCTTTGAGCGCGGCCCCACTCCGGGCGGCGCGGTCCGCACAGAAGAGCTCACCTTGCCGGGTTTTCGCCACGACGTCGCGGCGATGAACCTGTCGATGTTTGCGGGTTCAGCATTTATGGCCAAACATGGCGCAGAACTTGCCAAACACGGTGTCGAATTCGTACCCATCACGCGCCCTTTTGCGCAAGCGCTAGAGCCGGGCGACCATCTAGGCGTGACAACGGATGTCGAAGAAACGCTTTCCACCTTTCACTCTGAGGCGGATAAGGCGACATGGCGCAGTCTGATGAAGGCCTTCCCACAGCGCGCCAGTGTTGTGGGTGGCCTGCTCGGCACCCCGATGCGGCCGGGCCCGTTGCTGAAGTTTTTCTGGAAATCGTGGCACGTACTGGGCACCGCGAAAAGTCTTGAGATCGCGCAATTCTTGCTCACGTCGCCCCGCGCTTGGCTTGAGGAAAACTTCACCGACCCACGCCTACACACGGCTTTGTCCACATGGGGTATGCACCTCGATTTTGCACCCGATATCGCTGGCGGCGCAATCTTTCCCTACCTCGAAGCCATGGGCGGACAGGCCATGGGAATGGTGATCGGCAAAGGCGGCGCAGATACCGTCACTCGTGCTTTGGTTTCGATGATCGAAAGCCATGGCGGTACGATCACCTGCAACGCCGAAGTTGACGAGATTTTGCACAAGAATGGCGTTGCTACCGGTGTGCGCGTCAATGGCAAAGAAATAGAAGCTTCAACTATATTGGCGGGGCTTGCCCCGAAACACTTGCTTCGTATGATAGGCGAAGACTCGGGAAATACCCGTTTCAACAAGGGCCTCAAGAAATTCAAACACGCGCCAGGGACGATGATGATTCACCTCGCGCTTAACGGCCCCGTCCCGTGGAAAGCCGACGCCCTCAAGGCGTTTGCTTATGTGCATATCGGGCGCACAATGGAGACGGCGTCGTTTGCATATGCGCAGGCCTCTGCGGGTCTTCTTCCTGAGACTCCCTTGCTTGTGGTTGGTCAACCCACGGCCTTTGACACCAGTCGCGCACCCGAAGGGAAGCACGTTCTTTGGGTTCAAGTTCGCATGGTTCCCGCCGACATAAAAGGCGATGCCGCGGGCAAAATAACGACCAAAGACTGGAAAAATGCAAAAAGTCCGATGGCGGAACGCGCGCTCGACCTGATCGAAGAACAGGCTCCGGGCTTTCGCGAAACCATCTTGGCGCAAACCGTTGTGTCCCCTCTTGACCTAGAAAAAGAGAACCCGAACCTTGTTGGCGGCGATCAAATATGCGGTTCCCATCACCTCAATCAGAACTTCCTTTTCCGCCCCGTTCGTGGCTTCGCGGATGGGCGCACACCCCTGAACGGGTTGTTCATGATCGGAGCCTCCTGTTGGCCTGGTGCAGGAACCGGCGCAGGATCGGGAACTTTTGTGTCCCAAATGATTAAATAACGTGCAAACACCAAAAAAACGGACGTTTTGCGAATTAATACTTTAATTATAAAATTTTTAAGCTCAAACTAATATCCGATAATGTGAATACAAATAATATCAGAACAAGAGCCCTTCAAGGGCCCCTTTCAACCAACGGGAGCTACAAAATGATGAAAGAAACACACCTCACAAGACGTGGTTTTGTGGGCGCGTCTACCGCGCTCGCCGCACTATTCGCGACCGGCGCACCGGCCTTTGCCCAAGACGCCGACAGCCTGACAATTGCCTATAATACTTCCGTCCAAAGCTGGGACCCAACCACGGGCCCCGCCGCCGTAAACCCCGCGCTGCAATCCGTTTATCTGGCGGTTTTTGACCGTTACATCAATCAAGCGGCGGACCTTTCGTTCGAGCCCGGCCTGTTGACCGATTGGGGCTTCAACGACGACAAAACCAAAGTGACGATGACCGTCCGCGAGGGTGTTAAATGGCACAATGGCGACGACCTGACGCCAGAAGACGTGGTCTGGTCCCTCACGCGCGCAGCAAACCCAGAAACTGGCAACCCCATGCAATTTGTCTGGTCCAAGATCGGCAATTTCACGGTTGAGGGCAACACAATCACTGCAGATGTGATTGAATTTGAACCGGCGCTTTTCAAATGGATGGCCTTCTTGACGGCCTTTATTCTACCGAAGGCGTACTACGAAGAAGTCGGCTCCGAAGGCTTCGAAAAGGCCCCCATTGGCTCGGGTCCCTATATGGTCGACGCATTCGAGCCGGGTGCTTATGTGCGCCTAAAAGCCTTTGAAGACTACTGGGGCGGCGCGCCAGAATTTAAAACCGTGACGATCAAATTCGTGACCGATGCGGCCTCGCGCGTGGCCGAAGTGGAGTCGGGAAATGCCGATATCACAACCAACATTCCCTATGAAGAATATGACCGTTTGATCGCCAAGGACGGCCTTTCTGGCAAGGCGATACCAATCACCGATATCGGCATGATTTTCCTCAACGACATTGAGGTCATGACGGATAAAAACGTGCGCCTTGCGGCCCACCATGCGATTAATAAACAACTGCTCATTGACCGTCTTCTGCACGGCTATGGTGTCCCCCTTTCGACACTCGAAGCACCCGGTTATGCGGCCTATGACGACAGCATCCAAGTCGCTTATGACCCAGAGAAATCCATAGATCTTTTGGCGGCATCGGGATATTCCACCGACAATCCCGTGAAGTTCACAATCCAAACCACGCGCGGATTTAAGCCAAAAGACTACGAAATGATCCAAGCCATCGTTGGCATGTGGCGCAAAGTTGGCATTGAAGCCGAAATCGAAGTCTATGAAATCGCAAAACACTATGAGTTGCGCGCCACAGACACGCTTGCACCTGCGGCCTTCTACAATTGGGGCAACTCGATTGGCGACCCGTCAACATCCACAGGCTTCTCGATGTTTGGCCCCTCCCCCCACGCGGTTTGGGACACACCGGATCTCGTTGAAAAAATTGGCCCGCTGTTTGTCGAAGCCGACGAAGAAAAACGGATCGCAGGCTACAAAGCCGTGTCGCGCTACATCGCCGAAGAGGGCTATGTCATTCCGCTTTTGCAATATGTGACACCGATTGTTTTCAACTCGAACATTGATGTTGAACCCTTCGCGTCTGGCGATCTTCTGCCACAAGCCGTGAGCAAAAACTAATCATACTTGCCCGTTTATGATACCTCGGACCGCAATACACTTGCGGTCCGAAACCTTATTCTAATGAGGCTTCTATGCTTGTGAAAACCATTCTCATCCGGCTGCTCAGCACCATGGTCACACTATTCGGCGTGGCCGTTGTTGTGTTCGTACTGGTGCGCGTTGCGCCCGGAAATCCGATTTCAATGATGCTGCCTCCGGGGGCGACGGATCAAGACATCGCAAATCTGACGGCGCTCTATGGCTTTGACAAAAGCCTGCCCGAACAGTTTATTATCTGGATGGGTGGGGTGCTTCACGGTGATTTTGGTACCTCAATTACCCTGCGCCAACCGGTCGCCGGCCTCGTCCTTGGACGCCTTCCCGCCACGTTGGAACTCTCGGTGATGGCGCTTTTGATTGCGGTGTTTCTTGGCGGCTTGATCGCAATTGTCGGCGCGCGCAAACGGGGAACTGGCGTTGAAACCAGTCTTGATTTGACCAGCGGTGCAGTCCTGTCGATTCCTGATTTTCTGTGGGGATTAATTTTCGTTCTCCTGTTTGGCGTCCTCTGGCCTGTGCTGTCCATTTCGGGGCGGGTTGATCCACGCATCGACATAGATTTCACCACAAATTTCTACCTGATTGAGGGTCTATTGCGCGGGCGTTTTGATGTGGTTAGCTCTACGCTCTCGCATATGTTGATGCCAGCGATGTCGTTGGCGCTTCCCTTGGCCGCGATGATCGCACTTCTCCTGAAACAGAACCTCAAGGAAATCCTGCTTCAGGATTACACAACCCTTGCCCGCGTCCGTGGCTTTAGCGAAACCTCGGTGATTCTGCGCGAAGCATTGCGCAATGCGGCCTTGCCAACGATTGCGCTTATCGGAGTGCAATTTACCTTCCTCATTGGCGGCACAGTGATCGTCGAGCGCCTCTTTGCCTACGAAGGTCTTGGCAATATGGCCATCGATGCCGTGATCAATCGCGACCTCCCTTTGGTACAGGGCATCGTGCTTTTATTTGCCGCCCTTTTCACCGTGATCAACTTGTTGGTTGATCTCTCCTACACCCTTTTAAATCCGAGGTTCCGGCATGGCTGATGTCACGACACCAACCGTCCGCGCGTATCGAGCGGATGTAAATTTACGGCTGTGGTTGCCGCTTACATGGATCATGGTTGTTGTGATCGCCGCGCTTTTTGCGCCGCTAATTGCGCCCTTCGATCCTCTCTCTCAAGACCTTATGCTTGAGCGCCTCCCCCCCTTTTTCATGGAGGGATCCGAGGCTGGTCATTGGCTGGGCACGGATAGCCTTGGGCGTGATGTTCTCTCGCGGATCATTTACGGCGCGCGCATCGCTCTTTTCGTCAGCGTCATCGCGGCGACCACGACCTGTATTTTTGGTTCTACTTTGGGCCTGATCGCAGGATATTATGGCGGCTGGCCGGATCGCATAATTTCGCGCCTCGTGGACATTTGGATGGCCTTTCCCCCCGTACTTTTTGCGGTGCTTCTGGTGGCCGTCATCGGCACCGGTCTTGGCTCCGTCATTGCGGCCATCGCGCTGATCGACTGGACACGTTTTGCCCGTGTTATTCGGGCCGAAACCATGGTGCAAGCACAGATGGATTTCGTCGACAGCGCACGGATCGGCGGCGCTCGTCGGGTAGCGACTTTGTTTAGTGAAATTCTGCCCAATGTCCTCCCCTCCATTATCGCGCTTTTGATGCTGGAGATGGGAATTGCCGTGATCGTCGAGGCCATCCTGAGCTTCGTTAATCTCTCGATTTCATCAGATGACCCAACTTGGGGCAGCATGATCGCCGAAGGCCGTGGCTCAATTCACTTCGCGTGGTGGGTTCTGCTGTTTCCGCTCATCACCCTTTTCTTGTCCGTCCTGAGTTTCTCGACCCTCGGAGAAGGCCTCAAGCAACAATTTGATCCGGTGCTCCAATGACCACAATTTTCCCACACGCCAAAACTTTGGACATCATCAAGCTCAATATTGCCCTGCCAAATGGGCGGCGCCTGTTGCGGGACGTCTCGCTCGACCTAGAACCTGGCGAGGTACGCGCATTGGTCGGCGAAAGCGGTGCGGGTAAGTCGATGATCGGCAAAGCGGTGCTTGGCATATTACCCAATAAGGTCGAAGTGACCGAGGGCGAAATCCTGCTGGAGGGCGCACATTTAAACGCAATGTCCGCCAAAACACGGCGGCAAACCGTGGCGAAAATGTCGGCGTTGATACCCCAAGACCCCCTCACCGCCCTCAACCCTGTGCGCAAAATCGGCCCGCAAATCACCGATACTTTAACGCGCATTCACGGCTGGAGTGCTGATCGTGCCTTGGCGCGGGCCCGCGAGCATTTGGATCGTGTACATATTCAAGCACCCGAACGCGTCATGGCAAGTTATCCGCATGAACTGTCCGGTGGCATGCGGCAACGCGTTTTGATTGCTGCGGCTTTTGCCCCTTCGCCGCGTTTAATTGTGGCGGATGAACCGACCACCGCGCTCGACGTCACCGTGCAAAAACAAATCCTCAAACTGATCCGCGAACTTCAGCATGAAACGGGAACCGCCGTCCTGTTTGTCACCCATGACATGGGCGTCGTCGCCAAAATCAGCCAGAAAGTGACGGTCTTGTTTGCCGGCCGCGTGATGGAGGATGCAGTAACGCGCGACATTTTTGAAAACCCAAGCCACCCCTATACAAAAGCCTTGATCGAGGCGACGCCCACGACCAAGTCAACCGCGAAGTCTTTTTCCCCTGTGCCCGCCGAATTGATCGCCGAACTTCACAGCGACATTGCCCAGATCGACGCCGCTTACGCCAAGGGAGATCGAGCATGACCCAAACGCAAAACACCGCATTGCTTTCTATTCGCAACCTTCGTTTGTCCTTTCCAGACCGCGCGCATAAACCCCTTCTCGGCCCTGCCCCGCGCATTGAGGTTCTTAAAAACCTAAACCTCGATATTGCCAAGGGAAAGATAACCGGAATCGTCGGGGAATCGGGATCTGGGAAATCCACCTTGGGTCGGATATTTGTCCGTCTTCTGGAGCCTGACTCTGGGCAAGTTATTTTTGACGGCATGGACATCAGTACGTTGGATGAGGTGGCATTGCGCCCTTTGCGTCGCGACCTTCAAATGATTTTTCAGGATCCGATGTCCTCCCTCAATCCACGCCACAAAGTTTGGCGCATTATTGCCCAACCGATGAAGCGGTATGGCCGTGGCGGCACACGCGCCGATGCTTTGGCGGCGCTTAAAAAGGTTGGGCTCACACCAGACTTCGGCAATCGTTACCCGCATGAATTATCCGGCGGACAGCGCCAGCGGGTTGGTATCGCGCGCGCAATCGCGCTTGAGCCGCGCTTCATCTTGGCCGACGAAATCGTTTCGGGTCTGGATGTCTCTAGCCAAGCCCAGATTCTTACGCTTTTGCGCGATTTGGCCCGTGATATGGACCTCACGGTTGCCTTTATTAGTCACGACCTCTCGGTTATTCGCTATTTATGCGACGACGTGATCGTGCTGAATCATGGGGTTATCGTGGACAACGGTCCCGTTGAAACGGTGTTCGAGTCTCCAAAATCTGCCATTACAAAAACGTTGTTGGCTGCAATCCCACTCCCTGAAATTGACGAGGATTGGTGGGAAAATACCGCAGAGCTTTAACAACAAAAGCGAGCCTTGCGGAAAACAAGGCTCGCTTCATTGCAAGGCTTCCCGCGATTTAACGCAGTATTTCTTCCAGCGCGATCAACGTACGTTTTACGCCAGCAACGGTGGTTATCGGACCTGGCGACATGCGCAAAGTTTGGCCACGGCAATCCATATAAATCTGCTGCTCGCGCAGTTTTTGAACCACCTCGGCCGCAACAATATGTTCTGGCAACGACAGCATAAGGCTACCACCGCGCCGATCCGCCTCACGCGGAGTTGCCAATGTCAGGCCAAGCGCTTCAAGCCCTTCAAGGAGCATCGCACAAAGGGTCTGATTGTGGGCCACGAACGCCTCGGTATCTTGCTTCATGCGCCATTCAAGCGCGGGAAGACTGGCGATTGCAGAAACGGTTGACGGCGTCCCGTTGTCAAACCGCCGCGCGTCGGGCGCAAAGGCAAAGGCATCCAGCGCCCAAGAGAACGGGTTGTCTTGGGAAAACCAGCCGCGCAAATCCGGCTCACAGAGCGGCAACAATTTATCATCCACATAAAGGATACCCGCGCCAGGGGTGCCACAAAGCCATTTGAGGCTGGTCGAAATCACGAAATCCACCTGCGGCGCACTTACATCATATGGCAATAGCCCCGCGCCTTGCGTGATATCAACGCCGATTAAGCTGCCCATTTTACGGCCATGTTCGACAAGACGCGGCAGGTCGTTGCGGTGGGAGGTGGTCGAGCTGATCCACGTCAAAAGCGCCAGCGCAACATTCTCATCCCACTCCGCGATAAGATCGTCTTCCTCAACCCAATGAGCGCCTTGCCGAAGCGGTACAGTTTGCAGGGTGAAACCATAACGCTCAGCCAAGCCGGTCAACAGGAAATGGATCGACGGAAAGCCATCTTCGGCGACGAGGACTTTCTTGCCGATGAGCATTTTAGGCGGCAAGGATCCGATGAAGGTCATCATCGCAGAAGTTACGTTTTCAGCGGTGGTCAATGTGCCCTTTGGCGCGCAGATAAGCTCGGCCCAGAGATCAATGAATCTCTGGCGTTTGCCCAGAATTTCGTTCCACTGCCCGTCATTAAACGCTGACCAACTGGCTGAAAATGCAGCGAGTTCTTGCGCCAAATCTGCCTCTTTGTCGGGGTAGTGGCCGATGGAATGGTATAGTAAATAGGCGTCGCCACCGTTAAGTGCGGACATGTTATTTCTCCGTAGAACTGAGTGAGGGGGGATCGCTTACCTTTAGTGGTATCCGCGCTTGTAATACTGCTCGAGCCAACTGGTGAACCGCACCATCGGCCACAGGATCGCGATATAAATCAACGCGGCCAACAACAACGGCGTTGGATTCGCGAAGAGCGCTTGTGCGTCGGTTGCTTGCTTCAACAGGTCGCCCATCGTGACGACCGAAGCCAGAGACGTATCTTTCATAATGGCGACGCAATAGGACGCGAGCGGCGGAATCATCATCCGCAAAGCTTGTGGCAAAATCACCTTGCGCATCATCGAAAAGAAGGAAAGGCCAAGCGCCTCTGAGGCTTCGAACTGGCCCTTTGGAACGGCTTCGATTCCTGCGCGCACAACTTCCGCCGTATAGGCCGCAAGGACCAACGAAAGCGCAATGGTTGCGGCGATGAACGGGGGAAAGACAATCCCTGCAAACGGCAACGCATAATAGACAAGAATCAGAACCACCAAGACGGGAATGGCGCGCATGATGTCGACAAAAAGGACTGCCAGAAGCCGAAAAGGTTTAGGCGCATAAAGACGCACAAGGCAAACCAGCACCCCTAAAATACCGCCACATACGGAGGCCGCGCCGCCAAGTAAGAGGGTGTTCACAAGCCCCCGCATCAGAATGGGAAAAGAGCGCCTCATGACGTCGAGGTTGAAGAAAATATCAAAGATTTCCATTTACTGCACTGCTGCCTTTCGTGCTGTCTTCAGTGGTTTTGAAGTGGTGTGGGAGCGGTAAATCATACCGCTCCCACACCATTTTGGGTCAGTCTGCCGACGTGGGAATTGGAAGAGGCGTCAAAGTTAGGCTGTCGGCTGCGGGCGCAACGCCGAACCATTTTTCATAGATCGTCGCCATTGTTCCATCCGTTTTCATCGCGGAAAGCGCATCGTTAAATGCTTCAAGCTTCTCGGAATCCTTGGGCATCATGATCGCAAATTTATCGCCCGTCGCGACTTCAATCGCGATCTCAAGATTGCTTAACTGTGGTTGTGTAAATGCGTAACGCAGGCTCACGATGTCGTTCACAGCGGCGTCAATCCGTCCGTTGCGCAAATCGGTCAGCATATTCGCAGTGCTGTCATAGCTGCCATAGGACGCATAGCCGAGTTCTGCTTCGCGTTCCTTAAGCCAACCTTCGGGGAAAGATGTGGCGATAGAGCCGATCTTCTTTCCAGCTAGATCGTCAAGGCTTGCAATGCCCGCGTCTTTTTTGGTGCCAAATCCAAGCGCACCCGAGAAATAAGGTTGAGTAAATGACTGAGCTTCAAGCCGCTCCTCGGTGATGGTCAGCGATGAAATCACAGCATCTACGCGGCGCGATGCGGTTGCTACAAAAAGCGCCCGAAAATCGAGGCCACTTATCTCAAGGTCAGCGTCAAGGCGGGAAGCAATTTCGGTAACGATGTCGACTTCGAAGCCTTCAAACTCACCCGCTTCGTTTTTGAATTCCCAAGGGGGGTTTGCGGGGTAGGAGCCGATTTTCAATGTCTCTGCCGCGCTCGCGCTGAGGCCGGAGAAAGCGGTCATCATTGCTGCGGCGAAGCCGATAATGTGTCGTGTACTGGAGGTCATGTGATGATCCCTGTTGTTGGGTTAGCGGCGCATTTTTTGGTTCAGCGCTCATCTTTATGATATGCACGTCTCGTATACGAATTCAAACATTTTATTTAAGGTTAAAGTTTTTTTACTGGTTATTTATGATATTCTGACTAGAATGCCTAAAAATTAGTATACGGATTAAAAGAGATTTATGCCCGATTTTTCAAAACGCCGTATAAAAGACGTGATCTATGAAGAGTATCTCGGACGTATCCAGCGCGGGGAACTGACACATAAAGACCGACTCGTCGACACAACTGTCGCCGCCGAATTCAATGTGTCGCGGATGCCCGTGCGCGATGCATTTATGAGGCTTGCACATGAGGGATATCTCGCAGGCTCGACACGCGGATTTACCCTGCCCGAACTTAAGCATCGCCAGATTCTGGAGATTTTCGAGCTGCGCAGATTGCTTGAACCCCGCGCCGCCGCGCTCGCAGCCTATGAGTTGACGCAGCAAGACCTGGAAACCATGGAACGCGCCGTTGCCCTGTCGGAAAGCACAATCGAATCGGGAGATATTGCCCAGCTTTTCAATGCCTCAGAGATGATCCGGCGCACGTGGCTCGCAGCGGTTCCTAACATAGAATTACGGGACACCATCCTACGCTATATGGCCCAGATTCAGGCCGTTCGTATGGCAACTCTGCGCGACGCTGTCTCCCAACGCACCCTCGTTACCTTTCACCGCCAGATGCTGACGGCCTTCAGTAGCCGCAATGGTGTCGATGTCGAACTGCTCATTCTACGCTTCGTGCTTGCCGGCGAAGAAAGTTACCTCCGCGCCAGCCAAACGCAAGCATAAGCCACCCCTTAACACCCCGCAAAGGACCCCGCGCATGACCAATCAGACCACAGCCATCCATCGCGATGACGTTGCAATCCGCATCACCGACCTAAACAAATGGTACGGTGATTTTCACGCTCTCACCGACATTAACCTTACCGTGAATCAGGGGGAGAAGATCGTCATTGCGGGCCCATCAGGTTCGGGAAAATCTACACTTATTCGTTGCATCAATCGGCTAGAGGTCCATCAAAAAGGCCAGATTGTCGTGGACGGAGTCGAGTTAACCGCCGACGTCAAGAATATCAGCAAAATTCGGTCCGAAGTTGGTATGTGTTTTCAGAATTTCAACCTTTTCCCGCATATGACCATCCTCGAAAACTGCATTCTCGCGCCAATGTCCGTCCGCGGTCTTTCGCGCAAAGAAGCCGAGGACGTTGCAAGGCACTTCCTTGAGAAAGTTCAGATTAGTGACCAAGCGGCGAAGCACCCCGGACAGCTTTCGGGTGGGCAACAACAACGCGTGGCGATTGCGCGCTCGTTGTGCATGAAGCCGCGTGTGATGCTTTTCGACGAACCAACGTCAGCGCTTGATCCGGAAACGATCAAGGAGGTACTCGACACGATGATCACGCTCGCAGAAGACGGTATGACGATGGTTTGTGTGACCCATGAAATGGGTTTTGCCCGCCAAGTCGCCGACCGTGTGATCTTTATGGATAAAGGGAAAATCGTCGAAGAAAACACGCCAGAAGAGTTCTTTGACAACCCGCAACACGAGCGAACAAAACTCTTCCTCAGCCAGATTTTCGGTCATTGAGGTAAATAGCAAGGGCGGCAGGATGTGCCCGCCGCCCTTGCTCAACTAACGACTATTTCGAGAACAACTCGCGCAGTTTTGGCCCTACTTCGGGGTTTGCCGCCAAAACGGGCTTCCAACCTTCTTCCACCGACATTTCAACAAAAGCAACTGCTTGATCTGCAGGAAGTTCAAACGTTGCAATACCTTCTTCAGTTTGGCGCGCAATATCGGTTGCGGCCAACTCAACAAAGCGCCCTGCCTCAGCTTCAGCGGCGAGCATTTGTTCTTGCAGGAAGGCCGTTTGCTCTTCGCTCAAACTCGCCCACGTTTTTGCGCTAAAATAGACGCCTGTTTCAACTTGGTAGAACCCCGGATCAACGCGAACCTTGGTTTTACCCTGCCAGCCGAGATCAAACACACCCGTCGCAGGCCAAGCATAGCCATCAATCGTGCCGCGCTCCAAAGCGGTATAAACTTCACCCGGTGCGGTTTGCATTGGGTTGATACCCAGACCTTGGAAAAACGCCTGATAGATCGGGACTGAGCGAATCTTTAGACCCTCAAAATCCGTGCTCTCGGGCTCTTCAGATAGGTAAATGTGATAGGGCACGTTTTCTGTAAGACGGCCAAGCCAATGAATACTGGCCTTCTCCATGTGGATTTGATCCAGCAGATCATAGCCGCCATTTGCGCGCAATTCGGACATCGGCAGGTCCGTTAGCGTCATCGCAAGCCCTTCGGGAACGAGGTTGGCGTGGTAAACAGCGGTCGTATTTGCGAGGTCCACGATTCCGTTGCGCAGCGCGTTGCCAATCTCGAACGGCGGCATCGCATCAGGGCCGCCGATAACCTCGATCTGTACGATTCCTGCGCCATTTTCATTCACTCTATCGGCAAATTTCTGGAAGGGATCGTAAAATACCGTACCGGATTGGAAAGCCGAAATCGCGCGCAGCGTGACCTCTTCGGCAAACGAGGCGGTGGTGAAGGCCGTTAAGGCCAGCGCTGAAACCAGCGGAAGGACGCGTAGGGATTGGGTCAAAGTCTGTCTCCTGTTGAATAACTTCCCCACGCTTGCTGCGCGAGTGAAGGTCGAATTAACGCACGAGCGAAGGTAGGAACGTCGTGAGGTCGGGCCACAAGATCATCAGGCCAAGCACGAAGACCTCGATGAGAATGAAGGGAATTGCCGCCTTATAAATCTGCAAAAGCGGCACAGTTTTGACCGCCCCCTGCATCACCATAAGCAGCATTCCGAAAGGCGGCGTTAGCAGGCCAAGTTCGATCACTACCAGCATCATCAAACCCAACCAAACAAGGTCAATGCCCGCACTTTGTGCGAGAGGAATGAACAACGGCATGGTGATCATCATCATCGAAACCTGATCGATAAAGCAGCCCATCAAGAGCAAGATCAGCAACATCGACATGACCAGTGACATTGGCGTTGGGTCAACCGCTTGCACCAGCGAAAGCATGCCCGACGTGGCCCCCGAAAACGATAAAATCTGCGAGAATGTCGTGGAGGCGACGATGATAAACAAAATTGAGATCGAGACCTTCGCGGTCTCAACCAAGGCAAGTTGCAACGCGGCCCACGACAGTTTCCCATAGAAAATCGTCGCAAAAAACGCGGCCACGGCACCAAGGGCAGCGGCCTCAGTCGGTGTCGCGATGCCCGAAAGCATACTGCCGATAACAGCCACAAAAATACCGACCAATGGCACCACGTCGCGCAGAAACGGCACATAACGCTCGCGGAAAGTATAGAGTTGCTCGCGATTTTGGCGGGGCGAGGACGTGGGATCAAATATACCCACAAGGATCACATAAATCAGGAACCCTGCGGCCATCATGAAGCCAGGCACGATGCCACCAATCAGCAGTTGGGTGATGGAGATGCCGGACAAGGAGCCTAACATCACGGCCAAAGTCGACGGCGGGATCAACACGGCAATCCCCCCCGTGGCCATCGCTGGTCCAAGGGCAAGCGTGGTTGAGTAGCCGCGTTTCATCATCTCTTGCGACAGCGTGCTTCCGAGCAGCGCGGTATTGGCGATCGACGATCCCGAAAGCGCGGAAAACGCCGTGCCGCCAACGACCGTTACACAAGCGAGCCGCGCAGGCAGGCGGTTCAAAAGACGTTCAACCGCCTCAATCGCCTTATAGGCAAGCCCGCAATGAAACAGCAGCTCCCCCATCAGAATAAATAGTGGGATCGGCACCAACGAGAACGAACTCACCGAGCCAGAGGCATTGCGCACCAGCTGATCCAGCCCCGCCGTACCACCCAAAAACATCCACGCACCAACGATGTTTGTACCCAAAAACGCGATTGCAACGGGCATCCCAGTGGCAAATAGTGCCGCCAAAATTGCACCCAAAATTGATAATACCAGCCACCAAATCATTGCGTGTACTCCTTAGACGTCAGGCGGAGGGCGAATTCCAACAAGCACATGCCGAGGCACACCAGTATCGGCAACAGCAAATACCATTCAGGGAAAACGAGGTTTTTGAACACCAACGAGCCGCGCTGCCATGTATCAAACGTCACCAAACAGGCGCGCCAGAACAAAAGCCCCATAATCAGAAGCCCTGCGAGATTGGCGATCACCTCCAAGCGGCGCGCCTTGGCAGGAGAGAGGTAGCGCGGCAAAATATCGACCTTAACATGGCCGTGCGCATGTAGCAGCCACGGGGCGCCGAAGAATGTCGACAGCATAAGAAGATACTCTGTGAACTCTGTGATCCAAGCGATGCGCGCCAGTTCAAGATTGCGGATCAAAACATCCGCGCAAACAACAATTGCTATGGCGGCGAACCCGAACGCTGACAGAGCACCCAAACCGCCCATCGCCCTCTTCATCGATTTTTTAATCACGGAGCCTCCCTAAGACTTGCTAAAAGCACAATATGTGCATCGGACAATAATTCAAGCTTAAAGTTATTTTTTGGAATTAAATCGAGGGTTGAAGAACCAGCTCTCCGAGAATATTCTTAAATACCCGTCCATTAGATCATATTTACATAGGTAATATAAATGGCGGCTCGCGTCGCCCAACAAGTATATCGTGGCCCTTAGCCGCTTCGGAATATATTTATACATCAAATATAACCAAAAGGAGATCGGAAATAATTATAGTGAGCTTGAAGTCACCGGCGGACAGAAACGAAGACTGGAGCAGATCAGAAAAAACGCAAATCTGACCCTTTCCAATGTATTCGTGATCGTTTTACAACCTTGCGAAGCAGTGCGGCCTTGCAGGCAACATGGAAATGGCACAGTTCATTGCCAGAGCCAAAAATAAATCAACCCTGCCCCACTCGAATAAGACACGTAGATTAAAACACAGGACATTTTTCAGAATGAAACACACATTAACCGCCTTATTACTTGGTCTACTCACGGCGTCCGCCGCTGCCGCAGAGAGCGTCAACAGAAGCGATTTATTCGCCTCTTGCGTCGTGTATCAAAACACGAAGTGGAAAGCTGGCTTGAGCGGTACTTTGAATTACCTCACAGCGCCCCAAATCGCGCAACTAGAGCCCTACAGCTTTGAGCTTATTAAGCAAGAATGTGGGTGCACGGTTACGGCTGCTTTCAAATCCCTCTCTGAAGATACAATTGTAGCTTACAATAAATCACTCACTGATAATGGCGACGGGATCACGCTTGGTACTGACGCCGCCGCCAAAGAATTTCAAAAAGCAGGAATGATGGACAAGAAAATCGCATGTACCGTGAAGAGCTTAGATTCATCTGGGTATGATCAAGAGCTAAAAGACCTCTCAAAATAGATGTCGGTTCTAGACTTCAGGTCTGACGAGTTACTCCACCGTCGACACGAGATCCCTTTCTTGGTGCAACCGGAAAGTCCGCCAAGTGGGAGTGGTTTCTCTTTGATTGCGACGGAATAACTGAGATTGCTTCGGACGAAGCTACTGGTGCGCAGCGCAACGTCCAATCAACGGTATACGCAGCGAAGACAGAGCATTATATGGAAACGAGACATCGAAGATGAGCGACAAGCCCAAGAGACCCCAACAAAGAGAAGGCATGGCATGGCTCGCCTTGCCGTGGCGACGCGATGGAAAAAGGGTTAAACGGCATCCGATATTGAAAACTTACGTTCCTCAAAATCATTTCTAGAATCGAACAACGTCTGAATGGGCTGTCGATCGTCATTAAATCCATTATAGGCTTCAACATCCGTATTTAACTGAACGTAATCGCCTACAATTTGCTCGCGTCGGTGAATGAATGCTTTTTGCATATGCTCACGGGGTGCATCTTTCATCATCGCCCAGAAAGTATACTGCACTCCCCCTTGCTTACCCGAACCGCATGGTTGACCCGAAATCTGCGGCCTTCAGCCCCGGATACCATTGTTCGAACTTTTGACGAAGGGTGCGATCAAGGACGCGGGTGCGGGCTTGCAACATCAAATTGGCACCGGGCCTTGACCAACGCATTTTCTGGTGCTTGCAAAAGCGTTGATCAAGGCCGTGTTGACGGTGCTTTCAGCAAAGCCAGTGGAGACGCGCTAGCCATAGCGTCGGCGCTCGGCGTAATTTGGGATCGTGGATGCGTTGTTTCCGATATATATCTGGAATTCGTTGGCCGCCGTTCGCAGAGCCTTAACGCTGGCATAGTCGGTTTCTATTTCGTCCAAATTCTCAGCAAGGTCGTCAATGACAATCTGCCCATCATGTAGGTTTCCGTTTCACAAAAAACCTTTGTGTCGTCGGAGCATCCGCACCAGCCGTTCGTCGTCATCGGGGTCTTGTGTGGATGCCCCCAGTTTAGCAAGAAGTTTCCGACGTTTTGGATGACGATTGATTGCGGTCTTGTGTCAGGCCTCTCATTTGCGGCTTTTTACGTGCCGCGGGCCGGTATGGTTTGTTGGCGGATTGGGTCCAATTCTGCTCCGCGGGTTCTAAATACCCAATCCCTATCTGACTTCCATATCCTTCGGTGCCCTCCTCACCTATAAAGGGCGATCATGTGACACCCCTTATTCATTGAGCCAACACAGCGACAGACGTCTTGTAAGCTTCGCTCTTTGTCAGCATGGCCTAAATTGCCCGAGCCGTTTTATTTGCTAATGCGATAGCCGCAATCATTTTGGGTATGCGATCTAGTTTATCTTGAAGCCAGGGATTACAGCGTTTTCCATGTCGACTGGCCGAGGCCATACAACTAATGACCCATCTTCGTCGTACGTCCGATACGGGCCTTGCCGCCGCTGGAGTTTTACTTTGGTATCAAATTCAACCAGACTGCAATGTCGCGCCCCTCCGTAAAGCTCTGCATGTCCGGAACAAAAACCTCAATCACCATGGCCCCTTTTGGGCCATTTCTCGGCATGGTTTGGAAAATGCATGCCGACGGGCTCAACACACAATGGGCTTTGATCTTTGCCGTCAATGCTTTGGATTTCTCCGAAAGATTGCAAATCTGCGCAAAAAACATGTCCACCATTTCGGTAACAAGGGCTGGAGTATATTCAGTTTCTTCAATCCGCTTGCGAAGTTGGTCGACGTTTTTAAGACCCACCGCAGTCATCATGCCAAACTCGGCCAGATGGCTGCGAAGCACGGCCTCGGTGATAGCTTCACATCATGACCGATTTTCGACAACTCGCGAGCCCAATAGTGAGACGCTCTACAGGCCTCCATAGCGACTAAGCAGGGTTCTAGTGCAGCTGAAGTACATTCTTTGCAAGATCAATGCCGATGATGATATCGTTATTCATGGATGCTTCCTCTCTTTGGTGGTGGCTATAAAACCACCTTGGCACATTGCGATGCCGTTCGTAGAAGGGGCATCCACCCCATCTGTTTCGGCTGGGAGCGAAATCCTACGCTAAGGGTTTTGCCAAATCAGAAAGGCCTGAACCCTTCTGTTGGGAGCGCCGCGCGAAGGGTTTCGACTGGGGTACAGCCAAATTTCTTGCGATAAATTTCAGCAAACCGCCCAAGATGGAAAAAACCAAGTTCGGTTGCGACATCTGTCACCCGCGTCGTCTGTGTAGGATTGGAAAGTTCCTCCCACGCCAATTCAAGTCGTAAATCACGCAGAACCGTCATAGGCGAACGACCGTATCTGCTGCGAAAAGCCCCCTGTAAATTGCGCACGCTTGTCCCCGCAGCGCAGGCAATATCTTCGATCATGATCGGCGCACGCAGGTTTTCGTGCATATAGCTTTCAGCGCTCCGAATGATCCGCGGCATCGGCCCTGTATTACTCGCAACAATGGAGGAAAAATTATGCGATTGAGTTTGCAGCAATCCGACCATCAAGGTCCGTTCCAATTGCTTGCCAAGCAACGTATCGCTTCCCAATAATGCGTCGCCTCCTTCTGACCCCTTCATAATAAAATTCAAAAGACCCAGAAATGCGCGCCCTTCGCCGTTGCGCAGTTTGTTGGCTCCCGCAAATTGCAGCGACGTCCCCGCAGGCAAACCAACCTCGGCGCGAGCGGTCTCTATTAATGCCTTTTTTTCAATTTGGAGCATCACCTGAACGCAGTCTTCACTCCAAATCATAGAGGTCGAAGCTTCGGGGTTGATTACACCGCTAGTACCTCCGCCGATCTCATGCCGGTTTGTTCCATTGTTAATAGAGGCATGGCCGCGAACGGGAAATTGGAACAAGTAGAACCCCTCCAGAGCGCCTGGCGCGATCAGGGTTTTTGCACCATAAGTCATCACATTAATCGACAACGCTTTGCCGCTGATACGGTTGTGCTGCGCCGCAAAGGGCTGCCGCCCTATCGTCTCAAGTCGGTGATCACAATAGACTTCGGCCACCGCAGCGCGGGCTTCGTCGATGTCGTCGCCTTTGAAAAGCACATGATCGCCAAGCGGAAGCGCATCGGCTTTTGTCGCTAATTGAAACAGATCCAAGCTCACCCCTTCCAAATGGTTAATTGAGGCTTAAAGCGATTAAATGCGCAATCCGGATAGTGGTTGCGCTGAAAGGATAGCGCAGCTTTCTCCATTTTGGTCAACTTTTATCATAAAAATGAAACAAAAGGGATCAAAGCATGCGTGGCTTAACAGACAAAGTAGCAATTGTACCCGGCGGTGCGACGAAAATTGGCGTTGCCGTGGTCGAAGCATTTCGATCGCACGGGGTAAAGGTTGTCGTCGCAGATATCGATGCCACAAACGGGGAAAAGCTGCAGGGCGATGGCGTAAAGTTTGTCAAAGCGGATTTGCGCTCGGACGCTGATCTCACACGGCTAGTCGCAGAAACGAAGGAAACATTTGGTCGAGTCGACTTTCTGGTAAATGTAGCGGCGACATATCTTGATAATGGCGCTGAAAGTACACGGGCCGAATGGCTAGAAGCTTTGGATGTGAACCTTATCGGGTCGGTTATGTTGATGCAGGCCGCCCGCGAAGAGCTGAAGAAAAATAAAGGGGCTATCGTTAATTTTGGGTCCATATCCGCCCGCGTGGCCCAGACCGGTCGCTGGCTCTACCCTGTATCCAAAGCTGCAATATTGCAGCTGACCCGCAGTCAAGCCATGGACTTGGCCTCTGACGGCATTCGCGTCAACGCGGTCTCTCCAGGCTGGATATGGTCGAACATCATGGACAACCTGTCCGGTGGCGACCGCCCAAAAACCGATAAGGTCGGCGCCGATTTTCACTTATTCCCCCGCGTCGGCGAGCCTGAAGAAGTGGCGGATGCCATCATGTTTCTATGCTCAGACGAGGCCAGCTTTATCACCGGAACCGACCTGCGCGTCGACGGGGGGTACACCGCTATGGGCCCGGAAGGCGCCGTCGCCGCGATCCCAAGGCTCATCGATTAAACCAAATAAAAAACAAAAATAAACCAACGGGAGACACAGAATGAAACGCATTACCATCGTCGGAGGCGGCCAATCAGGCCTTCAATTGGGCATCGGCCTGCTACAAAAAGGCTATGCCGTCAAAGTTATCCAAGACCGCACCCCAGATCAAATCGCGGACGGCCGCGTTATGTCGTCACAATGCCAGTTCAACACCTCACTTCAACACGAGCGCGATCTGGGCCTGCATTTTTGGCAAGACAGCTGCCCTCCGGTCGAGGGCATTGCCTTTGCTGTCGCAAACCCCGACGGGCCGGGCAAAGTGATCGATTGGGGCGCGTGCTTAGATGACCCTGCACAATCCATCGATCAACGCGTCAAGATTCCACGCTGGCTGGCGGAATTTGAACGCCTTGGCGGCAAACTGGACATCACCCTGGCCGATATCCCGACGCTTGAAGCAGAGGCAAAGTCGAGTGATCTGGTGATCGTCGCGTCAGGAAAAGGCGATATCAGCAAACTGTTTGAACGGGATGCGGAGCGCTCGCCTTTTGATGCGCCACAACGTGCCTTGGCCCTAACATATGTACACGGCATGACGCCCCGCGAGGAATTTTCCGCAGTAAACTTCAACTTGATTCCGGGTGTGGGCGAATATTTTGTATTCCCAGCTTTGACGAAATCTGGTCCCTGTGAAATCATGGTGTTCGAAGGGGTTCCAAACGGCCCGATGGATTGCTGGCGTGATGTAAAAACCCCCAGCGAGCATCTCGCGAAATCCCAAGAAATCCTGCAAACATTCCTGCCTTGGGAAGCGGATCGCTGCCGCAATGTTGAGTTGACAGACGATGGCGGAATCCTTGCAGGGCGTTTTCCACCAACGGTGCGCAAGCCAATCGGCACCTTACCTTCTGGTGCAAAAGTCTTAGGGCTCGGCGATGCGGTGTGCTTGAATGATCCGATCACAGGTCAAGGCGCGAACAACGCTTCAAAGGCGGCGATGGTTTATCTTGATGCCATTTTGCAGCACGGCGATCAGCCCTTTGACGAAATCTGGATGACCGCAACTTTCGAGCGTTTTTGGGACTATGCTCAATGGGTTGTCCGCTGGACCAACATGATGCTTCTACCGCCGCCCGCCTTCGTATTGGATATTATGGGGTCTGCACAGGTACTGCCTGGTTTGGCAGGTCGCATCGCCAATGGGTTTGACGATCCGCGCGATTTCTTCCCGTGGTTCGCGGATCCAACCGCCGCTGAGGACTATCTCATCAGCCTTCAGGCTGCATAGGATGTCCATCGATATTCAAACATTTCGCGAAACCATGGGCCTGTTTCCCGGCGCAGTAACGTTGATCACAACGGGCCAGACAACCTTGCGACGCGGCATCACTGCCACGGCTGTCTGTTCTGTCTCGGACAGCCCGCCGAGCCTTCTGGTTTGCGTCAATCGGAAAACTGGAACCTGTCTTGAAATCGCCCGATCAGGGCAATTTTCAGTGCAGCTTCTGGGGCAAGATCACGCCGATGTCGCTATGGCGTTTGCGGGCGCAAAAGGCCTCAGTGGCGTGGACAAGTTTGAGACTGGAGATTGGGCCAGTTGCCCCACGGGACTACCGCGTTTAACTGGCGCTTTGGCAAGCATATCTTGCCAAGTCATCGCTACCACAGAGGCCGGTAGCCACTCAGTTTTCATCGGCCTGATTGAAGACGTAGTCGTCGCTGAAGGTGAGGCGCTAATCTATGCCCAATCGAAGTTCCAACGTCTTGCTATGGCGAGCTAATCATCTTGCTGTATCCAAAGAAGGGCCCCTGATTTCGGGGCCCTTCCCATCGAGGCCTCAACAAAAGCCTTACACGACTACCTTTGCTCGGTTTGCTGCTATAAAGTATGCGACAGAACCGGCTTAAGTTTGTTTCCACTGACACTGTCCCCGCACGTTATCATCCCTCATCCGATCACAAGCCCGGGAAATACCGCGACAAGCGTAAGGACAATCAGCATCACCCCTACGTAGGGAAGCGCGCCAGCAAAGATTGATTCCAGCGTTGTACTGTCGTCGGCGAGGGTCGAATGCACCGTGAAAATGGAAATCCCAAACGGAGGTGTTAACAGGCCCACCTCAACAGCGATGACAGTGATGATACCAAATTGGATCAGATCAAAGCCGAGATTTTGCGCGATAGGAGCAGCGATTGGCACAACGATCAACAGGATCGAACTGCTGTCCAAGATCATCCCCAGTAGCAAAACAATGACCACATAGACGATCAAAAAACCGACGGAACCAAACCCACTGGTTTGCACGAAATTTCCGATGGCAGATGGAATTCCCGCAACCGCAAGCATTTGACTATAGAAGCTTGCCGCGACAAGCAGCGCTAGAATGCCGACCGAAATCGATCCGGTCTGGGTCAACACGTCCCACCATTTACGCAGGTTAAGGCTGCGGCGCATCAAAGCGACAATCAGCGCCGCGAAAGCGCCCACGCCCCCAGCTTCGGTCGGGGTGAAAAATCCGCTATACAGCCCGCCCAATACGAACAAAACCAACACACAAATCGGCGCCAGCTTTCGCAAAATTTCGGGCACGGGCATCGCAGGAGGGAATGGGAGAGCTTTCTTTTTGTGCGTAAGATACTCTTGCGTAAATACTAAGCTGGGCGCGAATTTGGACACCAGCAAAATCCACAAAACAAAGCCCCCAGCCAGAAGCGCACCGGGAAGCAACCCTGCGATGAACATACGGCCAATGGATTGTTCTGCCAGCACACCATAGATAATCAACAGCAGGCTGGGCGGGATCAACATGCCCAAAACCGAGCTTCCTGCGACTGTGCCCGCCGAAAACGAAGGGCGATAGCCGTGGCGCGTCATTTCGGGCACGGCAACCTTGGTGAACACAGCGGCCGACGCGATGGAAACCCCTGTGACGGCCGCAAAGATCGTATTGGCGGCAACCGTGGCAATGCCCAAACCGCCAAGAAGGCGCCGCAACAAGGTCTCGGCCACGTCAAACGTGTCTTTTCCCACGTTCGAGATGCTGACAAGGTGCCCCATCAGGACAAAGAGGGGGATCGTGGCAAACAGGTAATTCGCCACACCATTATACGCGGCCATCGACATCAAGCGCATCGACAGATCGAAATTACCGCGGATAATCCAGACCCCCGCAAACGCAACAGCCATCAGGGCGACGGCAATCCGCATTCCCATCAGGACCAGTGTAAACAAAACGCCGATTAGGATCAGGCCTATGGAAATACTACTCATCTCAGTGACCCTTTTCGGATTTTATTTGCATCGCGCTTTCGATGGCGACGGTAACAAAGGCAAAGCTTGTCGCGCCTGACCCCAGCACCACAAGCAGGTGGAACGGCAGAGTTGGCAGGGTCCAGACACCGCGCACGCCAAAGAACTCGGAGGTTGCCCAAGCTTCATGGGTGTCCGGCCAAGCCGCGATCGCCACCAGCGCAAAGAGCACGGCCCCGACCAACGCGAAAACCGTATCTAAAAAATACACCGAACGGCGGGAGTAGCTTCGCAACCCGCGCAGCAGGAAGTCGGCGCGGATCAATGTCCCGTTCAAGGCGGCGGCTGGTAACATCAGAAAAACAATCGCAACCACGCTACGTGCAGCGATTTCTGGGACACCGGTAATCGGCAATCCCAGAAAATTGCGGCCGAACACGTCGGCCACAATCATGAGCATAATGGCAAATATCCATACGGTTCCAATCGCCGCAACAGCGTTTAGAGCAACCTGCAGCCCCCGTTTATACGGGTTTGATTTTAGGTCCATAACCCCATCTTGTTGCATGTCGTTCCCCATTCAGCGGCTTAAAATCGTATGGTTTTGCGTTGCTTGTCTTGGCCTAGATTTCGGCGGACCAATCACGCGCTGGGGTAATCCCGCGCGCCTTGAGTTCGTCGAAATATGCTTTCATCACGACGGCAGCCGCCGGACCGTTTGCATCCAACCAAGGTTTGGCGACATTGGGCAACGTTGCCGCCCATTTCTCACGCTCGACCTGTTCCATTTCCGAAACCTGAAGGCCCGCGGCGACCATTTCTGTCATCGCACTGGTCGAACGCTCGGTCACATAGTCGCCGTGACTGCGGGACGTAATGCGGCCAGCTTCGCGGAGCGCGGTTTGCACTTCGGCAGGCAAACCATCATGGAACTGCTTATTTACCGCGATCCCGCCAAAGTACATCGACCCAAATCCGACGCGTGTCAAATGCGGAGCAACCTCATACACGCGGGTTGGCTGAATGCCGCTGGCAAAGGACAACGTCCCTTCGGACACGCCTGTTTGGATATCGGTGTAATAAGTTGTTAGTGCGCCGTTAACTGGTGTGCAGCCCGTGTTTGCCAGCCAATTGGCAGACGTTCCAGGCGCGTTTAGGCGGCGATTTTTCACATCATCAACAGACGCGATCGGGAAGTTCGAATAGATGTCATAGCTATCGGTTACCAGCGAAGATAGATGCACCATGTTTTGGTCGGTCCAGCCAGCTCGAAGCTCCGGTAGCTCATCCGTCAGCTTGTCAAAAATATCGATGACAACATTGTGGTCGGCGTTTGCGAAGGGTGTGAAATAGGTGACGTTCTGCAAAGGCATTGCCGATCCTTCCCAAACCGTACCGACCATGCCGATATCAACGATCCCATCGCGCACAGCGGAGCGGGTATCTTTGAATTTGTAAAGTGTGCCACCGTAATTTTCATTCCAGTTGACTGTGTAATTGCCCCCAGCATCGGCCAGCAAACGTTCCAGTTCAGGCTGCAATGCGTTTTGCATCGCATAGACCCAGATGTTGTTCGTCGGATGGCTAGAGCCGATCTGGATGTTGATGGTTTCCGCCGCGATCAGACGGGTGTTCAAGAATGGCAACGCAAGCGTAGCCGAAGATGCAGCCAAAAAGGCTCGGCGAGTTGATTTCATGGTTTCCTCCCTTAGAAATCCCGCGTCCTGCGCGGTCAGTATTGGTCGTGTTAAACACTCAGGCGGCGGGTTCTTTGGCCTCGCCAGTCAGAGCGGTGGTAAAGTTGGCGAAGAATTCGCTGGTAAGTTTCTGGGCCGTGGCCTTGATCAATCGGTTCCCCAAGGCGGCGAGTTTCCCCCCAATTGCAACGTCTGCGGTATAATCCAGCACGGTACCATCGCCCTCTGGTGTCAGCGTCATACGCGCCGCACCCTTGGCAAAGCCCGCGATCCCGCCAGAGCCCTTGCCAGACAATGTGCAGGACTTGCCGGGGTCAATGTCACTCAACTCAACATCGCCTTTGAAGCGCGCGGAGACGGGGCCGATTTTTAACTTAACCACGGCGGAGAAGCTCGTGTCACTGGTCTGCTCCAAGCTTTCACAGCCAGGGATCGCCCGTTCCAAAACATCGCGATCAAACAGCGCCGTCCACACTTGATCGGGGGTTGCGCTAAGGGGTTGTGTGCCTTGAAGTTCCATCGTTATTGTCCTTTAGTTGACCCGTTTTACAAATGCCCTAGGGCGGTCAGAATACGCATCGGCGTCATTGGGGTTTGGGAAACACGTGCCCCCGTCGGGCGCAGCGCATCATTCACGGCGTTCATCGCAGCAGCGCCAGCAGCCGCGGTTCCCGCCTCCCCCACGCCCTTCGCGCCAAGGATTGTATCCAGCGTCGGTGTTTCGATATGGGCAATTTCGATGTCGGGCATTTCGCCTGCCATCGGCACCAGATAATCAGCCAAAGACGCGTTTACCATCTGGCCCATGTCGTCATACAGGCACTCTTCGAAAAACGCGGGTCCGAGCCCTTGGACCACGCCGCCCCGAATTTGTTCATCGACCAAAAGCGGATTAATAATACGGCCACAATCCTCAACGACCCAGTGTTTCAGCAAACGCGTGACACCGGTTTCTATGTCAACTTCGACATAGCTGGCCTGAATACCATTCGTGAAATCAAACGGATAGCCCGTCGGCGCGTAATGCTGTGCGACCGTCAGCGAATGGTCGCAGCCCTTTGGCAGAGTATCCGGACGATAGGTTGCAATGCGGCCAATTTCGGCCAGCGTAATCCGCTCTTGTTGCGTTGCCGTGTCGACCACCGCCCCATTAGCAAGGGACAGCAGGGTTGGATCCGTTTGCAGGATGGCCGCAGCCAAGGTCAGGATCTGTCCCTGTAATTTGCGCCCAGCCCGCAAGGCAGTTTCCCCGCCAATGCCCGCGCCGCGACAGGCCCATGTTGCCCCGCCGCTTGGCGTTGTGTCTGTGTCTCCGGTGGAGACTTTCACCTGATCGGGCGTTACGCCCAACTGGTCTGCGATCACTTGGGCGATGATGGTTTCGGTGCCCTGCCCTTGTTCTGTCACCGAGATCGCGCAATACACGTCTCCTGCGGGTGTCAAACGCACCACCGCACCGTCTTGCGCCGAAATACGCGCGCCGCCGACGCCATAGAACGTCGCGCCCGGGTTGGTAATTTCCACGAAGGGCGCGATGCCAATGCCGCGATAAATACCCTGTGTGCGCAAAGTAGCTTGTTCTTCGCGCAGCGCGTCATAGCCCATCAAATCACGTAGTTTTGCCAAGCTCGCCTGATGTGACAGCTTTTCAAACTGATATCCGGTCGCAGACACATAGGGATACGCGTCATCGGCCACCAAGTTGCGCTGGCGCATCTCAAACGGGTCCAGCCCCAACTCTTCCGCTGCCAGATCAACCAACGCTTCGGTGACGGCACAGGCAATCGGGTGGCCAACAGCTCGGTATTGGCTGGTCTGCACCTTGTTTTGAAAAACGACAGACAACCGTCCGCGATAGTCCGGCATCTGGTAGGGAGCGCCCATTAGGCGGATCACCTGATTGCCCTCGGCCACACTGGTGCGCGGATAGCTTGAGAACGCGCCTATTTGCGTCATGTCATCGACATCCATCGCCAGAATGCCGCCGTTTGAATCGAGCGCCATACGGGCCTTAACACGGTGGTCGCGGGCATGGATGTCTGACAAAAAGCTTTCCAGCCGATCCGCCACAAAACGTACCGGTCGCCCCAGTTTCAGACTGGCAGCAACCGTTGCCATTTCCTCGTGATAGACATGCAATTTCATTCCGAACGAGCCGCCAACATCGGGCGCGATCACGCGAACTTTACCTTCGGGCAGACCAAAATGGCGGGAATAGACGTCCTGAAACTGATAAGGCGTTTGGGTGCCTTGATGCACATTCAACTGTCCTGTTGAAGGATCAAAATCTGCGACAATCGCTCGGGGTTCAAGTGAGACAGCCGTGTGGCGTCCAAACGTGAAGTTGCCTTCGACGACATGCGCAGCACTTGAGAACGCCTCCTCCAAACCGGGCGTCTTCAGCACCGTTTGAAAACACAGATTGCTGTCGAGCCCTTCGGCCGCCAGAGGCGACCCGCCGACCAGCGCTGCCTCGCCATCGACAACCGCGTCTTCATCTTCGATGTCCAACATGACCAGCTCGCAGGCGTCTTCGGCCTCGGCACGGCTGTGCGCCAAAATCATCACAACCGGATGCCCTGCCCAAAGCACTTCTTTCTCGGCAAGCAGGTTTTGCGCCCCGCTTTGCATGCCTGCGAAGTGATCAAGAACACCGGTCCATGGCGCGCACATATCGTTTAACGTTTCGGCCGTGAACACGCGCACGACACCGGAGGCCGCAGCGGCATCCGAAACGTCGAGTTCAACGATCTTGCCTTTGGCCATCGGGCTGCGCACAAAGGCGACATGAAGCATGCGCGGCAGCACCAGATCGGTCACAAAACGCCCACGTCCGGCCAAATGGCGCAGGGCATTTTCCCGCCGATGTGATTGGCCAATATGACCCTTGGAGGTTGTCATTGCACGCCCTCCACCATTTTTGACCGTCGCTCAGCCGTGGCCGAGATCGCATCGACTATCGCCTCATAGCCAGTGCAGCGACAGTAATTCCCCGACAAGGCATCCCGTATTTCCGAGCGTGACGGCATGGAGTTTTGCGACAACAAAGCATGCGCTGACATCAACATGCCGCTCGTGCAAAATCCACATTGCAGCGCATTGCGATCATGAAATTGTTCTTGCAGGTCTGCGACCAGCCCGCTGTTGTTTAAACCTTCGATCGTCTCGATATTTTGCCCTGCAACCTGCACCGCAAGAACCAAGCAGGCGTGCACCGGAGCGCCGTCCAGCAACACCAGACAGGCCCCACAAGCGCCCATTTCACACCCCAAATGCGTGCCCGTCAAAGACAGGTTATCGCGCAACACATCCGCGAGACTGGTGCGCGGCTCAATCGCTTCGCGGACGGCCTCTCCGTTCACGGTAAAATTGATATCGGTTTTCATGCTACCGCCTTTAGATTTGCCAGAACTCGGCCCAGTAACACGCGTGCCAAGTGGACGCGCATGCTGGCGGGAAACTGTGGATCATCAGATGGATCAAGATCATCACCAAGCGCGGCCTGTGCCGCGGAAATCGATGCGCCATCCAACGCCCGCCCCATCAAAGCCGCCTGCGCTCCAACAGCGCGCGTTGGTTTATTTCCGACGGAGAACAAAGCGATACTGACGTCTGTTATTGTGTTTTCTACGGACACGACCTGGACCGCAACTCCCACCATTGCGTAATCTCCACGTCTTCGGGCGATCTCATCAAACCCAATCATTTGCCCCGCCACAGGGTTGGGCACGTATATTGCCTGCAGGATTTCTCCGGGCTCGATTGCTGTTTCATAGATGTTGCGGAAAAACGCATCCGCTGGCACGCGACGCGTGCCTGTTTGCGACGCAATTTCAAGCTCGGCCCGCATAGCGACAGCCGCTGCGGGAAACTCGGAAGCCGGATCTGCATGCGCCAGGCTCCCGCCGAGAGTACCGCGATTGCGGATGGCGGGATGTGCGACAAACGGTGCGGCGGCGGCGAAAAGGGGTGCATGTGTTGCGATCAACGGGTCGTTCATCGCCTGAACGTGGCGCGTCATAGCGCCAATACGAAGCCACCCATCCTGAAGCGAAATGCCAGTCAGCGCTTCGATATTGGCAAGGTCAATCATCAACGACGGAGCTTGTAAGCGCAATGCCATCGACGGCATCACACTGTGCCCTCCCGCAAGGTAAACCGCATCACCGTCCATACCTGCATAGGCCGCCATTGCGTCAAAAACGCTTTCGGCCCGCATATATTCAAATGCTGGTGATTTCATGTTCCCCCCTCAATTTCAGCCCTCCAGCCGAAGTTGTAACCATCTGGTCACTTTTGATAAGCGAGAGGAAGATGGTCCGTCAAGAAAAAAGTGACCACTTGGTTATTTCATTAAGTCGGGCTATACTGAAAGAAACTAAAGCGAGAAATTTATGGCAGGTTCAGACAACCCAACAATCGCCGCGCAACCGCGCCGTAAAAACATGCGCCGCGAGGACCGCGAGAAATTGATAATCTCGGAAGCGGTACGGTTCTTTGCTGAATGTGGGTTTGAAGGGCAGACCCGCGAACTTGCAAAACGAATGGGGATTTCGCACGCTGTGATCTACCGACATTTCGAGAGCAAAGACGCGCTGATTGAACGGGTCTATGACCATATTTATGTGAAGCGGTGGAACCCCGATTGGGAGCCATTGGTGCTGGACCGCAGCCTCAGTCTGCAAGACCGACTGACCCAGTTCTATATTGAATACGCTGCGCGTGTGTTTGACTATGACTGGGTCCGGATTTTTGTATCCTCTGGGCTGAAATCTTATGGTCTGACAGAACGTTACCTCGACATCATCCGCACCAAAATCATTCGTCCTGCCGCGATGGAACTCCGTTGCGAGCTTGATCAAGGTGCGAACACCGCCCCTCTGAGCGAAGCAGAACTCGAGCTTTTTTGGGGGCTGCACGGCGCCGTGTTTTATATCGCAATTCGGAAATACATTTACGGCGAACCCGTTGAAATTGAGGTTGAACTCGCGGTTGCAAACACAGTGAAGACTTTTTTCAACGGGGCTATGACGCTCCCCTCACAACCCTTTGAAGATGCGGCACAAGTTCAACGCATATCGTCGTGACAAGATCCCGAAGCAAACGCACCCGCCGCGTCAGACCCAAGGCTTGAAGCGCTGGATTACTGGGGTTGAAATAGCAGTGCCAGATTTCTCCCTCGGGTAGGGCGCGTTCCGAGCTGCTGCCGATCTGTGCAGCAACGCCCATAGAACCGCTAAACTTGAACGGTGGTTGGCAATCTGCACCCACATCAAAGTTTTCACTCCACTGAAGGGTCAACGGAATTATTTTTTCCTTAGTTTATGCGTGAAGGTTCGAGGCAAGGGCTATCCGTTGCTCTTCCTAACGAGAGACGCCGAGGTCCAGCGTCTCTTGTGCCATGTCAGCGGCGAGTTTTAAGATGTCGTCTCGGGGTGTTCCGCGCTGCAATTCCACGCGAAGGGCGGAGACATTAGCTTGATAGCGCCGCGCGAGGCGCATGGGGTCTGCGTCGTGCGGCAGCTCTCCCACGGCAAGGGCCGCTTTGAAACATTCGGCGAACCCCATGCACATTTGATCAAGGTAGTGTTGCGATGCCGCCGCGATTTTGGGGTCGGTTGAAGCGGTATCAAGAACCGTTTTCATCAGCATACAGGCCTGTCGCGATGAATCTCCTTGCGCAAGGCCCGCATAATTTTGAAACTGCGCGGCCAACCCCGTAAGGGGCGTTGTAGCCGTGGCCATTTGCTCGTAAAACCCTTTACGAGATGCTTCATAGTAGCGATCAATCGCCAGAAGGTAGAGATTTTCCTTGCTCTCGAAAGCCGCGTAAATACTTCCGGGCTTCATGCTTAGCGCGGCTTCCAGATCTTTCAAAGACGTTGCATGGTAACCCTTGCGCCAAAACACAGCCATGGCCGCATCAAGCGCTGCATCCCGATTATAATTTGTGGCGCGCGCCATGGGTTAGCCTCTCATTTTGGCAAGCTGGGCAAGAATACTTGTGTAATTATCCACGTCTTGTGCCCCTGTGACAAGGTGTTTGCTGTCGAACAGCAGGACAGCGAGAGAGGTGCCTTTGGGCAGCAGGTGGATTGCCGGAGCGGTCTCCCTCCCCGGCAATTTATTATTCAGCAGCGATGGCTGATTTCTTTTCCCAAGCGAATTTTTGGAACACTTGGTCGACAGGCGTTTTTGCAAAATGGTTGGTGTAGTTTGACATCAACTTTTGCGCAGCCCCTAGAATGATTTCAAGGATGTTGGTTTCTGTGAAGCCCGCGTCAAGAAATGCTTGTGTGTCGGCATCAGCTACAAAGCCACGGTCACGAACCATCACCAAAGTGAAGGTGCGCAAGGCTTCAAGCTTGGCTGTCGGCAGAGGCGTTTCGTCGCGCAGAGCTTCCGTGATGGCGTCGTCCACCTTCATCATCTTGGCGATTCCCGTGTGGGCAGGCACACAATAGTGGCAATTATTTTCAACGTTGATCGTCTGCCAAACAACAGTTTTCTCTTCATCGGTCATCGTTGTCGCCATGAATTGCTGGTGGGCAAAGTTGTATGCGGCGAGCAGTTGGGGCGCTTCGGCCATTGTGCCGTGCAGGCCTGGAATGCGACCGTTGTTTTTAAGGGAGGTTTCCAGAAGTGGTTTACCGGCTTCGGGGGCGGATTCGATGGTGTGGATCGGGAAGTTTGTCATGGTGTATCCTTTCGGGCGTAGGTTTTCATGTTCGCTGGGATGGACATGACAGCGTTTGAGTGGTTGCTCAATAGATACTTTGAGTGATCACTCAAACGTGAGACGCCAATATTCGACAGGGATCGCCAAATCCTGCCGCCTGCTGATTAAAGGGCTTGGCCGTCCGCACCTACAGGGATATCACGTCCCTCAGATCACCTGAAGGAACTGCCATGAACGCCACCGTTGACCGTATTGCCCGTAACATCGCGACCGACATTGGCGCGCGCCCTGAACAGGTTACCGCGACGGTTGCCTTGCTGGATGGCGGCGATACGGTTCCCTTTGTTGCACGCTATCGCAAAGAGGTCACAGGCGGACTAGACGACACGCAGTTGCGCCGCCTCGCCGAGCGTCTGAGCTATCTGCGCGATCTGGAAAAGCGCCGCGCCAGCATCCTGAGCGAGATCACCAGTCAGGACAAACTCACCGACGCCCTCGCGCGCGCGATCACGGCGGCCGACACCAAAGCGGTACTGGAAGACCTCTATCTCCCCTTCAAACGCAAACGCCGCACAAAAGCGATGATCGCCCGCGAAAATGGCTTGGAGCTTCTGCTGCGCGGCATTCTAAATGATCGTGCCGCCGATCCGTCGGTCTTGGCAAAGGGATACCTATCCGAAGCCGTTCCAAGCGAAAAAGACGCCCTATTCGGCGCGCGCGACATTCTCGCCGAGGAGCTTGGCGAAAACGCTGTCCTGTTGGGGCGTCTGCGGCAATTCATGCAGAAAGAGGCCCTCGTAACCTCCCGCGTCTGTAAAGGCAAAGAAGACCTCGGCGCCAAATTCTCCGATTATTTCGACTACAGCGAAAAATGGGCGACCATCCCCTCGCACCGCGCCCTCGCCATTCTACGGGCCGTAAAAGAAGAGATCGTGATCCTCGAAATCGCGCCCGACCCAGAAGCGGGCCTTGACCGCGTGGTCGGCATGGTCGCCGCCGAGATCGGCATTCCGGGCCAAGGGCTGGGCGATAAGTGGCTCCAAGACGCGGCAAGTTGGACATGGCGCCTCAAACTGAGCATGACCATGTTTATGGACTTGCTGACTGACCTGCGCCGCCGCTCCCACGTCACCGCAATCGAAGTTTTCGCCCGCAATCTGCGCGACCTCTTGCTGGCAGCCCCCGCGGGTGCGCGCGCGACCCTCGGCCTTGATCCGGGTATCCGCACGGGCTGTAAAATCGCAGTGGTGGATGAAACGGGCAAGCTTGTCGATACTGCCACGATCTACCCATTCCAGCCCCGCAACGACCTGCGCGGCGCGGAGGAAACCCTGCTCCACATGATCCGCAAACACAATGTCGCCCTGATCGCCATCGGCAATGGCACCGCGAGTCGCGAGTCCGAACGGCTGGTCGCGGACACCCTCAAAAACCTACCCGCAGGGTTCCCCCGCCCAAGCCCCGTCATCGTTTCCGAGGCGGGCGCGTCCGTGTATTCCGCCTCCGAATTGGCCTCGCAGGAGTTCCCCGATGTGGACGTTTCCATTCGCGGAGCAGTCTCTATTGCACGGCGATTGCAAGATCCCCTCGCAGAATTGGTCAAGATCGAACCTCAGGCAATTGGCGTTGGACAGTATCAACACGACGTCGATCAACGCCACCTTGCGCTCTCCCTCGCGGCGGTCGTCGAGGACGCCGTGAACGCGGTCGGTGTTGATCTCAACATGGCCTCCGCGCCCCTCTTGTCGCACATCGCGGGACTTGGGCCATCGCTCGCCCAAAACATCGTGGCGCACCGTGACGCAAACGGTGCCTTTGCCTCCCGCAAAGCTCTGCTGAAGGTCGCCGGACTGGGGCCAAAAGCTTTTGAACAATGTGCAGGGTTCTTGCGTATTTCCGGCGGAACAGAGCCGCTAGACGCCTCCTCCGTTCACCCCGAAACCTATGGCATTGCGCGCAAAATCGTAAAGGCCTGCGGGCGTGACGTGCGCGCGATCATGGGCGATAGCCAAGCCTTCGCAGGCCTGACCGCTGACCAATTCGTCGACGAGAACTTCGGCCTGCCGACCGTGCGCGACATTCTCTCCGAGTTGGAAAAACCGGGCCGTGATCCGCGCCCCGCCTTCAAAACCGCCACCTTTGCGGAGGGCATCGAAAGCATCACCGACCTCAAATCCGGCATGTCCCTTGAGGGCACGGTGACCAATGTCGCGGCCTTCGGCGCTTTCGTCGATATCGGCGTGCATCAGGACGGGTTGGTACATGTCAGCCAACTCGCCGATCGCTTCGTCAAAGACCCGCATGAGATCGTGAAAACAGGCGATGTCGTCCGCGTGCGCGTGACAGAAGTAGACGTGCCGCGCAAGCGCATTGGCCTAACCATGCGCAAGGATAACAATAACGAACCCGCCCCAAACAGCCGATCAGAACCCAAGCATAAAGCCAAATCCGTACCTGCCCCAAAATCGCAAGATGAAAGCCCGGGCGCCCTAGCATCGGCCTTGGCCGCGGCCCTAAAACGCTAAAAAGGAAGTGTCCTTTGTCGGCAGTGCCAGCACGCGAGGGGCCAGTATTGTCCTTGTGTAATGCAATGTGAGGGTTAAGCTTGGACGTGAATTCAAGCGTTCCAATCCGCGCACCAATTATTCAGGGGGTAAACACCAATGATCCAATTGATTGATTCCGGCTCTTCAGACCAACTTGAAGTTCGCTTTAGCGGGCTGGTCACGGCCTCCGACTATGAGTCGGTTCTCGTCCCGGCGATCGAGGAGGCTTTGCGGGAAAACGACCATGTTCGCATGTTGGCCGTTCTCGACGAGGATGTGTCCTATGACGTTGGCGGCGCTTGGTCCGACCTAAAACTCGGCCTCAGTCATTGGCGGGGATTTGATCGCATCGCGGTGGTCGCAGGCCGTGGATGGATGCGTTCGGCGATGGGCGCATTTGCACCGTTGGCGCCCTGCCCAGTGCAAATGTTCGATCCATCCGAAAGTGACACGGCACGACGTTGGCTCAGGGAATCTCTGGGAGCGATGCACATCCGCGACCTCGGGGGAAATGCGTTTCAGTTGCAACTCTTGGGAAAACTCGACCCCGCAAGTTACGCGAATACGGCAGCGGATTTGGACGCGCGCACGCGCGGGCTCGACAGGTTTTGCCTTCTTTTGGATCTGCGGGAATTTGACGGCTGGGAAGGGATTTCCGCCCTCTCCGCCCACCTAGGCTTTGCTCGCGCCCATGCGCCAATGGTTCAAAAACTGGCACTCGTTGGCAATAGCGCTTGGCAACGTCTTGCGGAACGCATTGGCGGGACGTTTCTTGAGGCAGAAACCCGATTTTTCGAAGGGGCTGATTTTGAGGCCGCCAAAGATTGGCTAACAAAGCAGTAGGCCATTTGGGCGCAAATCTACTTTTCGAAGGGCGATTGTCGTGATGGGCACGTCAAAATGGGCCCAGCTTTCCAAAGAGAGACAAGTGATCGTTGCCGATTCTGAACAAGAGGCCGCGAAATATGAGCGCGCGCTCAATGCAGAACTTGAGGGTGAACACCTTCAAGCGCTCAAGGACAGTGGCATGAAAGTAATCGAAGACGCGTTGAAGTAGAATTTTGAAAGGGCTGGCGTGAATCGACCGAATGGTTGGCGCGGTGCTTCAGTCCGTGGTCCTTGCTGGTATGGCCGGACTCACGGCCGTGATCGCCCTGCAAATAATCTCACGGGGGTCTTTCACATCCGTGAGATGGTCAGAGGAGGCGCGCGTTTCCTTTTGATCTGGGCGACGTATCTCGGTGCTCCGCTGGCTTTTCGGCCAGGGCGGCCTCACCATCGTGTCGGTTTTGGCAGGCATTTTCTTTATTGCGATCTCGGGTTCTGGGGCCGCGACTACGACGGCCGTTGGCGTGGTCATTCCCTCTCTGTTCTGATGATTATCAACGCAGTGATCACGCTGGAAACGATCGCAAGCTGGGGCTTGATGGACCCGCTGATCATTCTGGGCGGAATATTTTCGGGCGTCTTTACCCCGTCTGAATCCGCCGTCGACGCCGTGAACTATGCCATACTCGGTTCGCTGTTTGTCTAACGCGATCTGACCTTCAAGGAACTCCATAAAATCGCCGTGATCATGTTCGTCATTGCCGCCTCATCGGTTCCGAGCTGGGCATTGCCGAGCAATGTCTATGTGCTTTTTGGCATTATCGTAGTCTATCTCTTCAATGGGTTCGTCTGGTATTTCCAGGGGCCGACCCGATCGCTCACAGCGCGTTTGCCGACAGCGCGGCTATGACTCTGGCCCGCAATTGCGCCGCAATTGGGCTGCTCTGAACGTTTTTGAGCTGAATGAGGTGGTACGGGGAAATGATGATGGATTGTCGAATTTTTATCGACCGAATCCCCCCTACTTTCGAGCTGACCAAAAGGTCGGCCACTTCGCTTGAAATCGGCGAGATTGAATCGCTGTTTTGCACATAGGCAATCATCACCAACAGCGATGGCGTGTTGATAATCTCGTCAGGCAAGGCAACACCGTTGGCAAAAAACGTCTCCTCAACGGCCTGTCGCATCGGTGTGCCAGGGGCTTGTGCGACCCAATTGTACCCCGCCAAATCCGTAATGCTCGGCGCATTAATCTTCGCAAGGGGATGCTCGGCGCGGATCAAAAACTCTACGGTTTCGACCCGTCCATGCTGAATATCAAACATGCGCGGATCGTTTTCCGGCGACACGCGTGACAGGATGAAATCATAGTCGCCATTGACCAAGCCCGCCATAAGCACATCGCTTGGACCCACCTCAATATGCACGTCCGCCCCCCCAGAGCCCAGCATTAGAGACTGAATCGCGGGCACAACATAGGCCACCGCCGCCCCTGTCACCGAACCCACCCGCACCGATCCCTTCTTGCCGGTCGCAAACGCCCCAACCTCGTTAACGGTGGCCGCTAACCCCTGCAATAGGCTCGTTGCGTGTCGTGCAAGCACCTCGCCAATCGGGGTCGCGATCATGCCCTTGGGGTTGCGCACAAAAAGCGGCTTACCAACCATGGTCTCGATTTCCGCTAGCATACGCGACGCCGCGGGTTGGGTAATGGCGAGTCGATCCGCCGCAATTGAAAGTTGCCCCACCTCGTTAACAGAATGGATAAGCCGCAGGTGGCGGAGCTGAATGCGATTGAGGAGATCTTTCATTCCTTGTTGATACCAATAATGGTATGAATATGTCAATTATTGTAATTTGATTGTTATATCAAAACCAGCCTACCTTCCCCGTCAGGCAGCACATGACTGTCGGAGAAAAAGCCCTGTTTAGGGGCCTGATGGGTCGAACCTACGATCTATCAGCTTTTGGGAGGAAGTTATGAAAAGACGGACATTTGGGCTCACAGCCCTCGCACTCAGCACAGCCCTCGTGGCCATGCCAACCTTCGCCGCAGAAAAAGGCACCATCGGCATTGCGATGCCAACCAAGTCCTCGGCCCGTTGGATTTCGGACGGCGACTCCATGGTCGAACAGTTCGAAGCAGCGGGCTATGATGTTGACCTGCAATATGCAGAAGACGACATTCCAAACCAGTTGGCCCAGATCGAAAACATGATCACCAAAGGCGTCGACGTGCTTGTGATTGCGGCTATCGACGGCACAACACTCTCTAACGCACTCGAAAACGCAAATGCTGCGGGCATCAAAACCATCGCCTATGACCGCCTAATCCGCGACAGCGAGTTTGTCGATTACTACGCAACCTTCGACAATTTCAAAGTTGGCGTGCAGCAAGCAACCTCGGTTGTGGACGGCCTCAAAGAGCGTTTCCCCGACCAAGATACATGGAATGTTGAATTGTTTGGTGGCTCGCCCGACGATAACAACGCCTATTTCTTCTACAACGGCGCGATGTCGGTTCTTCAGCCATTGATCGACGCGGGCACAATCAACATCGTTTCCGGCCAAATGGGCATGGACACAGTCGGCACCCTGCGTTGGGATGGCGCGGTCGCCCAATCACGCATGGATAACCTGTTGTCCGCACATTACACCGACGCCACAATCAACGGTGTTTTGAGCCCCTACGACGGCCTTTCCATCGGTATTCTCAGCTCACTCAAAGGTGTCGGTTATGGCTCTGGCGATTTGCTTATGCCCATCGTTTCCGGCCAAGACGCCGAATTGCAATCGATCAAATCGATCATCGCAGGCGAGCAATATTCGACCGTTTTCAAGGACACCCGCGAGCTTGCACGCGTAACCGTGGGCATGGTTGAGGCCCTTCTTCAAGGCGGCGAACCGGAAATCAACGACACAACCACCTATGACAACGGCAAGAAAATCGTGCCGTCATATCTGCTGGAACCTGTCTCGGTGGACGGCTCCAACTACGAAGCGATTGTGATTGATTCTGGCTATCACAAAAAAGACGACCTCTAGATCTAGCACCGTTTAAGAAGGCTTGTTCCACCCGCGTGTCCTGCGGGTGGAGCAGGCTTAACTGTGGGGGGAAAGAACTGTGCAAACACTTCTGGAAATGCGAAATATCACCAAGACCTTTCCAGGGGTCAAGGCGCTCGATAGCGTTAATCTGGCAATCAAAGAAGGCGAAATTCACGCGCTTGTTGGCGAAAACGGAGCGGGAAAATCGACCCTAATGAAGGTCCTTTCTGGGGTTTATCCCAAAGGGACCTATGAAGGCGACATCCATTTCGAGGGTCAAGTCACCGAGTTCTCTGGGATCAGTGACAGCGAAGCGCTCGGCATTATCATCATCCACCAAGAGCTGGCCCTTGTGCCGCTTCTCTCGATTGCCGAGAACCTTTTTATTGGCAATGAATGCGCCACCAAAGGCGTGATCAATTGGCCAGAAACCTATCGCCGCACCGAAAAACTGCTCAAGAAAGTTGGCCTGAACGAAGCCCCCGCCACCCCGATTGATCGGCTGGGCGTGGGCAAACAACAGCTTGTTGAAATCGCCAAGGCGCTATCCAAGGACGTGCGCTTGCTTATCCTCGACGAGCCAACAGCCGCGCTTTCGGAATCTGACAGTCAGGCGCTTTTGGATCTGTTGTTGGAGCTGAAGGCCGAGGGCGTGACCTCGATTATCATCAGTCACAAACTCAACGAAGTGCGCCGCGTCGCCGATACGATCACCGTCATTCGCGACGGGGCGACCGTCTCGACGCTCGATGCCCGCACCCAAGATATTTCCGAGGACCAGATAGTGCGCGATATGGTGGGGCGCGACATGTCGCAACGCTATCCCGCGCGGCCACGGCGCGCCGACGAGATGCTGATGGAGGTGTCCGACTGGAACGTTTTCCACCCCGAACATGCTACGCGGCAGGTCATCAAGGACATTAATTTCCACGTTCGCGCCGGCGAAGTTGTCGGCATTGCGGGCCTCATGGGTGCTGGCCGCACCGAACTCGCCATGAGCATTTTTGGCAAAAGTTACGGCCAGAATATCTCGGGCAACGTGAAGCTGCGCGGCAAGCCGATTTCAACAGCCACCGTGCCCGACGCGATCAAAAACGGCTTGGCCTATGTCACCGAAGATCGCAAGGAATTGGGCTTGGTGCTTGAGGATTCGATCCTGCACAATACGACCTTGGTGAACTTGGATGATGTTTCAAAAAACGGCATTCTGAATCACGCCGAAGAAAGCAAAGTCGCCGAGCGCTATCGCAAAGCCATGAACATTCGCACTCCGAGCGTTTTTCAGAAAGTGATGAACCTGTCGGGCGGCAACCAACAAAAAGTTGTGTTGTCAAAATGGCTCTTTGCCGGTCCCGAAGTTTTGATCCTCGATGAGCCAACGCGCGGCATTGATGTCGGCGCGAAATTTGAGATTTACGGGATCATCAACGACCTCTCGGCGCAAGGAAAAGGCGTGGTGATGATCAGTTCCGAAATGCCCGAACTGCTGGGCATGAGTGACCGGATTTACGTCATGAACGAAGGGCGATTTGTCGGGGAACTCTCCGCCGCCCAAGCTAACCAAGAGCGCATTATGTCGCTTATTGTAACAGATTAGGACCCAGTCGCATGTCGCAAACAGCCACAAAATCCGCCAAAGACAGCGCAAGCATGGGCCGCTATCTCCTTGGTCACATGCGCGAATACGGGCTGCTTTTCGCCCTCATCGCGATCATGGGTTTCTTTCAAATCGTCACGGGGGGCGTTCTGCTCAAACCCGTGAACATCACCAATCTGTTCCTGCAAAACAGTTATATTATCATCATGGCGCTTGGCATGTTGATCGTGATTGTGGGCGGCAATATCGACCTCTCGGTAGGCTCTGTTATGGGGTTTATCGGCGCTTTGGCCGCCGTGATGATCGTCAATTATGATCTGCCTGTATTTCTGGCAATCCCGTTGTGTCTGGTTTTTGGCGCGCTGATTGGCGCCGCCCAAGGCTATTGGGTTGCCTACTGGAATATCCCAAGTTTTATCGTGACGCTTGCGGGGATGCTGGTGTTTCGCGGCCTGTCGCTTTGGCTGTTGGAAGGGCAATCCGTCGGCCCCTTCCCCAAATCGTTCCAGCTGCTTTCCACAGGATTTATTCCCGATTTGTTTAACGTCGGACGGCCAAATGTCACCGCCCTCGCGGTTGGGATTATCGCCGCTATGTCCATCCTGTGGCTTGGTCTGCGCAAACGCGCGCGCAACACGTCTTATGGCATTGAGGACGAACCGCTGAGCTTTTTCATCGCCCGTAATATCATTGTTGCCGGTGCGCTGTTGTTCGTTGCTTACAAACTTTCGACATTCCGTGGCTTGCCGAACGTGTTGGTCACAATGGGCGTTTTGACTGTGATCTACGCCTTCATCACCGAGCAAACCACCATTGGACGGCGCGTTTATGCTCTTGGCGGCAACAACAAAGCCGCGAAACTTTCGGGTATTCGCACCGAACGGCTCACGTTCCTGACCTTCGTCAATATGGGTGTATTGGCCGCCTTGGCGGGGCTGATATTTGCCGCGCGCCTCAACACAGCGACGCCAAAAGCGGGCTTCGCGGTTGAGCTTGATGTCATCGCGGCGGTGTTTATTGGCGGCGCATCCATGTCGGGCGGCGTTGGTAAAATCGTCGGCGCGGTCGTGGGCGCGTTTATTATGGGCGTGATGAACAACGGCATGTCAATCATGGGGATTGGCATTGATTATCAACAAGTTATCAAAGGCCTCGTGCTTCTCGCGGCGGTTATCTTTGATGTTTATAACAAACAGAAACAAGGTTAAGGGCTAAGATTATGGCTTTCACTCCCGCAAAATGGCCCCGCAAACTGCGCTCGCAGGAATGGTTTGGCGGCACCAGCCGCGATAGCATTTATCACCGCAGTTGGATGAAAAATCAGGGGCTTCCTGCCGACCTTTTTGATGGTCGCCCCGTGATCGGTATTTGCAACACGTGGTCGCAATTGACCCCCTGTAATGCGCATCTGCGCGACCTTGCCGAACGGGTCAAACACGGGATTTACGAAGCTGGCGGATTGCCCCTCGAATTCCCCGTTTTCTCCCCCGGCGAGAGCACATTGCGCCCAACCGCGATGATGTACCGCAACCTCGCGGCGATGGATGTCGAGGAGGCCATTCGCGCCAATCCCTTGGACGGCGTCGTGCTTTTGTGCGGCTGTGACAAGACAACCCCTGCCCTGTTGATGGGTGCGGCTTCGGTCGATTTGCCCGCGATTATGGTCTCTGGCGGCCCGATGCTCAACGGCTGGTTCCGTGGCGAACGGGTCGGGTCTGGCACCGCGCTTTGGCAAATGTCCGAAGACATCAAAGCCGGCAAAATGTCGAAAGAGGACTTCCTCGAAGCAGAACAATCCATGAGCCGCAGCCCCGGATCGTGCAACACGATGGGCACGGCCTCCTCGATGGCGAGCATGGTCGAGGCCCTGGGCATGACGCTTTCGGGCAACGCCGCGATCCCCGCTGTCGACAGCCGCCGCCGCGTCATGAGCCACGTTACGGGCCGCCGAATTGTGGAAATGGTCAAAGAAGACCTTAAGCCGTCCGACGTTTTGACCCGCCAAGCGTTCGAGAACGCGATCCGCACCAACGGCGCGATCGGCGGCTCGACCAACGCCGTGATCCACCTCACCGCGATTGCGGGCCGTGTCGGCGTTGCGCTCAATCTCGACGATTGGGACACTTTGGGCCGCGACGTGCCGACCATCGTAAACCTGATGCCGTCGGGCAAATTCCTGATGGAAGAGTTCTTTTATGCGGGCGGCCTTCCTGCGGTGATCAAGCGTCTTGGCGAGGCGAATTTGCTCCACAAAGACGCCATCACTGTTTCTGGCGAAACCGCTTGGGATCAAGTGAAAGACGCGCAGAACTACAACGAAGACGTCATCATGCCCGCCGATGCGCCGCTGGCAAAACAAGGCGGTATTGCCGTGTTGCGCGGCAACCTTGCCCCCAACGGCGCGGTGCTCAAACCCTCCGCCGCCAGCCCGCATTTGCTGCAACATCGCGGTCGCGCCGTGGTGTTTGAAGACATCGACGACTATAAAGCCAAGATCAATGACGACGATCTCGATATCGACGAAACCTGTGTGATGGTCCTTAAAATGTGCGGGCCGCGCGGCTATCCGGGCATGTCGGAAGTGGGCAATATGGGCCTACCGCCGAAGGTCCTCAAAAAGGGCATTACCGATATGGTGCGCATTTCCGACGCGCGCATGTCGGGCACGGCCTATGGCACGGTTTTACTGCACACCAGCCCCGAAGCGGCTGCGGGTGGTCCCCTCGCGATTGTCCAAAATGGCGACATGATCGAGTTGGATATGAAAAACCGTCGCATCCATCTTGAGGTCTCCGATGAGGAAATCGCCCGCCGTCTGGCCGCATGGAAAAACCCGATCAAAGCCCCCGAAAGTGGCTATGCCAAACTGTTCTACGACCATGTTATGGGCGCGGACACTGGCGCTGATTTCGACTTTCTGCAAGGGTGTCGCGGTAACGCTGTTCCGAGGGATTCACATTAAATGACGACACAAATTTTCAAAGTAGGCATCGCAGGCGTCGGTAAAATTGCCCGCGATCAACATATTCCTTCAATCTCGGAAAGTGACCGGTTTGAGTTGGCGGCCACCGCCAGTCGCAATGCGACTGTTGGCGGCGTGGACGGCTATGAAAGTTTGGAAAGCATGCTTGCCGCGCGCCCCGATGTGACCTGCATTTCGCTCTGTACCCCGCCGCAAGTGCGCTACGCCGATGCGCGCCGCGCCCTTCTCGCGGGCCGTCATGTGATGCTGGAAAAACCCCCTGGTGCGACTTTGAGTGAAATCAATGAGCTGGTGTCTTTGGCTCTAACACAGGGTGTTTCGCTGTTTGCCACATGGCATTCGCGCCATGCGGCTTGCGTACAAATGGCCAAGGAATGGCTCAGTGACAAGACGATTGAGAAGGTCGATGTGATCTGGAAAGAGGACGTGCGCCGTTGGCATCCCGGTCAGGAATGGATCTGGGAAGCAGGCGGTTTGGGCGTGTTTGATCCGGGTATCAATGGCCTGTCTGTCCTCACCGAAATCTATCCTCGCGCAATGCACCTGTCCAAAGCCGACCTTTCGTTTCCTTCCAATCGGGACACACCGATTGCGGCTGATTTGACATTTATTGACCCGCAAGGCGTCGAAATCACCGCCGCGTTTGACTGGCGTCAGGAAGGCGAGCAATCGTGGGACATCCACATTCAAACCGCCGAAGGCAAGGCTGTTTTGAGCGAGGGCGGTGCCGCCTTTAGCGTTGATGGCGTCGAAATTGGGCGCGGAGACAATCTCGAATACCGCCACCTTTACGCCCGTTTTGCCGACCTCGTTGCGCAGAATGAAATCGACGTTGATCTATCGCCAATGACCCATGTGTCCGACGCCTTCACGCTCGGGAAACGCTTGGTTGTCGAGCCTTTCAACTGGTGACAAACTGCAATTATTTTCGAAAGACCTGATATGAAAACTCCCCTAACCGGCATTTTGCCCGTCGCCCCAACGCCCTTTCATGCCACGGGCGAAATCGATGTCGACGGCATGCGCCGCGTGCTCGATTGCCTGATTGATCAAGGCGTCGATGCGATTTGCATCTTGGCAAACTACTCCGAGCAATTCGTCCTCTCCGACGAAGAACGCGCCATTTTAACCCGCGTTAGTCTCGAACATGTTGCGGGTCGCGTGCCCGTCATCGTTACCATCAGCCATTTTTCCACCGACATTGTGGTCAAACGCGCTCGCGAGGCCCAAGCCCTCGGCGCGGCGATGGTGATGATGATGCCACCTTATCACGGGTCCGGATTGTTCCCCGCCGAGGCAGGCATTTTCGAACATTTCGAAGCCGCAAGCCGCGCGATCACCATCCCGATCATGGTCCAAGACGCGCCCCTCAGTGGCGTGACTCTCAGCGTCCCCTTGCTCACCCGCATGGCCGTTGAGATCGAAAATGTCTCCTACCTCAAAATCGAATGCCCCTTTGCGGCGGACAAACTCGCCGCCTTGATCGAAGCTGCGGGCAAGCACATCGTCGGCCCGTTTGACGGCGAAGAAGCGGTGACCCTTTTGGCCGATCTCGACGCGGGATGCACGGGGACGATGACCTCAGGAATGTTCCCCGAACACATCCGCCCCATCGTCACGCATTACCTCGCGGGCGACCACGCGGCAGCCCTTGCCCAATGGCAAAAATGCCTCCCCCTGATCAATCACGAAAACCGTCAATGCGGATTGCGGGCGTGTAAAACCGTCTATGCGGCGGGCGGCGTGATCAAAAGCGACTATGTGCGCCACCCGTTAAAACCCATGACCGAACGCACCAAAATCCGCCTTCTGGATTTGGCCCGCGACCTTGACCTAATTGCACTTAAGTGGGCGGGTTAGACCCTAAGTAATCACGTCTGGCTTTAGGCGGCCGATATACGATTGCATCTCGCAGATGGTCTGGGCCGCAAGTCGGACCTTTTGCAATGCGACCTGTGTATCCATCGTAAAATCCTCGCCTTGAGCCGCATATTGCTCGAGATAGAGCCTAATTGTGGCCCCTTGCGTGCCCGTACCCGAGAGCCGAAAAACCGCGCGCGCCCCACCCTCAAACCCGAGGCGCAGACCTTGGTTTTTGCTAACCGATCCATCCACAGGGTCCAAATACGAGAACTCATCCGCCGAAGAAACGGTCAGCCCAACATATTTCTGCCCGACCAGATCGGGCAGTTTTGCCCGCAGTTCCTCCATCAATTTGTTGGCCTGCTCAATGGCCACATCCTCATAATCATACCGCGAATAATAATCCCGCCCGAAGGCCTGCCAATGCTCGGAAACGATCTCCGCAACCGATTGTTTACGCACCGCCAGAATGTTGAGCCAGAGCAGCACAGCCCAAAGCCCGTCCTTTTCGCGCACGTGATTTGAGCCCGTCCCCGCGCTCTCTTCGCCACAAATCGTCACCTTGCCCGCGTCCAACAAATTGCCGAAAAATTTCCACCCCGTGGGCGTCTCATAAGACCCTATTCCAAGCTTTTTTGCGACACGATCGCTCGCCGCACTGGTTGGCATTGAACGCGCAATGCCCGCAAGACCGCCCTTATAAGCGGGGGCAAGATGCGCGTTTGCCGCCAGAATCGCGAGGCTGTCGGAGGGGGTGACATAAGCACCGCGCCCGACAATCATGTTCCGATCCCCGTCGCCATCCGAGGCCGCGCCCAAGTCGGGGGCGTCGTCGGACATCATCAAATCCATTAAGGGTTTGGCCCAGATCGGGTTCGGATCGGGGTGGCCTTTGCCGAAATCCTCCAGCGGAATACCATTGACGACGGTGCCCTTGGGCGCGCCCAAACTGCGCTCCAAAATCGCCGTGGCATAAGGGCCCGTGACCGCATGCATCGCGTCGAAACGCATGGTGAAGCCACCCGCGAACAGGGATTTGATCGCCGCGAAATCGAACAATTTTTCCATCAACACTTGATAACTTGCAACGGGATCGACCACCTCGACCACCATATCGCCAAGATGCGTTTGACCGACGCTCTGCAAATCCACGTCATTCGTCGCGACGATTTTATACTCAGCGATCGCCTTGGTCGCGGCAAAGATTTGCGCCGTGAGTTTTTCTGGCGCTGGCCCTCCGTTGTCGGCATTGAATTTCACCCCGAAATCTTCGTCAATCCCGCCTGGATTATGGCTCGCCGACAGGATAAACCCGCCATCGGTTTTGTTTAGGCGGATCAAATGCGAAGCAGCGGGTGTCGAGAGAATGCCGTCTTGGCCAACAATCACTTTGACCGCGCCATTCGCCGCCGCCATTCGTAAAATGACTTGGATCGTCGGCTTATTAAAATACCGCCCATCGCCGCCCACGACAAAAGTTTTTCCCGCGGCACCGCCGAGCGCGTCAAACGTCGCCTGAATGAAATTCTCAAGATAATGCGGCGTCATGAACACTTTGGTTTTTTTGCGCAACCCAGATGTGCCCGGCATTTGGCCTTCAATAGGCGTGGTTTCGACGATCTCGATTTTCATCTGGCTATCCCCATTTCTATGTTCAATTAACAGGTTCCTCATGCGCTTTGAGAATAAAGGCGATTACCGACTCAGCCGAAACAAGCGGCTCACTTTCCAATTCGCAAAACGCGCCCTGCGCGGCGGTGTCCGTGTCGATGCCGCGCGTCCAATGGCTTCCCTCGGGCGGGTCGGGCAAAACAACCGTCCGTTCTTCGAGCGTGCGATTGAACGCAATCAACACAACGTCGCTGTCTGGCTCAAAGTCCGGCGCTTCGGCGGAACAGCGCAGGATGAGGCAAAAGTTGGCCAGTTTTGGATCACGCCATTGCAACGGTTCACCCGCAAAATCCGTCCAGCTGACATCGTCGAAGCCGTCGCTTGGACGTGCTTCGCCGTGGAGGAATTGTGTTTGTCGCACCGAAAGATGGTCGCGCCGAAACGCTGACAGACCCGCGACAAAGGCGAGCATTTCAGCATCGGTTTTGTCCCAATTCAGCCAGCCCGTCTCGTTGTCTTGGCAATAGGCGTTGTTGTTCCCCTGTTGCGAATTGGAGAATTCATCGCCCGCCAGTAGCATCGGCGTGCCCTGCGACAGGAACAAAGTGGCGAGCATATTGCGTTGCCGCCGCGCCCGTTGTCCGCGGATTTGCGTGTCGTCGGTCTCGCCCTCAACGCCACAATTATCGCTGTAGTTCGAGTGGTGCCCATCGCAGTTATTCTCGGTGTTGGCCTCGTTGTGGCGCTTGGAATAGCGCGTGGTATCCGCCAGCGTGAAGCCGTCATGGGACGCCAGAAAATTGATCGACGACCAACTGCGCCGCCCCGTCCGGTCGAACTTATCCGCCGAGCCAAGAAGGCGCGCTGCTAACTCTTGGGTGCTATGCGCATCGCCGCGCCAATATTGCCGCACCGTGTCGCGATAGCTGTCGTTCCACTCAGAAAACTCATGCGGAAATTCGCCCAACCGATAGCCACCCGGCCCAATATCCCACGGCTCGGCGATCATCCGCACACAGGATAAAACCGGATCCTGACGCAGGGCATCAAAGAAACCACCGTGCCGATCAAACCCGTGTGCCTCGCGGCCAAGCGTCGTTGCCAGATCAAACCGAAAGCCATCAACCCCCATGCATTCGACCCAGAACCGCAGGCTATCCAGCACCATCCGTAACACATAGGGATGCGCCACATTCAGCGTATTTCCACAGCCGGTATCGTTCACATAATAGCGCGGTTGACCCGCGATCAGACGGTAATAAGAGGCGTTATCAAGGCCACGATAGCTCAATGTCGGGCCGCGCTGATCGCCCTCGGCGGTATGATTATACACCACGTCCAGAATGACCTCGATCCCCGCGTCATGAAACCGTTCCACCATTTGGCGAAAGCCTTTCAGCCCGTCGGGGCCAAAATAACGCGGCTCTGGCGCGAAAAACCCGATGGAGTTATAGCCCCAATAATTGCGCAATCCGCGCTCGACCAAAAAGCTGTCGTCGACAAAACTATGTACCGGTAAAAGCTCAACGGCCTGTACATTCAGCGCCTTCAGATGCGCGATCATCGGCTCTGACGCCAGCCCCTCATAAGTACCGCGCAAAGCTTCGGGAATTTGCGAATTGGTCTGGGTTAGACCCTTTGGGTGGGCCTCATAAATCAGGTCTTTATCCGACGAAATGTGATGGCCATTCTTCATGCCCTCAAACAAAGCGGGATCGGACACAACCGATTTTGGCACGTAGGGCGCACTGTCGCGGGGATCAAACGAAAGATCCCCTGCCGAGGACTCTTTATCATATCCCAAAGTCGCGGGATTAGTTGTCCAATCACCGAAAATCTCGCGGGTATAAGGGTCTAACAAGAGCTTATTGGCGTTAAACCGATGCCCCTGTTCGGGCGCATATTGCCCATGGGCGCGATACCCATACAGCGTACCGATGGGCACATCCGCCACATATCCATGCCAGATTGGGCCCGTGCGACAGGGCAAAGCAATACGCGCCGTTTCGCGCTTTCCGTCAGGCGAAAAGAGGCACAATTCGATCTTGCTCGCGTTCTCGGAAAACACGGCGAAATTGACGCCTCGGCCATCGTGATGCGCCCCAAGCCTATTCGAACTGCCGCCAGATAATTTTTGATGTTTCATAGGATGGGACTACCGCTCCTGCGCCGCGCGGTAAACATCAAGATAGGCCGCGGCCGAAAGATCCCACCCCACCGGATGCCGCATGGCACGGCGCATCATTCCTGCCCAAATTTTAGGCTGGCGATAAAGCGCACAGGCGCGGGTAATGGCATGGGCAAACATCGCGCTATTCACAGGGGCAAACTGAAATCCCGTGGCACAATTGGCCAGTAGCGCGGCCTCGTTTGCATCAATCACCGTATCCGCCAGACCGCCAGTATGGGCCACAACGGGGAGCGTGCCATAGCGCAAACCGTACAGCTGCGTCAGGCCACAAGGCTCAAACCGCGAGGGGATCAAGATAGCGTCGCTGCCACCTTGCAACAGATGCGAAAGCCCCTCGTCATAGCCAATAATCGCGCCGACCGACCCCGCATACCGATTGGACGCGTCGATAAACGCGCGTTCCAAATCCGCGTCGCCCGAGCCCACAAGCGCAAGCCTGCCGCCTTGAGTTACCAGAGTGGGCAAGCACTCCAACAACATATCGAGACCCTTTTGCGAGGTCAGCCGACTGACAACACAGAACAGCGGACCGTCACTGGGCGTAAGACCAAACCGCGCCTCAACCTCGGCCCGATTTTGTGCTTTGCCTTTGAGGCTGCGCACGGAATAAGGCGCGACCAAATCGGCGTCGTTTTCGGGGTTCCAAACATCCAAATCGATCCCGTTCAGGATACCCGAAAGATCGGCTTGCCGTCCGCGCAGAAGACCATCCAGCCCCATGCCAAATTCGGGCGTCAGAAGCTCGGCGGCATAGGTCGGGCTAACAGTTGTGATTTTCTCGGATAGAGCCAAACCCGCCTTCAAAAAGCCAATCCGCCCGAAATATTCAATCCCCTCGGGCGTGAACATATCAGCGTTCAGACCCAAAACTCCCATGCGGGTCGCGTCAAACAGACCTTGGAACGCGATGTTGTGAATCGTCATCACCACGGGGGGTGTTTTCTGCCCAGATTGACGCAAATATACGGGCAATAGACCCGCTTGCCAGTCATGCGCATTGACGACATCGGGCTTCCAATCCTCAACGCCATGCAGGGCAATTTGCGCCCCCACATAGGACAAGGCGCCAAACCGCAGATCATTGTCAGGCCAGTCGTTTCCGTCCGGCCCCAGATAAATACTCCCCGCCCGATCAAACAAATGCGGCGCCTCAAGCAGCAACATATCGAGTCCCTCCGCCTGTACGGAAACCACCCGTGCAGGTCCGCCAAAGAGGTTGCCAAACGACAGAACCGTGTCGCCCTTTGCCACCCATTCCGCCAAGGCGGGATAGGCTGGGATCAAAATCTTTACGTTGATATTCAACGTGCCGAGCGCTTTGGGCACCGCGCCGATCACGTCCGCCAAGCCCCCCGTTTTCACGAAGGGCGCACATTCGGAGGCAACGAAAAGCAGGTTCATATCAGAGATCCAATTTGTCGATCATGGGTTGGGTAATCAGGCAAATGCCATTCTCCGTTCGCCGGAATCGCTTGGCATCCAACACGGGGTCTTCGCCAACAACCAAGCCTTCAGGAATGACCACCCCACGGTCGATCACCACATTTGTCAGCCGCGCGTTGCGATTGATTTCCGCGTAGGGCATGACGACAACCCCGCTCAACTGCGAGAAAGAATGCGTCCGCACGCCAGTAAACAACATACAGCGATCAAGGCTCGATCCCGAAATAATACATCCGCCCGAGACCATCGACGACACCGCTTGGCCGCGCCGCCCTTCCTCGTTATGGATAAATTTCGCGGGGGGCGTCAATTCGGAGTAGGTCCAGATCGGCCACTCGTTGTCATACAGGTCCAACTCGGGTTTGAAATCGGTTAGGTCCACATTGGCCTGCCAGAACGCATCCACCGTTCCCACATCGCGCCAGTATGGTTTTTCCTCCAAGCCCGTCCGCACACAAGAGCGGCTAAACGGATGCGCAATCGCCTTGCCGTTTTTAACGATATCGGGGATCAAATCGCCGCCGAAATCATGGCTCGAATTCGGGTCTTCGGCGTCCTTTTGCAACAATCCAATTAGGTATTCTGTCTCGAAAACATAAATCCCCATACTGGCCAACGCCATATCGGGATGGCCAGGCATTGGGGGCGGATCGGCGGGTTTTTCGACGAAATCAAGGATGCGATCATTGTCGCCCACTTTCATCACGCCAAAGCCACGCGCTTCCATACGCGGCACTTCGATACAACCCACCGTAACATCCGCGCCGCTGTCGACGTGGTGTTTAATCATCAAGGAATAATCTTGTTTATAGATGTGATCGCCCGCCAGAATGATGATGTATTTCGGGCCATAACCGCGAATAATATCAATGTTCTGGGCCACAGCATCGGCGGTACCCTTGTACCAATTCTCATTATTCATTTGCTGCGACGCGGGCAGAATATCGAGGGATTCATTGCGCTCCGCGCGGAAAAAACTCCAGCCGCGTTGCAGGTGCCGGATCAACGAGTGCGCCTTATATTGGGTCGCGACCCCGATGCGCCGAATGCCGGAATTCACCGCATTAGACAGGGCAAAGTCGATAATTCGGCTCTTGCCGCCAAAATACATCGCGGGTTTGGCGCGCGTATCCGTCAGTTCATAGAGCCGACTCCCACGGCCCCCCGCCAAGACAAACGCCATAGATTGTTGGGCCAGTCTTTGAGATTCATTGTCCATCCATAGTCCTCCCTAAATTCTGTCTTCCCTTAAAAGCTACACGTCCTCTTGCAGCTCAAAAAATATCGTCGAAAGCGGCGGCAGCGTCAGCGAGATCGAATGTGCCCGCCCCGAGGCCGCCACCTGTTCGCTATCCGCGTAGCCCATATTGCCGCGATCGCCCCCGCCATAGCGGCTTGAATCCGTGTTCAGTTTTTCAAGCCAACGTCCTGCCTTTGGCACCCCAATGCGCCGCGCGTGGCGCTCAACGGGGGTGAAATTACTGACGACAAGAACTGGCGGCGTACCGTCGGCGCCCTTGCGAATCCACGCGAAAATAGATTCCTCGGCCGCGCCCTCCTCAACCCATTCAAACCCTGCGGGCTTGCAATCCAATTCGTACAGCGCGGGGCTATCGCCCAACAGTGCATTGAGGTCGCGGATCAAGTTCTGCGTGCCGCCATGCAGCGGATGATCGAGCAAATGCCAATCAAGACTCGTGTCGTGATTCCACTCCACGCCCTGCGCAAATTCACAGCCCATGAACAGAAGCTTTTTCCCTGGATGGCCCCACATAAATCCGTAATAGGCTCTAAGATTGGCGAATTTATCGCCCCCCTGCCCCGGCATTTTGTCGATCATCGAGCCTTTGCCGTGCACCACTTCATCGTGACTAATCGGCAAGACAAAATTTTCGGAAAACGCATAATGCAGGCCGAAGGTCATCTTACTGTGATGATATTTCCGGTTGATCGGATCCTCGGCGATATAGGACAGCGTGTCGTTCATCCAGCCCATATTCCACTTGAACCCAAACCCAAGCCCGCCGTGATCGGTGGGCGCACTGACCCCCGGAAAGGCGGTGGACTCCTCCGCAATAGTCACTATTCCAGGCATTTCGCCATAGGCCACTTCATTGGTGCGTTGCAGGAAATCAATCGCTTCAAGGTTCTCGCGGCCGCCGTCCTTGTTGGGAATCCATTCGCCCGCTTTGCGCGAATAATCGCGGTACAACATCGACGCCACCGCATCCACGCGCAGCCCGTCGATGTGATGTTCGCGCAGCCAGTACAGGGCGTTCGCCACCAGATAATTCGAAACTTCGCGGCGTCCGTAATTATAAACCAGCGTGTTCCAGTCGGGATGAAACCCTTCCTTGCGGTCGGCATGTTCATAGAGCGGCGTGCCGTCAAACCGGCCCAGACCGTGTTTGTCTTCGGGGAAGTGCCCGGGCACCCAATCCAGTATCAGGCCAATATCGGCGGCGTGGCAAGCCTCGACAAAGGCGCGGAATTCTTCAAGCGTGCCGTGGCGAATGGTCGGGGCATAGAGGCCCACAGGTTGATAGCCCCAAGAGCCATCAAACGGAAATTCCGAGATCGGCATCAGCTCGATATGGGTAAAACCCATGTCCTTTACATAGGCCACCAACTCCTGAGCGAGTTCGAGATACGACAGCGGACGATTGCCCTCCTCGGGAACCCGTTTCCACGAGCCAAGATGCACTTCGTAAATCGAGATTGGTTGGTCAATGCGATGGGCCGCCTCACGTTTGCTCATCCATGCCGCATCCGTCCATGTATGCCCGTTCAACTGGCGGATCACCGACGCCGTTTTGGGCGGGTGTTCAGAGCCAAACCCGAAGGGATCGGCCTTTTGCGGCAGCAGGTTTCCATTCCCGTCCAGCAACTCGTATTTATACGCTTCGCCGTCGCCAAGGCTGGGCAGGAAGATTTCCCAAACACCGGTTTGCCCGCGCATCCGCATCGGATTGCGCCGTCCATCCCAGCCGTTGAAATCGCCCACAACCGAAACGCGCCGCGCATTTGGCGCCCAGACCGCAAAGTGGGTTCCCGCAACGCCTTCGTGTTCGGTGACATGCGCGCCCAGAACCTTCCACAGGTCAAGATGCGCGCCCTCGGCAATCAAATATTCGTCGAGTTCCCCTAGAATAGGGCCGAAACGATAGGCATCCTCGGCCTCCCAAACATGGGGGCCTTTGGTGATGCGCAAGCGGTAAGCAAAAGGTTTTTTACGCCGTGCAGCGGTGCCCACAAAAAGGGACGGCTCCTCTGGTAAGGCCTCCAACGACAGGATTTTGGCCCCCGTTTTGGCATCCAAAACATCAATGGAATCGGCATCAGGATGAAACACCCGCAGGGTCAGCTTCCCCTCCACGGCGTGCAATCCCAGCACGGAAAACGGATCGGCGTGGCTGCCTGTTGCAATCTGCTGAACGTCCTGAGGATTGATCACTGTGTGTTTCCTTTATGTTTCTTGCAGCGTCTAAGTCACCGGTTTTGCATGCCAAATATCCTTGGCGTATCCACGGATCGTGCGGTCCGAGGAAAACCACCCCATCCCTGCTGTATTCGCGGCGGCCATCCGCGACCAACGCGCGACATCGCGGTAAGCCACGTCAACGTCGCGTTGTGTGTCAAAATAGCTGTCGAAATCGCAACTCACGAGGAAATAGTCATGTTCCCAAAGGTTATGCAGGATATCGGAGTAGCGATATTTATCCCCCGCCGAGAAAACACCTGCCCCGATTTGCCCCAAAACGCGGCTCAACCGTGGGCTGGCTTCAATCGCGCGGCGGGCATAGCCGTGGTGATTGCGCGCCTCTTGCGCCTCTGCCGCCGTGAGGCCAAAGAGGAAGAAATTATCCGCGCCGACGTGTTCCAAGATTTCCACATTCGCGCCATCCAGCGTGCCGATGGTCGGACTGCCGTTGAGGGATAGTTTCATGTTGCCCGTGCCCGAGGCCTCTTTGCCTGCGGTCGAAATTTGCTCCGAAAGGTCGCTGGCTGGGATCAGGATTTCCGCCATTGAGACGTTATAGTTCTCGGGATACACAACTTGTAGCAAATCGCGCGTGACGGGATCGGTGTTGATCGTCGCGGCCACGTCATTGATCAAGCGAATGATCGATTTTGCCAGCGCGTATCCGGGGGCTGCTTTGCCGCCAAAAATTTTAACCCGTGGCGTCCAATCGGCAGTTGGGTTGTCGCGGATCTCATTCCAAAGCGCGATGGTTTCGAGGATATTCATGTGCTGGCGTTTGTATTCGTGGATGCGTTTGATCTGAATATCGAACATCGCGGTGGGATCGATCGTGACATTGTGATGGGTTTTCAGCCACCCCGCCAAGCGATTTTTGTTCACCTTTTTGGCGTCCATAAAGGCGCCCAAAAACGCCGAGTCATCAAGATGCGCTTTGAGGTCCTGAATTTTCTCAAGGTCCTGTTGCCAGTCGGTGCCAATGGTGTCGTTGATCAGGTTGCGCAGTGGCGGGTTACAGGAATAGAGCCAGCGGCGCGGCGTGATGCCGTTGGTCTGGTTCAAAATCCGCGCTGGATAGGCTTTGTGCAAATCGGCGAAAACGGTTTCCTTGACCAGTTCCGTATGCAGCGCCGAAACGCCGTTGACGTTATGGGCCATGATGAACGCCAACTCGCCCATGTTCACATTGCCATGATCAATGATGCGGATGCCGCTTTGGGTGGCCGCGAGATGACGTTCTTGGATCAACTCGATCAGGCGGAAATGCCGTGGCAAGATGCGGGCGAACAACCCCTCAGGCCACCGCTCAAGAGCTTCGGGCAACAGCGTGTGGTTGGTATAGGCCAAACAGCCGCGTGCCAATTCGATCGCGTGGTCCAGATCAAGCCCGTGTTCATCCACCAAAATCCGCACCAGTTCCGGCCCTGCGATGGCGGGGTGGGTATCGTTGAGTTGAATGGCGACGTGGTTCGGCAGGTCTTCGATTTTGTGCCCCTCAGAGAGGAACCGGCGTAGCAAATCTTTGATCGACGCGGAGGTAAAGAAATACTCCTGTTTGAGGCGCAATTCCTTGCCAACATCGGTGGTGTCGTCGGGATAAAGCACCCGTGAGATCGTGCGTGCGAGGCGTTCGGGGGCATTCGCAGCAACATAATCGCCACGGTTAAAGCTCTCGAGATCAAACAATTTGACGGGCTTGGCGGCCCATAGGCGCAGTGTATTGGCCCATTTGCCCTGCCACCCAACAACCGGCGTGTCATAAGCCGAAGCCACAACCGTTTCGGCGGGATGCCAAACGGCCTTGCCATCGGACTCGCTCACGTGGCCGCCAAAGTGGATGTCATAGGCCACTTCGGGACGTTCAAATTCCCACGCATGGCGCTGTGCCAGCCAGCCTTCGGCGGTTTCGATCTGTTGTCCGTCCTGAAAATGTTGCTCAAACAAGCCATGTTCGTAGCGAATGCCATAGCCATAGGCAGGGATCGCGAGGGTCGAAAGACTGTCCATAAAACACGCGGCCAAACGACCAAGCCCGCCGTTGCCAAGCGCGGCATCCGGCTCATCCGCGACCACCGCGTTATAGTCCTGCCCCAAATCCGCGAGCGCTTGGCGCGCCACATCCTCGACGTTGAGATTGATGGTCACATCCTCGATCAGACGCCCAATTAGGAACTCCATCGACAGGTAATAGACCCGCTTATGCTTGCCCTCATAGGTCGCGCGGGTCGACGCAAACCACGGTTCCACCACCCGATCACGCAACGCCAGCGAAAGCGACATGCGCCAATCATACAGACTCGCGTGCCCCGCATCCTTACCTATAGAAAGTTTCAGATGCTTTTGGATATCTTCGCGCAGGTCTTTGACTGTTACGTCACTCTGGTGTGTTTTCAGCATTTCGATTTCTTTGACTATATCGGGCCGACGGGCCCGAACTTATTATGGGCCTAACTAAGCTGGCCGCGCACCCGACAGGTCGGGCAATTCATCGGCCCACGGGGGATTAGCGCCAGAACGCGCAACGGTGATCGACGCCACCAGAGCGCCCAAATCCAACGCATCCTTTAGAACGGATCCCGTGACATTCGCGATGGCTTTTTTGTTAAGGACACCGGCCCGCGACAAGCCCGCAAGCACGCCCGCATTAAAGGTGTCGCCCGCGCCAACGGTGTCGACAACTTGCGCTTTTACGGCGGGGACATCGATGATTTCATCGTTGCCGAAAATCGCCGTCGCACCGTCAACTCCGCGTGTCAGAATGACGATTTCGGGACCATTCAGGCGCAAGGCATGCGCTTTTTCCAGCAAAGTCAGAGGCCCAGGGACGATCCAATTCAGATCATCGTCGGACACTTTTAAAATGTCGCTGACGGCAAGCAAGGCATTCAAACGGGTGCGATAGGCGACCGCGTCCTTGATGAAACTTGGGCGAATATTCGGGTCGACCATCACCACTTTATCCAGTGCCACACGTTGCGCCAGTGCGAGATAAAAATCGCCGCAGGGTTCGACAATCAGGCTGATACCGCCAAAATACATCGCCTCAACCGAGGTGGGGATTTTCGGCATAAGATCGTTCGTTAGCATCCGGCCCGCGGTGTTTTCATCATAAAAAAGATAACGCGCCTGCCCGTCGGCCAATTCAACAAAGGCCAAGGTCGTCGGTAGATCGCTATAGATCGACAGGCTGTGATTGACGCCGCTTTTGGTCAGGGCGCTCTGGATCATGGTGCCAAAAATATCCGTCGACAAGCCCGACAGAAATCCTGGTTTCAAACCCAACCGCCCCAGTGCAACGGCAGTGTTAAACACCGCGCCGCCCTCGTAGGGCATAAAGGCCGCGCGGCCCTGCCCGTCCACGGTTGGCAACATGTCGATTAAGGCTTCACCACAGCATAAAATCATATTGTCCCTCTAATTACGTCCCTTACATCCAGAGTCCAAAGCTGATCTATTTGTGCTGCGAACTCAATGGCAAACCGCTCCTCATGCGCCAAATCGCCGAATACACTGGTGATTTTCAGGAAGGCCGATGGATCGGTGCGACTCGCTAGCGCCGCTGTGCGTAAAACTTCAGCACGTTCATCCTGTAAGTCAGGGCAATCGGCGCAGTATTTGCACCAAAACGCCACCTCAAGCGCGAGCGCTTTTAGGCTTGTTCCGGCGGCAAGGGCCTCTTGAATCGTAGGCACCACAAATTTCGGCTGGCGGTTTGAACCGTCAAGGCACAGCCGATCAATGGTGTCGCCAACGCGCGGGTTGGAAAAACGCTCGACACACATTTGCAGATAGTCTTCAAAACTTTCGCCATCAATTGGTGGCAAAATTGGCATGACATCGGTGCGCATCACATGAATAAGCCACGCGCGAATATCCTCATCCGCCATCGCCTCATGCACAAATTCATAGCCCAACAACGCGCCAGGATAAGCAATCGCGGCATGGCCCGCGTTCAAAATCCGCAATTTCATCGTCTCGTAGGGCGTCACATTCCCCACAAAGGTCACGCCCACATGTTCAAGACGCGGCCGTCCGAAGGGGAAATTATCTTCCATCACCCATTGGCGAAACGGCTCGCAGGCCACGGGGGCGCTGTCGATAATGCCAAATTGCTCCTTGACCAAAGCGCGCTCGCGGTCGGTGGTTGCGGGGGTGATGCAATCGACCATTGAGTTGGGGAACGCGACGTTGGCTTGGACCCATTCCTTGAGGTCAGCCCCAATCATTTCGGCCAAACCAAGCACTGTGTTGCTGGTGACATGGCCGTTTTCCGGCAAGTTGTCACAGGACAGGATCGTGAAGGGATCAATCCCCGCAGCGCGGCGGCGTTGCAGCGCAAGCAGCAGTATCCCGAACACGGTTTTCGGGGTTTGTGGCGCGGCAGCATCGGCCAGAATATCGGGATGTTTCGCGTCAAACAGACCTGTTTTGGCGTCAACGAAATAGCCGCCCTCGGTGACCGTTAACGAGACAATCCGAATTTCAGGCGCGCAGAGTTGCGCCAAAAGTGCCTCGGTTTCCACCTCGCAAAAGTCGATCATCGAGCCTGTGACCCGCGCAGTCAGGCTTTCGGGCGCGAGTTCAACAACCGTGGTCAGCCAGTCTTGCTCCTTGAGCGCGGCGCGGCGGTCGGCGTCAAAGGATTTGATCCCTGCCCCGACGATTGCCCAATCATGATCGCGGCCCGTGCTAAACAACGCATCCAGATAAACGGCCATATGTGCGCGATGGAAATTACCCACCCCGATATGCACGATCCCCGCCGTAAGATCATCGCGGGAATATTGCGGCACGATCACATTCGCGGACAATGAATTGAGGGCCGAGAGATCAAGTTTTTGCATCACAGCAAGCAGTCCTTTCCAGCGCACCCACACCGAAATGTGCATGTCTTTCTTGTCTTTAGTTCAAGGTTTAACCACGGTTTTCGGTCGGGATTAGTCCATCCGAAGGCCGTCTGCTCCAAATTTATGCATCTGGTCCAATTGCGGATTAAGATAGATGGTATCGCCATGATTCACGGCAATATCACCAGTAATCCGTACCGTCATCATGTCCACCAAACCCGTGTCGTGCACGTGGATAAACGTGTCCGACCCAAGGTGCTCGGCCACGCCAACGCGACCTTTCCACAGACCCTCGGTCATGCTGACGCCCACGTGTTCGGGACGGATTCCAATATGGGTCGCCCCATGTTTTTGGGCCTCTGCACCGGCAATAATGTTCATCTGCGGCGAGCCGATAAAGCCCGCAACAAACACATTGCGCGGCTTATGATACAGTTCAAGCGGCGAGCCGACTTGCTCAATCACACCCGCTTGTAGCACCACAATTTTGTCGGCCATGGTCATGGCTTCGACTTGGTCGTGGGTCACGTAAATCATCGTGGTGTCGAGCTTTTTGTGCAGTTCCGAAATTTCCAGACGCATCCCAACCCGCAGCGCGGCGTCGAGGTTTGACAGGGGTTCGTCGAACAAAAACGCCGAAGGTTCGCGCACAATCGCACGGCCAATGGCCACACGTTGGCGTTGCCCGCCCGAGAGTTGCCCGGGACGACGATCAAGGTAATCCGTCAGGTTTAGTGCCTTGGCGGCAGCATCGATTTTCGCGTCCTGCGCGGCCTGATCCATCTTCGCCATCTTGAGCGGAAACGCGATGTTTTTGCGCACCGACATATGCGGATAAAGCGCGTAGGATTGAAACACCATCGCCAAACCGCGTTTCGCGGGTGGCACTTCGGTGGCTTCGCGACCATCAATTTGAATGGCCCCGCTGGTCACATCCTCAAGACCTGCAATAAGCCGCAATAGGGTCGATTTTCCGCACCCAGACGGGCCAACAAAGACCACGAATTCCCCGTCATTGATTTGCAGATCGAGCGGCGGGATGACTTGAACGTCGCCAAAATTTTTGGTGACTTGATTGAGAGTAATGTTGCCCATTATTTCACAGCTCCGAATGTCAGTCCGCGGACCAGTTGCTTTTGGCTGAACCAGCCCATGATGAGAATTGGCGCGATGGCCATTGTGCTTGCGGCGCTCAATTTCGCATAGAACAGCCCTTCAGGACTAGAATAACTCGCGATGAAGGCCGTGAGCGGTGCCGCTTTTGCCGCCGTCAGGTTGAGGGTCCAGAACGCTTCGTTCCACGCCAAGATGATGTTCAAAAGGACAGTCGACGCGATGCCAGGAATGGCCATCGGAGTCAGCACATAGATGATCTCGTCCTTCAATGTTGCCCCGTCCATCCGCGCGGCCTCAAGGATTTCGCCCGGAATTTCTTTGAAGTAAGTATAGAGCATCCAGACGATAATCGGCAGGTTGATCAGGGTCAGAACGATGACCAATCCGGTGCGCGTATCCAAAAGTCCCGTGTCGCGGAAAATCAGGTAGATCGGGATCAAAACCCCAACCGGTGGCAACATTTTGGTCGACAGCATCCACATCAGAATATTCTTGGTGTGTTTCGCTGGCACAAAGGCCATGGACCACGCCGCAGGGATCGCAATTGCAAGCCCGAGCAAGGTGGAGCCCACCGAAATCACGACCGAGTTAAAGAAGTGAAGCGGATAGTTGGAGCGCTGATTTACAATAGCGTAATTCTCCATCGTCCAGTTGAACATGAACAGCGACGGAGGATCGGCGATTGCTTCGGCCTCCGTTTTAAAGCTGGTGATGATGGTCCAAAGGATCGGAAAGAATATCGCGAGGCCGATGGTCCAAGCCGCCGCCGTAACGATGACTCTGTGTTGGTTTGAAACTGCACGTGCCATATCAAGCGTCCAAGTTTTTCCCGATCATTCGCATAAGGAAGATCGCTACAATGTTTGCAAGAATGATGGCGATAACACCACCGGCGGAACCTTCGCCAACGTCAAAGTTGAGCAGGCTTTCGGCGTAAATCATATAGGTCAAGTTCATGCTGGCCGTACCGGGACCACCATTTGTCGTAACGAGGATCTCTGCGAAAATCGACAGAAGGAAGATCGTCTGGATCAGGATCACAACGGTAATAGCGCGACTAAGATGCGGTAGCGTGATGAAGCGGAACCGCGACAAGTGGCTTGCACCATCCATCTCGGCGGCTTCCATCTGTTCGCTGTCGAGCGACTGAATCGCCGTCAGAAGAATTAGCGTCGCGAAGGGCAACCATTGCCAACTCACAATCCCGATAATCGACAACAATGGTGCCTGACTGAGGAAGTCATAAGGCTCTAACCCTACGGCTTTGGCCCCATATGCGAACAATCCGTTCACGGGGTTCATGAACATATTCTTCCAAACCAGCGCCGAAACAGTCGGCATAACAAAGAACGGCGCGATCACAAGGATACGTACGATCCCCTGCCCCCAAATTTGTTGGTCGAGCAAAATCGCCAGCAACACCCCCAACACAACGGTGATGATCAACACTCCGAGCACGAGGAAAAGTGTGTTGAAAAACGCATCAAAAAACGCGGGGTTCGTCAGGAAATTTTCGTAGTTTTTAAATCCAACCCAGCCGCGCCGATCAGGCGTCAGCAGTCGATAGCGTTGGAAGGAATAATATAGCGTCATGCACAGGGGAATGATCATCCATGCAAGCAACAATAAAATAGACGGCGAAATCATTGCCTTGGCTGCGGTGCGCGAGTGTTGCGTGGACATGGCGAAGAGCCCCTCTGTTGGAAACCGAATGCAGTGTCACTGATACCTTGACCAAATCACAATTCGGCCAATTTCAGGTAAGAAAATCACTGGAAAAGAAGGGCCACCCTTACAGGCAGCCCCTCAGGGAGAGGGGTTTAGTACCCCGCGTCATCCATTTCATTCACAGTCAGCTCTTGAGCATTCGCAAGCGCATCTTCAATTGAAGTTGTCCCTGCGAGGGCCGCCGAGAACTGTTGACCAACGGCCGTAGCAATCCCTTGGAATTCGGGAATAGCAACGAACTGAACGCCCGTGTATGGAACCGGATCAACCGATGGGTTGGTTGGGTCTGCAGAGTTGATGCTTTCGAGCGTCATTTTTGCAAACGGAACGTCCATATAGTTGGCGTTTTCATAGAGCGAAGTCCGTGTACCTGGAGGCACATTCGCCCAACCTTCGTTCTCAGCAACAAGCGCTGTGTACTCTTTGGAAGTGGCCCATTCTACGAATTTTTTGGCAGCTTCAGGTGAGTCTGTGCTTGTTGGAATGGCCAAAGACCATGCCCACAACCAGTTGCCGCGTTTGCCAAGACCTGCGTCCGGTGCAAGTGCGAAACCAACTTGATCTGCCACTTGGCTGTCGTCTGGATTTGTCACGAACGAAGCCGCAACAGTGGCATCAATCCACATGCCGCATTTGCCCGTTTGGAACAAGGTCAGGTTCTCGTTAAAGCCGTTGTTTGACACACCGGGAGGGCCCGATTCATTGAGCATGTCCACATAGAATGTGAGCGTGTTTTTCCAAGCGTCGCCGTCAAATTGCGCCTTCCACTCTTCGTCGAACCATTTGCCGCCGAAGGAGTTGTTCATCGCCGACAAGAACGCCATGTTCTCACCCCAGCCAGCTTTACCGCGCAAACAAATGCCGTAAATTTCGCCATCTTTGTCGGTCATTGCGGCCGCTGCTTCACGAATGAAGTCCCATGTTGGCGCGTCTGGCATTTCAAGGCCGGCAGCTGCCATCAGGTCTTTGCGGTACATAACCATCGACGATTCACCATAGAATGGTGCAGCAAAAAGCTCGCCGTCTACGGTCAAACCACCGGCAATCGCTGGCAGAATGTCGTCTTTGTCCCAAGACTCTGGCAGGTCATTCAAGGATGTTAGCCAGCCTTGTTTGCCCCAGATTGGAACTTCATATGTACCGATGGTCATGACGTCATATTGGCCACCTTTAGTGGCAATATCTGTCGTCACACGTTGACGAAGAATGTTCTCCTCCAGTGTGACCCATTCCAATTTGATGTCCGGATTTGCCGTTGTAAAATCGCCAGCAAGTTCCTGCATGCGCACCATGTCACCGTTGTTCACGGTCGCAATTGTCAGTGTTGTTTCTTGAGCAAACGACATCGTCGCTGCTGCACTCAAGGCTGTTGCCCCAAGTAATTTGGTTACAGTATTTTTCATTGGATCCTCCCACAGATCAGTTTTGGGCATATGCCCATGCTGTGGGCAAATGTTACTCTTGGGTAAATTTTGAGTCAACTGTTTTGTAGAGCGGAGAGCGATTCCGTTCTAAGCGCTTAATAAGAGAGGAGTATTTTTGCCGTGGCTTCGTCAGTTGTCAGACGGTTTACCAAAGACCCCACCAAGGCGGCCTGAATCGCGCGCACTTTTGCGGGACCTGCGGCCAAAGCAGTAACAGGAGCGGGGCCCGCTTTTTTAAGGGGAGCTGATGACACGCGGGCATTATAGGCACAATCCAAAACAACCCCTTGGTTGTCATAAATGATACTCGTGATCTCGCCCGCGGCCCCCGCGTCTTGAAGTTCGGTGGCCTCGTCCTTGGTCATAAATCCGTCCAAAACCAAGGGCGCCGTCAAGTTGATTTGCCCGACCCCGACAAAGGTGGCGTCCGCAATATCACACAAATGCAGCGTGTTGCGCACCGCCTCCATGCTTTGCATCAATTTGAGTTCTTCGGCGTCATGCGCCAAAAGCGGCAGCGCCATTGGATAGTGCGCCGATCCGGTTTTCTCGGCCATCCGTGTCACCGCGTTATATTGCGTGGCCGATCCGTCCGTCATCATATTCCCAAGCCGCGAAACGATCGTATGTTGCGGGGTTGTGAGTGTCGGAAGCTGCTCAATACAGGCCCGCAACGCCCGCCCCGTTCCAAGCGCAATAATCTGGGGCGCTTCCGACCGAAGGTATTTCTCCATATCAGCGGCCACCGAAATGGCCAAACCGCTCAACAATTCTGGCGCGGATTTATCCGACGGCACAACGTTACACGCCACAAGACCGTATTTTTCCTTCACCGCCAGCGCCAATTCCATGCACACGGCAATTGGATGATCGATGCGGATTTTCACAAGATGCTCCGAAACAGACAGCGAAATCAGGCGCTGAACCGTTTGCCGTGAGACCCCGAGTTCGCGCGCAATTTCGTCCTGCGTCTTGCTGGCCACGTAATAAAGCCACCCCGCGCGCGCCGCCTCATCGAGTTTAATCTCTGCCTTCGAGGTTTTCTTTAGGGATCTCATCTTGCGCTTCCTTTTAACAAACTGGGTCTCAACTCCACCAATTTGGACCATTTGTCAAAAACATCTACGTTTTCAACAACCGCAGGAAGTCTGCCCGCAAAATGCGCCCCCCCAAGGAATCGAACCACATCCATTTGCGCCGCAAGCCCCGCCGCAACCCCGGGCAAGCTGTCTTCAATCACAAGACACCGCGCGGGATCGACCCCCATTTTGTTGGCAGCATGTAAAAACAAATCCGGCGCAGGTTTTCCATTTTTCACCTCTGAAGCGGTAAAAACCACCCCGTCGAAATGGCCCGACAGGCCCACAACCTCCAGCGATCGGGCAACCCGTTTCGGGCTGCTGCTCGTCGCCACACAAAAGGGCACCTTAAGCGCGGCAAGGATTTCCAAAACCCCCTCGGTGGTTTTCAAATTCAACTCGAACCCCGCCAAGAGGCGCGACGTATATCGGGCTTCAAAATCCTGCGGCACAACAACCCCAAAACCCGCGTCAATTGCCTTCACAACGGTAGAAAAACTGCGCCCCAGAAAATGCCTTCGAAAGTAGGGCAAATCGATCACGATCCCCTCTTCCTTAAGGACAGCAGTCAGAACATTTGCACTCAGCGCTTCGCTATCAATCAAAACTCCGTCACAATCAAAAATGACAAGGTCAATGGGGCGAGTGGTATCAGTGGATTGAAAACTCATCATTTTTTCCCAAACATGCGCTGTTTTTCACCCCTAGATGAGCCGCATTGCACACCAACTGTCAAGGCGTCCTGCTTTTTCGGCAGAGCAACTTTACTCTTGGCGTTGGCGAGTTGTCCCCGCAGGGACACCCCCTTAATGCCCGTCCAAAACCTTTAGAAACGCAGCGATTGCAGCCTCTAATTTGTGCCGCTCCAGTGCCGAGAAATCACGCGCCGCCAGCACCTCAAGACGCCCGTCCGCCGCGGTGCATTTCACCACACCAGAGGCATGCGGAACACGGAATGTAGTGCGCGCGCCCCCTGCCCTCACCGGCCGTTTTTTGGGGTTTGGCGTCACCGATTCCGAGGCCTCTTTCAACAAGATCAACTCTTTCTCGACGCTGCGATCAGGCTCCGATGACAAGGCAATCCGCAGATTCGCCACCACACCAGGCGTACGCTCAATCTGCTTTAAAAGCGCCAAACCCAGTGCCCGTGGAATAGATTCTGGGTACTTCAAATCCGCGCCAATACGATCAAGCAAAACCGCGAAACTGCGGATATAAGCCCGCTTTTGACGACCTGCAGAGCCGTAAAGCGCCACGACGGCGGCCTCAACATCCTGCACAGACGTCGCCGGATCGGCAGCATAGTTACGGGCCAGCGCGGCCATCTCCGCAAAAGAAATATCGCGGCGCACAAGGTTTTCATCGACCATGCGACGGTACAGGTTTTCCAACGCTTCCCCGCGTGCGATCAAACCCGCAGGGATTTTACCATAGGCCTCCGCATCGCCGGTTTCCGCCAGTAATTCGCGATAGGCTGACAAGCGCCGAAAGCCTTGAATCAGTTGATACCCCTCGTCGGTTTGCTCAATCTGAATGGGATTGGACAGGCCGATAGCACGAATCGACGCCTTGAGTTCGTCAAGCTCAGGGTCGCGCCCCGCGCCACGGTCCCGCGAAAGTTTTTCCACACGCACTTGATCCAGCGGAATTAAATCGACGATCAGCCCCTGCTCTTTCATCCGCACATGCTCTTTAGCAAGGGCGAAGTTTTCCTCGCGAATGGCCTGTTCGGCGGCATGTCGTCCCCGCAACGCCTCGGCATTTTCGGCAATCGCGGAGGCCATCGGACCACGTCGCAGCGATTCGGTTGGCGCCTCTTGTGGCGTGACTTCGGCCTCTTCTTCCGCCGGAAAATCGATGTCAAAAATACGTCGCTTGCTCATTTTTCATCCTCCATTGATTTCCAAACCTCAACGACATGGCCCTGAAATTCTTCATAAGCCCGATCAAACGACGCCCTTGCGCGGCGCCACGTGTCGCGGGTCATGTCACGATAATCCATCTCGTAAACCGACGACAGGAAGCGGCCAGATTGCTCCACCGCGCGGGTCATCTCGATGGGATGTTCAGTTACTCTATCGCCAAAAACCTTGCCAAATGCCGACCGCATCGCGCGGTGCAATTCATTGTTCGGCTCATAGCGCGTCAGAAGGAACCGCACGTCGTGAAACGCCTTGGGAAGGCGCACTGTCCCCGCGGGGACAAAGCTGGAAAACTGCGCCAAATCCTCCAAGGCTTCGGCAAGCTGACCGATAAAGGAGGTGGTCGAATCATACTCCCAGTAACCAGGACCCGACGGGATATAGAGCATGTCCGCCGCGAAAACCGCGTTCATCGATTGATAGCCAATTGCGGGGGGGCAATCGAAAATAATCAGGTCGTAGGCGTCGTCGGGGATCTGATCAAGGTAGCGCGACACGGCGGCGAAAAACGACCATTCGGGATTGAGGTGACGATACTGCGCCGAGGCAAACTCCACGAAGGCGGCGTTGGCGCAACTCGGCACGATATCGATGGTCGGCCAAGAGGTGGGCTTAATGAAGTCATTGACCCGCAATTCAGCCAACCCCATGCCAGTGATCGACGCGGGCAGTTGGCGCTGGGGCAGGGAGGTGCCCGATTCGGCCCCCGTCGCGGCGGCATTCATCCGTTCGGTTTCGCGCACCAAATCCCGCGCCATGATACCCCAAACGGTGTATTCTTCGGTGACATCCGACAGGCCCATCGAGTGGGAAAGGGTCGCTTGTGGGTCGAAATCCACGCACAAAACCCGATAGCCATCTAGGGCGGCAGCATGAGCTAAATGGAGGGCGACCGTCGATTTCCCTGCGCCGCCTTTAAAGTTGGCAATCGCTGCGCGGACCGCGCGTTGCCCCGCGGGGCGATGCGGCATCAAGGATTTTCGGTTCACCTTGAGACGGCGGCGCAACTCGTTAATTTCGTCGAGCGAGTACCAATGTTGCCGCCCGTCACCCTCGACAACGCCCTGGGGTAGGGTAGGGTCCGCCGCGAGACGGCCACGCAATGTGGATTGATTGACCTTAAAGATCAGCTCGCCAACTTCCCAACTCGAAAACCGCCGCAGGGTCTTTTCCATCTCGGGCGAGTAGGTCTGTTGACGGATGAAACCCTGCATCTTGAGGGACTGGGCCTGTAGGCGCGCAAGCTCTTCGTGGCTGTACATATAACCTCCTGTCCCCGCGGGGACGCTAATTCAGCGTTTCACCCGATTTAGCGCCATTTAAAAGAAAATGCAAAAACCAAGTTTGCAAAAAGCCAAAAAAGTGCAAATATCGGAAAAGAGCGTCCTGATACGTAGAATAACGGGGAGGAGCAGTCGCGGACCCCGAATCGCTTTGCCCGCCGAATCTACCGGTGATCACAAAGTTTAGGGGACATATTTGGCAGCCCCAACCACATATAGGGGACAAAACACCGCCAATGGGGGACGCACTGTATGTCCCCCTATACCAATTAATACCAATATTTATATTTTAGGGTTTGAATTCAAAACCCCCTCCAGAAGTTCCGGCTTGACAGAATCGAACAAATGGACGCAAATCAGAGCGTGGATACAAAGAGCGTTGAGTTTAGGAGTTTGAAACCTTAACCTTCGTAGAATGAACATTAAGATTCGTCGCATTGAGAGCGCGTGTTTGCAAAGAACACGTCGGAGGCAGAAATGATTGCCAAACGTAAAACTGGGCCTCAGGCCTCGGTCGTCAAGTACGACCTGTTGACGGCTCTCGGGGCTTTTGCCTTGGCGGAGGGCAAAGCGAATCAACGGATGTGCCTTCGGTTTATGACGCTGATCACGGCACGATATAATTGGGGACGCGATAGCCTGACGGTGGGGCAACGCGAGATTGCGCGGCTTTGGGCGGTGGATGAACGCACCGTGAAACGCGAGATGGCGAAGCTGCGCGCACTTGGATGGTTGGTTGTGCGGCGGCAAGGCGCGCGGGGCAGGGTGACGGATTATCGCCTCGATACGCAGGCTTTGTTGGACGCGACAAAACCACAGTGGAGCGCCGTCGGGCCAGATTTTGAAGCACGGATGAAGGGCACTCCAGAGCAGGACAAAACCGTGGTGCCGTTTACGCCGAATGTCACCGTCGCGCCGCCCGAAATCACCAGTGAGGAGTGGAGCCTTGCACAGTCGATTTTGCACCGCGAAAATGTTGCGCAATACGGCGCTTGGCTGCAAAAACTGACGCGTCACAAGCGGGAAGGGGGCGTGTTGATCCTTAAGGCCCCCACGGCATTTCACGCGACATATATCAATACACGCCTCAAACAGGTGGTGTTGGAGGCGTGTATTGCGGCCGACGAGAGCCTTACGGATGTTGTCGCGATTTCCTAGGAGCTATTTGCGCATCTCGGCCAATTGACCCAATATTTGCGTATAGTTTTCAACGCCCTGCGCACCCGTTACCAGATGTTTCTCATCGAAAACCATGGCGGGAACGCCGCTAATACCTTGCTGCGTCCAGTGGGTTTCGGCGCGGCGCACCTCTTCGGCGAAGCGCTGATCATCCAGCACGGCGACGGCCTCTGTACGGTCCAGCCCGATTTCGCCCGCAACATCGGCCAAAACTTCTGGATCACTTAGATCGCGGCGATCGGTGAAATGCGCGGCAAACAACGCCTGTTTTAGGTCCTGCATCCGCCCCTGTTCATTCGCCCAATGCAGAAGCTGATGGGTGTTGAACGTGTTGTGCATCCGCATGTCATCGGCAAAGCTAAAGTCAAAGCCCACATCCGCGCCTTGCTTGGTGATATGGGTGCGATTTTCGGCGGATTGCGCGGGGGTTGCGCCATATTTCTCCGTTAAATGCTCGGCCAGATTCTGGCCCTCAAGCGGCATTTGCGGATTGAGTTCAAACGGGTGCCAGTGGATTTCATGCGGCGTTCCAGAGGCTTTGAGGGCTTGTGCAAGTTGGCGATAGCCGATGACGCACCACGGGCACACCACATCTGACACGATATCAATGCGAAGGGGTTGCGGGGAAACAGTCATGGTTTTCCTTCCAGGGAGTTAAGGCAGTATTAGCCCCAAGAAATGTAAGTGCGGCGGCGTAATTGCAAGGCCTGCGGAGTAAAAATCGCGTGTGGTTACCAAGGTGTATCGCAAGAGGTGGCGACGGGGCCGGTTGAGTCGCGCAGGATTAATTCCGCGCGTTCGATTGTTTGCAGCGTGGTTGGATCAGCTCCTGCGAGGAGGTCGAAGATCGCTTTGGCGAGGGGTTCGCAGGCGTCGCGGAATGGGGCGCGGGTGACGGTCAGGGCGGGGTTGAAATTAACTGCGCGCATTTGCGGCACTGCGTCGTCATGGGCGATGATTGAGAGGTCACGGGGAATGGCAAACCCGAGATCGCTGGCGGCGCGATAGACCCCTGCGGCGATCAGGGTCGAGGCGCATATGATGGCGGTTGGGGGTGGCCCGTCTTGGCCCGACAGGAGCGCGAGCGCGGCGGCGTATCCGTTGGAGTCGGTGAGGGCGCCGTGATGGAGGGCGAAGGCGGGGATTTCGAGGGATTTGCGCTGCGCGGCCCGTGTGAATCCCGCCAGTCGTGCGGTTGAGAAGGCGAGGGGGGTAGGGCCATTTAACATCGCGATCCGACGGTGCCCAAGATTGAAAAGCAGGTTGAAGGAATCTTCGGCGAGTTGGGCATTGTCGATGTCGTAGAACGCGTAATTCGGGTCGTCGGCGCGACCATGCACCACAAAAGGAATGCCTTCGGAGCGCAAATAGGCGATGCGCGGATCGTCGTTTTCGGGGGCGTTCAGGATAAAGCCGTCCAGCGTGTTTTTCTCGACCATGCGTTGATAGGGCAGCAGAATATCGCTTGCGGTGGTGGCGTGAAATACAAGATCGAGGTCGCGGCGGGCAAGCTGATCTGAGAGGCCAAACATGGTCTCGTAAAAGGAGGCGTCGGTGGCTTGGGTGCTGTCGGATTTGAGAATCATCCCCACCATGCCCGAGCGCCCAGTGACCAGTTTTTTGGCGAGTTGGTTCGGGCGGTATTTCATCAGGCGAGCGGTTTCCACAACAGCGGCGCGGGTTTTCTCGTTGACCTCTGGGAATCCGTTCAACGCGCGACTAACGGTTGCGGGGGAGAGGTTGAGGGCCGCGGCGATATCTTTTAATGTGGACATACATTCCTCCTCAAAACGATTTAGAAATAGTATGGGTGTCTAAATAAAGCAAAATGTTTCTCTACTGTCATGTAAGGTTCACATTTTTCAAAACGATTTGAATAATTTTTTGCCCGCGTTATGCTTGGCAAAGAATCACGGGGGAATCCCGATGCTCAGGAGAAGTTTTCATGACGGAATGGTGGCGCGGCGCGACGATTTATCAGATTTATCCACGGTCTTTTCAGGACAGCAATGGCGACGGGATTGGCGATCTTGCGGGGATCACTTCGCGACTTGACCATGTTGCGGGGCTTGGGGTGGATGCGATTTGGTTGAGCCCGATTTTCACCTCGCCGATGAAGGACATGGGCTATGATGTGAGCAATTACACCGAAATAGACCCGCTTTTTGGCACCTTAGCGGAATTTGACACGCTGATCGCACGGGCGCATGAATTGGGCCTTAAGGTGGTCGTCGATCAGGTGTTGTCGCATACCTCCGATAAACATGAATGGTTTGCAGAGAGCCGCGCGTCGCGGGACAATCCGAAATCCGATTGGTACGTTTGGGCCGAGCCGAATCCCGACGGAACGCCGCCCAACAATTGGCCGTCGGTTTTTGGTGGCGCCGCTTGGGAATGGGAGCCGCGCCGTCGGCAATATTATCTGCACAACTTCCTGATTGAGCAGCCCGATTTGAACATGCATTGCGCCGATGTGCAGGACGAGATTCTGCGCGGGATGCGGTTTTGGCTGGAACGGGGCGTCGATGGATTCCGCTTGGATACGGTCAATTACTATTTCCACGACACCGAATTGCGCGACAACCCCGCGGCTCCCGCCGATGTGGTGGCCGAGCAGGTCGATACTTACGGGATGCAGGCCCATATTTACTCCAAGAACCGCCCCGAAAACATCGCGTTTCTGATGCGGATGCGGGTTTTGACGGATGAATTTGACGCGCGGATGATGGTCGGTGAAGTTGGCGACGGCGGGCAAACGGCGATTGATATCATGGGCGAATATACCCGTGGCACCGACCGTTTGCACATGTGCTATAGCTTTGAAATGCTCAGCCCGGACTTCACCGCCAAGCATTTTCGCAAAACGATTGAGGGGTTCCAGAAGGGCGCGCCGGATGGCTGGCCCTCGTGGAGTTTTTCCAACCACGATGTGCGCCGCCACGTCAGTCGTTGGCTGGAACATTGCGAAGATGCCGATGCTTTGGCGAAACAATCCGTTGCCATGCTGATGAGTTTTGAGGGCACGATTGGGATCTATCAAGGGGAGGAATTGGGCTTGCCGGAAACCGAGCTAGAATACAGCGAGTTGACCGATCCCCCCGGTTTGCGGTTTTGGCCCGAGAACAAGGGGCGCGATGGATGCCGCACGCCAATGGTTTGGAACGCCGAGTCGGAGCATGGCGGGTTTTCGAGTGCCAAGCCTTGGTTGCCGGTGAAAACGCCGCAACAGAGCCGCGCGGTGGATGCGCAAGAGCGTAGCAACGACAGCGTTTTGCATGCCTATCGCGAGACAATTGCATTTCGCAAAGCGAGCGAGGCCATGTTGCGCGGCACGACACAGTTCATTGATCTGCCCGAACCTTTGCTTGCCTTTCATCGGGTGGGGACGAGCCAAACACTGACCTGTGTTTTTAATTTGTCAGCGGAGCCACAGACCCTTGCCGTAGACCCTGCGGCGCGCCTTGTTGGGCCACATAATGCTTTATTAGAGACTGATATTCTGAATTTGGGTCCGAACGGATTTGCCTATCTAGATGCGGGTCGCGCGGAGGGTGTGTCTCTTAAAACTGCTAAATAGGGCGCATCAAAGGGGTTACCCCAGCTTTTTCAGAACCGATTTCAGGGTATCTATCTCGTGTTCTGAGAGGGCGCTGGTGATCTTTTCCTCGTAGGTTTGGGCCGCTTTGTGAAGGTCGGCGTAGGCCTTCTGCCCTTGTTTGGTGAGGGAAAGATGCTCAAGCCTGCGGTCGTTTTCGTCGGTTGTCCGCGAGAGGAACCGCTTGGCTTCAAGCGCCGTTACCGCGCGGCTGACCTTGGTTTTGTGCAGCGAGGCAAGGGTGCAAATCTCTTTGGCGGTTAACTTGCCGTGTATGCCCAAATGGAACAAAACCCGCCATTCGGTGCGCAGCATCCCATAGCGCTCGCGATATTGCGGTTGAAAATCTTTACTCACGGCCTCGGAGGTTTGGTTGAGGAGGTAGGGTAGAAATTCGTTGATTGAAAAGGACATCACCCCTCCGTGGATTTCGTGTCTAACGCTAGACTATTTGGCAAAACGCAGCAGGATTGCGCCGAGCAACGTTGTGAAAGTTGAAAACACGCGCACCAAATCAAGACGCTCCTTGAGAAAGAACACTCCGATCATCAGGGCAAAGATAATACTGGTTTCACGCAGCGCCGTCACCAGCGCGATGGGGGACTGTGTGAAGGCCCAAGTCACCAATGCATAGGCGATAAAAGACGCCGACCCGCCAAACAAAAACACGGCTCTGCCCCGCGTTGCTATCGCGGTGAGGGTTGTAGGGGAGCGGAGCAAAAGAAAACCGACCATGAGGATGCAATTGCCAATCGCAAGCCAACTAAAATAGCCAAGCGCGGTTCCTGAAACGCGCGCGCCCAAACCATCAACCAAGGAATAGGACGCGATAAACAATCCGGTCGTGAGCGCCATGGACGCGGCGTGGCCGTTGCGCTGGCCATTGGCGCTGCGCACCATTGCGAGGCTCAGAATTCCGACGCCGATAATCACAATCGCAAGCAACTCGATCGGGTCCAGACGCACGCCCAGAACCACAATGGAAAATAACGCGACCATTAGGGGGGCCGACCCGCGCGCAATTGGGTAGACCTGTGTGAGGTCGCCCGATTGATAGGATTTCAGCAGAAAGATTTGATACCCGACGTGCAGTAACATTCCCCCCACAAGGTAAGGATAGCTTTCGGGGGCAGGGGCGGGAACAAAGGGAAGCGCGAGCAGGGCAAGGGGCAGGTGGCCAATTACAACGGCGCCCATGCTCATCATTTTGTCGGCGCCACCTTTGACCAAAGCGTTCCATGAGGCATGCAATAAAGCCGCACAAATGACGGCAATAAAAACAAGCGTACTCATGTTGATGACCCCAATATTTGTTGCTGGGAACACTAGGCACTCAAGGCTGGCACCGCAATGCCGCGTTTACCAGCCGACGACGATCCAAACGATCCCTAAGCAGATCGCCAAATAGATGATCATGTTGAACATGGATCGGATGAGTCCCGCGTCCGCATCAGGGTCTAACCCCAAGCGTTCACAGATTTTGGTGCCGGGCCAGAGTATCGCTTGGGCAAGGGTCATTGTTTCACTCCTCTAAATCCGCATTCATGATGGGCTAGTGATGGCATTTTTAAATAGGTATTGCAAATGCTAATTTATAGAGGTGCCTTGGTGACGGATCCAAAATTATGCGCTAAGACTCCATAAATTATAGCGACGAGCGGTTTTGACTATGCTAATCTAGGCACTGAAATTTGACCCAAAAGGAAATTCACGATGCGTTATTCAATTGCTTTGGCCGTTTTGCTTTCCGCGGCACCCCTTGCGGTTTTGGCCGATGATTGGACGTATGACGCTACGATTTACGGATGGCTCCCCGGTGTTAGTGGCTCCCTTGCGACGCCCCGTGGCGACCTCGATCTCGGCTCGTCTGGTGGCAGCATTGACCTCGATAATCTTGAAATGGCGTTCATGGGGACGTTTGAGGCTCGGAACGGTAAATGGAGCATACTTGGCGATCTCCTCTATACCGATTTGGCGACGCAAAAAGAGACACCTTTTGGGGTCCTGTTCTCCAGCGCGGATGTCGACGTGCAAGTTTCCGCCCTTAGCGGCTATCTTGCGTATCGCGTGGTGGACGATCCAAACGTCACGGTTGATTTGGCCGCTGGTTTTCGCGCGTTTGGCCTCGACATCGGCACCACATTGAATGCAGGCACGCTCCCTTCCGAATCTGCCAGTATCGGCGACGGCTGGGTTGATCCCTTGGTGGCCGCGCGCGCCACATGGAAGTTTTCTGAAAAATGGTCAGCCTCCGCTTTTGCAGATTTCGGCGGTATCGGTGGATCGAGCCAAACGTGGCAAGCCTTGGCAACGGCCAATTATAACTTCAACGAAAACTGGTCTGGTCGATTCGGCTATCGGTATATGGACGTCGAAAAATCAATCGACGGTCGCGACATTAAAATCGGTCTTGGCGGGCCGATGGTTGGTGTAACCGTACGTTTCTAAGGCGGGCTTTAGGCGGCGTTGCCCCGATGAGTGCGGGGAAACGTCGCGCGTCGTTTTTGATACTAGGTGGTTGAATTCCCCGCGTTGAGGGGCGTAGACCCTATCATGAAGCCAAAAATCCTAACCACGCTTACGACTTATGATCGGCACCAGTTTGTCAGTGATCTGGTCGCAGGAATGACGGTGGCAATGGTTGCCTTGCCGTTAAGCCTTGCGATTGCCATTGCCTCGGGGGCTGGTCCGGAAAAAGGGCTGGTGACCGCAATTGTCGGCGGGCTGATCATTTCGTTGCTTGGCGGCAGTAGGGTTCAGATCGGCGGGCCAACTGGCGCGTTTATCGTCGTTGTCTTTGGCGTTATCACGCAACACAGCTATGACGGCCTCATCCTTGCGACGTTGATGGCGGGGGTCATTATGTTGGTGGCGGGTTTCCTGAAAGCTGGAAACCTTGTCGCTTATGTGCCTGAGCCCGTGATCAATGGCTTCACCATCGGCATTGGCGTCATTATTGCGACAAGCCAGATCAAAGACCTGTTCGGTTTTTCAATCGAGCAGGTTCCCGCAGAATTTATCGGGAAGGTCGAGGCGCTTTGGGGGGTAAAAGATACCTTAAGCCTTTCCGCCCTTGGGATTGGCGTTGGGACGATGGTGTTGATCGTTGCTCTGCGGCGTCTCGCCCCCAAGTTTCCAGGCCTTATTGTCGCTGTTGGTTTGACCTCGGCCATTGTTGCCTTGGCGGTTCTGCCCGTTGAAACGATCTTTTCGCGGTTCGGGGCCTTGCCCAGCACGTTGCCGTTTCCCAGCTTCCCCGAGATTAGTATTGAGCGCATGATAACGCTGCTCCCGTCGGCCATTGTTATTGCCTTCCTCGCGAGCATTGAATCGCTGCTTTCCGCGATGGTTGCGGATCGCATGATCGGGGGGCGGCATCGGCCAAACGCCGAGGTTCTGGCGCAAGGTTTTGCCAATATTGGCTCAGCCTTGTTTGGCGGCCTTCCCGCGACCGGCGCGATCGCCCGCACCGCGACCAATGTGCGTGCCGGTGGGAAAACGCCTGTTGCGGGTGTTGTTCACGCGTTGACTATTTTGCTGGTGATGCTGCTCGCTGCGCCACTGGCGGGTTATCTTGCCATGCCTGCGCTGGCGGGGCTTCTCATTCTAACTGCGTGGAACATGAGCGAGCCACATAAATGGCGCGGGTATATGCAGACCCGCATTTCGGATCGCATTCTGCTTTTGCTCACGTTGGTGCTGACCGTGTTCGCGGATCTGACCGTTGCCATTGGTGTCGGTGTTTCGCTTGGCCTTGCCCTGCGGCTGAGAGAAAAGACAACGGGAACAGAAAGCGATTGGACGCCTCCCGACCGTTAAGGAATGGGGTTCAATAAATGCGGGCGCAATCGAAGCACCTAAAAATCCAAGCCTAAATCCACCGTCCTGACCGAATGGGTGAGTGCGCCAGAAGAGATGAAATCGACCCCCGTGGCGGCAATGGAGGCGACGCGCGCGCAGGTCACATTGCCGCTGGCTTCGGTTGTGAGTTTGCCGTCCACAAGGGCCACCGCTTGGCGGAGCATATCATTGTCCATATTATCCAGCAGGACAACATTCGCGCCACCGACGGCCAAAACCTCGGCCAGTTGATCCAGACGATCCACTTCAATTTCAACAATCGTCATATGCGAGCCGTTCGCCTTGGCCGCCGCAAGAACCGCGCCGATGCCGCCTGCGGCGGCGATGTGGTTGTCCTTGATCAGGATCGCGTCCGACAGCGAATATCGATGGTTTGAGCCGCCCCCATGCAGCACCGCCAGTTTTTCAACGCTGCGCAATCCGGGGGTTGTTTTGCGGGTACAGGTGATGCGCGCTTTGGTACCTTCGGTTTGCGCGACAAACTGCGCGGTTTGGGTCGCGATTCCAGTCAAGCGCCCCGCAAAATTCAAGGCCACGCGCTCCGCCGAAAGGATCGACGCCGCAGAGCCTTCGATCTGCATCAAGGTGTCGCCCATTTTGCAAGGCTGGCCGTCGAAAAACAACGTGGTCACGCTCAGGGTGGGATCAACGAGGCGAAAGGCGAGGGCGGCGATTTGCATCCCCGAAATCACCGCATCTTCGCGGGCGTTTATGCGGGCTTTATAGGTCGTGCCGTGCGGGATGACCGCGCGGGTGGTGACATCGCCATAAGCGCCCAAATCCTCAAATAATGCGTTGCGCACGAGTGGTTCGAGCAGCAGATCAGGCAGGCTTGCGTGGGAGGTCATAGTGCGTCCTTTAGAGTTTGCGCTTGGGCCAAAGTCATCATCGAGCGTTGGGCGGGACCCGTGCTCATCTGGGGAAAATCGGTGCGTTCATGCGCCCCTCGGCTTTCTTCGCGTAGAAGGGCGCTGGCGGCAATCAAGGTCGCTGTCGCGCACATGGTGAGAAATTCCACGTTGTTCTGGTTTGCGTCTTCCAAGGCGGCGATCTGGCGCAAAGCTGCGCGTAATCCATCGCCGTTTCTAAGCACTCCGACATGTTCGGTCATCGTCTGGCGTAATGTTTCGATGGCCGTGGCGGGGGGCGTATTGTTTTCCGCCCCAAAGCTCAGAGCGACTTCGGGCGCTTGGTACATAGGTGTGTTGGCGGCGATGTTCACGGCACAAATGCGCGCATAAACCAGCGCCTCAAGCAGCCCGTTTGAGGCAAGACGATTGGCACCGTGCAACCCCGTTGAGGACGCTTCGCCACAGACCCAAAGATTGCCGAGGCTTGAGCGCCCTTCCGCGTTCGTCGCGATGCCACCCATATGGTAATGCGCGGCGGCGGCAACGGGAATTGCTTCAACGCTAGGGTCGATTCCATTGCGCGCGCAGGCCGCAGTTACGGCAGGATAGAGGCCTTTTATTGTATCGCCGAGGGCGGCGCGGGTATCGAGCATGGGGCGATTGCCCGCCTGCGTCTGGGCAAAAATCTCGCGCGCCACAACATCGCGCGGGGCGAGTTCGGCGTCGGAGTGCACGCCGAGCATAAACCGCGTGCCGTGTTTGTTGATCAGGGTCGCACCTTCGCCGCGCAGGGCCTCTGTGGCTAAGGGGGCTGGATCTTCGCCGACATCCAAGGCCGTTGGGTGAAACTGCACGAATTCCGCATCCGCAATCATCGCGCCTGCTCGTGCGGCCATGCCAATGACCTGCCCGCGAATACGGTCGGGATTGGTGGTGAGCGCGTAAAGCCCGCCCGAACCGCCGCCCGCCAATAGATAGGCCGCGCCGCGCAACATCACGGGGGCGGATCGTTCTGGGCCTGAAGCTTGGATCACAATCCCCGTAACCGCCTCGCCTTGGGTTTCAAGCGCCAAGGCCATTGTGCCTTCCAAGATTTGCACTGAGGGGGCCCTGCGTATTTGCTTGATTAAGGCGGCCATGATCGCCGCCCCCGCCTGATCTCCCTTGACGCGCACGACCCGCGCAAAACTATGCGCCGCCTCGCGCGACATGACATAACCGCCTTCGGGGGAGCGATCAAACGGGGTGCCAAGGTCGGTCAACTCAAGGATGTGGTCACGGGCATCTTGGGTTACACGATCGGCGACGGCCTCATCCACGATCCCAGCCCCTGCGCGCACGGTATCCGCCGAGTGCGACGCCGCACTATCCGCTTTTGCCATTGCTGCGGCCACGCCACCCTGTGCCCACGCAGAACTCGCGCCTTGCCCGAGGATTTCGGGCGCAATCACTAGTACCGGCCGCGGTGCAAGCTCAAGCGCCGCATAGAGCGCGCCGAGCCCTGCACCGACGATGACAATACGGTCGGTCGTGATTTCTTTCATGTCAGTTCAGAGCCCAAGCTTGCGTGAAAGATCAATCATCCGCTGCACCGAGACGCGGGCGCGGGCGGCAACATCAGGGTCAACCACGACCTGATTTTCATGCGTGTGCAGAACGTAGAGAATTTTCTCTAGGCTGATTTTCTTCATATAGGGGCACATGTTACATGGCTTGGCGAACTCAATGCTTGGTAATTCATTCGAGATATTTGACGCCATGGAGCATTCTGTCACCAGCATTGCCTTCTCGGGTTTGTTCTTATGCAACCAGTTGATGATGCCGCTGGTGGAGCCAGAAAAATCGGCTTCTGCGACAACGGCGGGCGTACATTCCGGATGCGCGATGATCTTAACCTCTGGGTCAAACTCGCGGTACGCGCGCAATTCTTCGGTGGTGTAAAGCTCGTGGACGATGCAGGACCCTTCCCAGAAGACGATCTTTTTCTTGGATTGATTGGCGACATTTTGCGCCAAAAACTGATCCGGCGTCATGATCACAATGTCGCTGTCCATGGCGTCGACGATCTGAACGGCGTTGGAGGACGTGCAGCAGATATCCGAGGCCGCCTTCACTTCCGCCGTAGTGTTGACATAGGACACAACCGGTGCGCCGGGGTATTTTGCGCGCATTGCTGCGACGCCTTCAGCAGTGATAGATTCCGCGAGGCTACACCCCGCTGCCATGTCGGGCATCAGCACCATTTTCTCGGGGCTCAGAATTTTGCTGGTTTCGGCCATGAAATGAACGCCGCCTTGGACGATGATGTCCGCGTCAACTTCGGTCGCCTTCATCGCAAGTTGCAAACTGTCGCCAACGAAATCCGAGACGCCATGGTAAATTTCGGGCGTCATGTAGTTGTGCCCGAGGATCACGGCATTTTGCTCGCGCTTAAGATCGTTGATCGCTTTGACGTAGGGCGCATAGATGGCCCAATCGGCTGGAGAAACCACCCTGTCCATTTGACTGTAAATATCCTGCATGGAGGATGCCAATTCAACATTCGGTGCAAGATCAAAGTGTTGAGACAGGGTTGTACGAAGCTGAGGTATATCGAGCATTCTAAGGATCTCTTTTCCAAGACGTGACTGCGTGCAGAGTTAACAGGTCAAATAAGGTTTTAAAAGTCGTTAGCTTTTCTTGCGAAAGGTAGAGAGGGTGATTGCCCTTGGCGCGGGCTTTTTATCATCGGGGCGCATGATGGTCAAAAGTCCGGCTCTGTCGCAAAAATAAAACAGGTTTGGCAGTTTGGCGTTCAGGTCCGCATTCGGCGAATGCATCTACCAAATATTCCGGGGCCGTCGTACTGTACGCTGTCTTCTTCTATGTGCGATATGCCGTGTCTTATTGAGACCACGAAGAGATCATGCAGGAGTGTGGCGTTGAAGTTGACCATGCAACCTTGAACAGATGAATGGTGAAATATGCGCCATTGATTTCCAGCGATGGAAGTCCTTCACTTTACACTCCAACTACTGTGCAATGTCTCTAACAAACTCGGTCACTGGTTCGAAAATATGGCCATCTGCCGCGCGCAATGCCGCAATGTACCTTGCGCGGTGATCGCTCTCGGCTACCAACGTTCCGCTACCAGACCAATCTAGAAAAATATTTTTGTCGATCCCAGTAAGATAGACATCCGCCATGATCCTTGCCCAGCGTCCATTGCCGTTTGCGAATGGGTGGATCCAGACCAGCTTATGGTGGAATCGCGCTGTGGCTTCCAAGGGTTCGTAGATGCCGTTCTCGCGCCAATAACGGGCATCGTCTAGGCAAGCACGCATCTCCGTCGATATGTGCCAAATTGGTACACCTATGTTCTTCTCGGTCATGCGGTATGCGCCTGCCCAGTCCCAAATTTTCCCGAACAGACGTTTATGGACTTCGCGCGCAGCACCGTCTGTCAGGACGTCGAATGATTTTGGCCGCCGATCGAGCCAAGTCAGACCTTCAACGATGTTGGCCCCCTCCAACTCGTTGAGTTCGCCACGATTGGTGATGTGTTTGACCTTCAGACCAAGCAGTTCGTCGGGCGTCAGTGGGGTGGCACCCGATGGCTCATGTAATGTTAAGGTCACTTCCAGAAATCCCTTGGCATTTCACGCACCAGTTCAGCCGCCAGCTCTTCAATCATCTCTATTTGGCTGCCTAGGCCCTCGGTTTGTTCCTCTAATGCCATGTGCGCGCGGGTGCGCTGGATGATGCGTTCTGCCTTCTTGCGGGCTTGAGTCATAAGGATCTCTTCGATGTCCCCCTCGCGCGGTACAATTGCATAGACCAGCTTACCACCCATTGCGTCAGCCATCTTTGCGAGTTGGTTCACTGAAATTGACCCAATCCGTTCCTTTTCAATCGAGCTGTAGATACTGTTGCGAGAAATACCCAGACGTTCAGCCAAGGTGGCCGCGCTCATGCTGATTGCTTCTTGGAAAGTAGCCAGCCAGCCACCAAGTGGTTTTTCAAAGGCTTGGGACGTCTCTGCTGCGAGGCGGACCCTATTTCTAGCCTGTCTTTGCTTTGTGCGTGCGACGGTCATTTGTCACCCCTTAGCTTAGCATAAAGTTACTCGTTGCCATGCTGATGTATTGCATTTTTAACATTTTTGCAATGCTAGGATAATTCGAAAACTATAAAAAAGACATATTGTGGTATGGCAACGACTGCAGCATGTTAACGCCCGCTTTCCTTCAAGCGTTCCAGATGCCACAATTGGGTATGTCAAAAAAGACCCTGAACAAAACCAATCTGGAAGCACTGGGAGCCGAGCAATTGGCCGCGTTGCTTATCGAGGTGAGTACCGGCAGTGCTGAAATAAAACGCAGGCTACGCTTGGAGCTTAGCCACAACCTCGGGGCTTCCGAGTTGGCACGCGAAGTGCGCAAACGACTCGTGTCGCTGCGAAAATCGACGGGCTTTGTCAGTTGGCGAAAGCGAAAGGCCCTGATCAAGGATCTCAATACACAAGTGACAATGATTGCCGAAAAAATCGCACCAGAGGATCCGACAACCGCGTTTGACCTTTTATGGCAGTTCATTGAAATCGCCCCTTCCACCTATGAGCGTGTGGATGACAGCAGGGGCGACGTTGGCGATGTGTTTCGCTCGGCAATCGAGCAGTTTGAAGACATAGCTTCCCGTGCAATGGTTGATCCAGCAGCGCTGGCCGACCGAGTGTGGATTGCCCTACAGGACAACGGATACGGAGAATGGGACGGCATTATTCCTCTCATGTCTCCTACTCTTGGGGCCGCCGGACTTGCACGGTTGAAGGCCAATGTTCAGACCTATGCTGTGGCCCCTCTTGAGGTTGAAGAGGAAGATCACGAAGCAATCCAGTTTTTGCGCCAACTCCGCGGTGGGAGCACCCACGCAGATGAACGCAAAGCCAGTTTCGTCAAAGGCTGCTTACAAGAGATCGCCTTGGCCGCTGGCGACACGAATGCCTATATAGCGCAATATTCGGATGAGGATCTGAAGAGGAAGGATATTTCGGCGGAAGTGGCCATGCTTTTGCTCGCGGAAGACCGACCTGAAGGGGCGTTGGATCTTCTCCTTGATGCTGACCAAGACGGGCGCACTCTAGGTCGGGATGAATGGGACGCGGCCTATATCGCCTGCCTAACTGTCCTTGAGCGGATTGAAGAAGCCCAAGCGCACCGTTGGGCCTGTTTTGCGGCGACGCTAAACCAAGAGCATTTGCGCCAGTATCTGAAACTTCTGCCGGATTTCGAAGATGTTGAGGTTGAGGATGCTGCCAAGACACATGCCCTATCGTTTCCAAGCTTTTCAACGGCTCTGGAATTTTGCATCACTTGGCCCGACTTGCTGACAGCGGCCCAATTGATCGAAACCCGCGCAGATGAAATCAACGGCGATCACTACTTACTCTTAACACCAGCCGCCGAAGTCCTCCGAGTAAGGTATCCGCTCGCCGCGGTACTTCTTTGGCGCGCAATGATTGACTTTACACTGGGGCAGGGGTGCTCAACACGATACGGCCATGCTGCCGATCACTTGGCGGATTGCACGTCAGTCGATGCAGAGATCGCAGACTACCGAGGGTTTCTCCCTCACGATAGATATCTCCAAACCCTTCAGACACAGCATGATCGAAAATCTTCTTTTTGGGCGAAGGTGCTCTAACCATTTGGAGAAATCGGCATCGGCGGTGTTATACATTAAACCACCCCCAAATGGCTGCGCAGGTCTATTTGCAAAGGTTTCCGCAAATGGGGGGAAAACAACAGGAGGGAGTAAATTTTAGAATTGATGACAATTTTCAAAAGACGCACTAGCCTCCAACCGAGACTATTTGGAGATATGTATGCGAATTTGTGGATGTGAAATATCGGCACAAGAAGTGAGGCTGGCAGTGGTCTATTATGATGACGACGGGCAACCTGCCAAACTTCCAATTGGAACAACCCGGATTGAAATTTCAGACGATACCTCGGATGCAGAATTAAAGTTTTGTTTGGCGCAATTGCAAGCCTTTGCCGATGAGCACAAAATTGAGACCTTCATCATTAAATCTCGGGCGCGCAAAGGCAAAATGGCTGGTGGACCGGCTACCTTTAAGCTCGAGACACTTATCCAGCTCGTTGACGGCACAAAGACGCGGTTTGTGCATGCTGCCACACTTGCAGCTTTTTCCAAAAAAGAGATCCAAGGCTATCCCGATAAGCTACCTGTCTATCTCAAGAATGCATACGTTACTGGCGTGTATGGTCTCAGCAAGTTGCCCTAATTAGATCATTGCCTATGATAGCCGGGGCAGGGGGCTTGCACTTCAAATGTGCCTCCAATAGCTGGCTCAATGAACATCAGGCGGTGTGACGTTAACTCGCATACTTAATTCCCAGAGGTTTAGAGTTGCTGAGAATTGAAAATTTTTAGCTGAACTACACCCTAAAGGTGTCTGCGCGAGGCAAAGTATTTATTCACTCCGCTGTCCAATGGGAAACGTTAAAATGGGTCGATTGGTTCAATAACCGTCGCCTGCTTGAGCACATCGGATACATCCCGCCAGCAGAGCCAAAAGAGAGGTACTATGCATAAACTCACCACATTAGATATGGTCGCATAACATCAAGTAATCAGCCTCCGGATTTAGAGGGCTGTAAGTTGGGCGCTACAGCAGTAATATTTCTACATCAGAAAGAGTGAACACCATCACCTCAGAACCAATCGAACATGTCCTTTGTGACCCTGATCACTGCATCCAAGTGCGGGGCGCTCGCGTTCATAACCTTAAAAATATAGACGTTGATCTGCCACGCAACGCGTTGGTGGTATTTACTGGCCTCTCGGGGTCCGGAAAATCATCGCTCGCGTTCGGGACGCTGTTTGCGGAATCCCAGCGGCGCTATCTGGATTCGGTGTCGCCTTACGCGCGACGCCTAATTGATCAGGTCGGTGAACCGGATGTCGATTCCATCGATGGCCTGCCGCCCGCGGTCGCGCTCCAGCAGCAACGCGGTGCGCCGTCAGCGCGATCCTCGGTTGGTAGCGTGACGACCATCTCAAACGGGTTGCGCATGTTGTTTTCGCGGGCAGGGCAATATCCACGCGGCCAGCAAATTCTTTATGCCGATGCGTTTTCGCCAAATACGCCGGAGGGGGCATGCCCGCGTTGCCACGGGATAGGGCGGGTGTTTGAAGTCACGGAAAGACTGCTCGTTCCGGACGATACCAAGACCATCCGTGAGCGTGCCATCGCTGCCTGGCCGCCTGCGTGGGGCGGACAAAACCTGCGCGATATCCTTGCGTCGCTTGGCCATGACATCGATATCCCGTGGAAGGATTTGCCGCAAAAAGACCGCAACTGGATGTTGTTCACGGAAGAGACACCTACAGTGCCGGTTTATGCGGGGCTTACCCCAGCGCAAACCCGTGTGGCGCAGCAGCGTGACATGGCGCCGAGCTATATGGGGACGTTTTCCAGTGCCGAGCGCTATGTTTTACACTCATTTGCAACCACCCAAAGCCACCGCACTAAGAAACGCGTTTCGCAGTTCATGCAGATTTCTGAGTGCCCAGAGTGCAACGGCAAGAAGTTAAAGCGCGAGTCGCTTGCGGTGAAATTTGCGGACTTAGATATTGGCGAGGTGTCGCAACTTACGCTGAGCGAGCTTGCCGAAACTCTGCGCGAAACGGCCCATGCGAAACCGTGCGAGGGCGATCAGCACCCCGAAAAGATCATCGTGGCGCAGCGCATCGCCAGCGATATATTGGCCCGCGTCGATGCGCTTACGACGCTGGGCCTTGGCTACCTTTCACTTGAACGCGGCACACCGACCCTGTCGCCCGGGGAATTACAACGTCTGCGGTTGGCGACGCAGATACGATCACAGTTGTTTGGTGTGATTTATGTTCTGGACGAACCCTCTGCTGGGTTGCATCCGTCCGACACGCTGGCGCTGCTGGGGGCGCTGGATGAGCTCAAGGGGTCTGGAAACTCGCTTTTCGTGGTTGAGCATGATGACAATGTCATCCGCCATGCCGACTGGATTGTGGATATCGGACCAGACGCGGGAACCCATGGCGGCGAGGTGGTATATAACGGGCCGATTGAAGGGCTGCGCGACGTTGAGGCATCGCATACGGGGCGGTATCTATTCAGCCCGGAGGTTGCGACGGGTCGCAATCCACGAGAGCCCAAGGGTTGGCTGAGGCTTGAAGGGGTCGAGCGCAACAATCTGCGTGGCCTTGATGTTGAGTTTCCGCTTGGAGTTTTAGCGACGGTCACGGGTGTATCAGGCTCGGGTAAATCCAGCCTTGTCAGTCAGGCACTGGTCGAGCTCGCCGGCGACGCCTTGGGAAAGAAGGCAGTTCTTGATGCCCCAAGCGATGAGGCCGAGTTGCTAGAGAGGGAACTTGAAACCTCAACTGGTGGGCGGATCGTTCACGGGATGCAGGGTATCCGGCGCTTGGTGACGGTCGATCAAAAACCCATCGGACGCACGCCGAGGTCCAATCTTGCGACCTATACGGGGCTGTTTGATCATGTTCGCAGGCTCTTTGCGGCGACCCCGAAAGCGAAGGCGCGCCGCTATGATGTTGGGCGTTTTTCGTTCAACGTCGCGAAGGGGCGGTGCACCAATTGCGAGGGCGCGGGATTTGTCAGCGTTGAATTACTGTTCCTTCCCAGCGTCTATGCGCCCTGTCCCGTGTGTCAGGGGCAGCGCTATAATGCCCAGACCTTGGAAATTACATATCGCGACAAGACCATCGCGCAAGTGCTCGACCTGACTGTCGAGAAGGCGCATGATTTTTTCGCCGATGACCGAACGGTGTTGCGCGCGCTTGATGCATTGTTGCAGGTCGGCCTTGGATATCTACGACTTGGACAGCCTGCGACCGAGCTGTCGGGCGGTGAAGCGCAACGGATCAAGCTTGCGACGGAGTTGCAACGCGCCGGACGCAATGACACGCTTTACATATTGGACGAGCCTACTACCGGCTTGCACCCGAAGGATGTCAAAATGCTGATGGTCCAATTAAACGAGCTGGTTGATGCGGGCAACTCTATCATTCTGGTGGAACACAACATGCAGGTCGCCAGAAATAGCGATTGGATCATCGACATCGGTCCGGGTGCCGGAGATGAGGGCGGGGCGATCGTCGCGCAGGGCATTCCGGCCAGCGTAGCGAAGTCAAAAGCCAGCCGAACCGCGGCCTTTTTGTTTCCGGAGCGGTAGCGTTAGATTGATAAGTTTCAGAATGGGGGGCAAACGAATTCCGGCCGCAGACCTTCGTAGACAGGGCGTCCGTCCGAGGGTTTGGCGCGAGGTATCATAAAAGGCGTGATACGTTGGGGCAGGGAAATTTGCCTCATCGTAGCCCATGACGTTCGGCACCGCGACGCGGATTCGCTTTTGTTTGTCATCCAGCATCAAAACCGCACAGTTCAAGAGAGCCGTCGGGATTGTCCCTATTGAACGGTTGGCGGTTCATTTTCTCTGGGTGGTCGATCTGTGGATCACCGTGATTGAAAAATGCCATATGGGTGGTTTGTTGGCCGGTCACGCCTTTGCAAACATCGCAATGACAGACGTGATTGTCGATGAGTTCGGCTGTGGATTTGATGTGGACGTGGTCGCACCCACCTGAATAGGAACTGGAGATAGTACTTCTCCTTTTGCGCATATCCTGTTGGATCGCTGTTAAAATGATAATAGATGCCTCGTGATGGCGTCCATCAATGGCAGGTTTAGATGGCCATATTGACAGTCTGAAACCCTGAATCACGGTTATAGACTGTCAAGAAATTGAACTGTTCTCGGCGTGAGTTTTTGGGCGGGTCAGATTGCAATCTGTCCTGCCGCGTAAACAATGACCGCTGTCGAAAACGCCGGAAACGAAGAAGGGTGTTCGCGCGAAAACTCTTCTTCAAGCACAACCAGCACAATACCACCGGCGAGAAACGACAACAGAAGAGTGACCAGAACCGGCGAGATGAAGGTGGTGATGCCGACAATCCACCCGGCAAGTATAGCAACAGTCAGCGCCCACCGCCCGATACGTTGATAGACTTCTTTGTGGATTTTCATCATCCGGTAATCCACGACCAAAAAATGAACAGCCATCGAAAGTGCAAAAATGACAATTGCCACGGGATCATTCATCTGGACGATGAGATATCCGATGATTGCTTTGTAAAACGCGTAAGACGCAAGATGTATCCATACCCGCAATCCAGTTGGTTTTTCCACAAGGCGTTCCATTCCATAGAACGCGACGAGACCGATCAGGAGCGGCAGAAACGGGCTGTGCTTCGGGGTTTCCGCCATAGGTCCAAGGGATTCTGGAAAGGCAATTGTCCCGTCAACGATCTTGGGCAGAAGGCCGAGAAAGACATAACTGATGGAAATGCCATCAGCGAACGACAGCCAATACTTCTGAGGCATTTGGTGTTTCCACCGCAACATATCAGCAAGCAAATGGACAAGGCTGAGAAATACAACCGACGCAAGCGAAAGCCCGATCAGGACAATGGAGTTCATTCCAAATTTCCTTTTTGGCGCGACGGTTGCGCAGTTTTGCGCCTCTCGGCGGGCCAGATCATCCGATGTTTTCTAATCAAACCGGATCCCAACGATCTCAAGATCAACGATGCCGGCGGGCTTTTGCCATTCGACTGTATCGCCAAGCCGCGCCCCCATCAGCGCAACGCCAAGCGGCGAATATGGGGCAATCAAGCCATGCGTCGGGTCTGCCTCATCCTCGCCGACAATCCGAAAGGTCTGGCGATTGTCGTCTTCGGTGATAACTTCGATCTCTGCGCCAAATGCGACGATGTCCGGGGCGTGGCGTTCGGGATCAACGAGGATCGCACGGCTGACACGCCCTTCAAGAAAGCGGATGTCACGTTGAGCAACTGCAATGGCCAACTTGCTGTCAAAGTCATCAGTTTCGCCCCGTAGCTTTGCCAGATCCGACTGACGCGCACTAAGTCGGCTGTTGAGCGCATCGAGACCTGATAGGGTCACCAAGTTTGGATGCGGGCTTTGTGGCAGATCATCCAAGCGAACATTCTCGGTGCCATCGTCTTCTTTTGTAAACGCTTTACTCATGACTATCTCTCCAATGGTTGGCGGCTGGTCGCTATGCGGCCAAGTGTTTCGCGTGGAACCGCAGATGATCTTCGATGAAGCTGGCGATGAAATAGTAGCTGTGATCATAGCCTTCGCGCCGGTTCAGCTCCAATGGATATCCGCTCACTTTCGCTGATGCTTCCAATGTTTCTGGCTTAAGCTGCTCTTCAAGGAAACCGTCAGCTTCACCCTGATCCACAAGTGCGGGAACAGCCCCTTTGGCTTTTCGCATCAGCAGGCTGGCGTCATAATCGGCCCATGCGCCAGTATCCTTGCCCAGATATGCGGCAAAGGCTTTTTGGCCCCAAGGACAGTCGACCGGGTTGCCAATCGGACTGAACGCCGAAACAGATTGAAAGGCGTCAGGGTTGCGAAGCGCCAAAACCAGCGCACCATGACCTCCCATTGAATGGCCAAAAACAGAGCGCTTATCGCTGACTGGGAAAGTGGCCTCGATCAACTGCGGCAGTTCATTCAACACATAGTCGTACATATGGTAGTGACGGTTCCAAGGGGCCTGCGTCGCGTTGACATAAAATCCGGCACCCTGTCCCAGATCATAGCCTTCGTCATCAGCGACACCCACGCCGCGCGGGCTGGTATCGGGGGCGACAATAGCAACGCCAAGCTTTGCTGCGATACGCTGCGCATTGGCCTTTTGCATAAAATTCTCGTCCGTACAGGTCAGCCCGGACAGCCAATAAAGCACCGGCACCTTCTGCCCGTTGGCCGTCTGAGGCGGTAGATAGATTGCAAACCGCATGTCGCAGTTCAGCGTGGTTGAACGGTGCGTGTAATGTTTGGTCCAGCCGCAGAAGCTTTTGTAAACACTCGTGATTTCTAGTGACATGCTGCACCCTTTGCTTGGATATGGGCCGCGCCATATTGGGCGCGACCGACTTATTGGTTTATTTGTCGAAGTGGATGACGGTTCGGATGCTTTTGCCTTCGTGCATCAACTCGAACGCAGTGTTGATGTCCTCAAGACCCATGGTGTGGGTGATGAAATCATTTAGTTTGAATTCACCCTGCATGTAGCGCTCGACGTAATCAGGTAACTCGGAACGACCCTTGACGCCACCAAACGCAGACCCGCGCCAGACACGGCCAGTGACCAGTTGGAAGGGGCGGGTGGAGATTTCCTGACCAGCACCGGCGACACCGATGACGACGGATTCACCCCAGCCCTTGTGGCAGCATTCCAGTGCCGAACGCATGACGTTAACGTTGCCAATACACTCGAACGAATAGTCAACGCCGCCATCGGTCATCTCGACGATCACGTCTTGGATCGGCTTGTCGTGGTCTTTCGGATTGATAAAATCCGTCGCGCCCAGTTTGCGAGCCAAATCAAATTTGCTCTCGTTGATGTCGATCACGATGATCCGGCTGGCCTTGGCCATTGCCGCACCAATCACAGCCGACAGACCAATGCCGCCCATGCCAAAGATCGCGACGGTCGCGCCTTCTTCGACCTTGGCGGTGTTCATCACAGCTCCCATGCCCGTGGTGACACCGCAACCCAGTAAGCAAACTTCTTCCAATGGCGCCTCGGGGTTCACTTTAGCCAGCGAGATTTCCGGCAACACGGTGTATTCCGAGAAAGTCGAGCAGCCCATGTAGTGCAGGATCGGTTTGCCGTCTTTGTAAAAACGGCTGGTGCCATCGGGCATCAAACCGCGCCCTTGGGTTTCGCGGATTTTCTGGCACAGGTTGGTTTTGCCGGATTTGCAGAATTTGCACTCGCCACATTCGGGTGTGTAAAGCGGGATCACGTGATCACCAACGGCCACGCTGGTCACGCCTTCGCCAATGGATTCAACGATCCCGCCGCCTTCGTGGCCCAAAATGACTGGGAACAGGCCTTCGGGATCATCGCCTGACAGGGTGAAAGCATCGGTGTGACAGACGCCGGAAGCGACAATACGGACGCGGACCTCACCGGCCTGCGGCGGCATCACGTCGATCTCTTCAATAGAGAGCGGCTGGTTAACGGCCCAGGCAACGGCGGCCTTGGATTTAATTATATTGGTCATCTCAACTCACTTTTTTCTGGTGCGGCGGTTTGTGATTGATGTTTTACACTATTTCCGTCAAAGGATAATTGGGCGTTTATGCAAATGACTGTTACTGTACTGTAATAGTGAAAATCACTTGGATCGGCGGTAGAGGAAACAATGTTGGCAATTTGGGAAGGCATTTCAGAATTCGTCGCAGTCGCTGAAGCCGAGAGCTTTACCGCCGCCGCCAACCGCTTGGGGATTTCCACGGCGCAGGTCAGCCGTCAAATTGGGGCACTCGAAGCACGGCTGGCCGTCAAACTGTTTTATCGCACCACGCGCAAGGTTTCGATCACCGATACAGGGCAAATCTATTACAATCATTGCCGACAGGTTCTGGATGGGCTGGCAGATGCTGACCGTGCCATCACCGATCTGCACCAGACCCCCAAGGGCAGGCTTAACCTGACCGCGCCCGTGACCTACGGCGAATCCAGAATTGCGCCGCTGATCAACGACTTTGTCGCCCGCTTTCCGGAACTCGAGGTTAATCTGGAGCTGACCAACCAGAGGCTTGATCTGGTGTCGGAAAGCTTCGATCTGGCGATCCGATTGGGCGAGCTTAAAGACAGCACTATGATGGCCAAACGGCTCGCGTCGCGCGCCCATTTCGTCTGTGCCTCGCCGGATTATCTGGCTGTGAATGGTGTGCCGCATACGCTGTCCGAACTTGACCAGCACAATTGTCTGCAAGGAACGCTGGGCTATTGGCGGTTTCAGGAAAAGGGCAAGTCACGCCATATCCGCGTCAAAGGAAATTTGCGTTGCAACAGCGGATGGTCTTTGGTCGATGCCGCTCGAAAAAGCGTCGGGATCATCCAACTGCCTGATTATTACGTCGAAGCGGAGTTGCAGGCCGGCCGGTTGGTGCCCATGCTCGACACTTATCGTGCGCCGGATGATGGAATATGGGCAATCTATCCGCAAAACCGGCATCTGTCGCCGAAAGTGCGATTGCTGTTAGATCATCTGGGTGAAAGGTTGGCTCAAACTTGAACGTTTCGAATTTACACTTGAGAAGGACAGCCAGATGATCGTCAGAGAGTCTCCATCTTCGTTTAAGCTGTTCTTCGTCATGCAAGGATCGGTGGTGCCGAAGATTATCGACAAGATATTGGGCATAGCCCTGCTGTCTGTGATCGTTCTGGCATTAGATCAATACGTCATCCCGTTGCCGCACATCTCGATAGCCGCGATGGGTATATTTGGCGTCGCACTGTCGCTGTTCCTGGGATTTCGCAACAACGCCGCCTATGATCGTTGGTGGGAAGCCCGCAAGCTGTGGGGTGGAATGATTGCTGATGTGCGCAATCTGGGGCGGCACATGTGCGTTTTTGTCGGCAAGGGGGAAGATCGAGAGCATATCCTATCTTGCGCAGTTGCTTTCGCGCATTTGCACCGCGGCTTTTTGCGCAGTGTGGATGTGAAGTCCGACATCGTCGGCTGGATAGGCGAAGAAAAAACCACCGCGATGACGGCTCACAAGAACCCTGCAGATGCAGCTTTGCGGTCTATTGCTGACAAAATCGGCCTGCTGATGCGTAAAGACGCAATCAGTGGATTTGGGCAAATGACGATCTCGCAAACGCTGTCGTCGATGGCATTGGCGCAGGCCGGATGTGAACGGATATTCACGACGCCACTACCCTTCGTCTATTCCCTGTTGGTGCGGCGAACGACCTATCTATACTGCTGGCTGCTGCCCTTCGCGCTGATTGAGGCAACCGGCTGGTTCGCACCTGTCTTCGCCGCAATTGTGGCCTATGCGTTCTTTGGACTTCAGGCTGTAACGAACGAGTTGGAACTGCCATTCCGCAACGTTCAGAACGGCCTGCCATTGGATGCGATGTGTCGCACGATTGAAATATCGGTATCTGAAGCGTTGGAAAGGTCGCCGCCGGTCGCCCTGTCTGCGACGAACCATGTGCTGAGTTAAATTACTGTAAGAGCGTGTCTTTCAAAAGAACGACACTTGTTGGCGTGTTCAATTCCCGTCTGAGCCCAATAATCCATTTTTCTGCAATGCAGCCAAGGTCTGCTTTCACAGAAGAGGCCGAAACCTTGAACAACTGCTTTAGGTTTGAATGGGTCACTCTTACGCGGCGATCTAAGGATATGATTGCAAGCATTCAGCCGGATGGTGTCATGGCCAAGGACAGGGGTCTGATTGATTAAGGGAAACTTTCGTCTCCAATAAAAGCCCAGATTAACGCGCTTATGTCGAATCTGACTTCCGTGATCATGGTGATTGTTGGCCTAGGGGCCTTTGACCGCCGAATGAGCATCTGGAGAAAAGCGGCCATCGATTAGCTTCACTGCTAACGGCAGGTTTGATCCCGTCACACCGGAATTCTGCAACGCAGCGAATAACGAGGGAGGTCAAATTCTTCAATAGTTGAGCGGGTATTAAAAAGGTCGACGATGTTGGAAAACTTCCCGACCTCTAAGAACTTGATACGCGGCGGATTGTCTGCCGCCGCATATCAGTTTCAATCAGGCCAAAACGTCCTGCTCTAGTTGCCGTGTCTCAAACTCTGCAGTTCGCTGCGCTGATGGTTGCGCTTCGCACCGTTCGATCCATGCCTTGATGGCCGGGTGGTCGGGGGCTGAGGCGGGAAACCATGTGAACGGCGAGACCATCAGCAAGTCAGCCGCCGTAAATTTATCTCCCATAAGGAAAGGCGCTTGCTCAAGGGCATTGGCCAATCGACTTGTCATCTCCGGCACCCCTCGGAAGGTGACATCAAGGATGGGGTGCGACACCTCCGCAGCCGCGATCACGATGACCGGCTCGACAACGTTGCCATACCAAGCAAGCCAACTCAGATACCGCCCACGTTGCGGATCACCGGCGACAGGCCCCATTCCTGCATCTGGAAAAAGGTCGGTCAGGTAGAGGATGATCGCATTCGATTCCCATATTTCAATACCGTCATGAACCAGTAACGGCACCTTGCCTTCGGGATGCGGGTTTTTCGGATCGTGTCCGCCCGATCCATCCTGACGCGCGACACCGACGACACGGATTTCGACCTGTGTCCAGATGTCTAGTTCGTCGATCAGGCGGATGATGCGTGAAGACCGCGAGTGGGGCGCATGATATAGGGTGAGCACAGTGTTGTTTTCCATGTTTGGTTTCGATCTGGTGTCGGTTATAGAGGGGGTCTACTGTCAGTTTCCGTCAGGATGTTATGAGCCGCCCCGAACGCCTTTTTCGCTTGATGAACGCCTTGCGGGTGTTGCCCAAGCCCGTGACCGCTGCTCGGCTCGCCATCGAGACCGAAGTGTCGGAACGCACGCTTTATCGCGATATTGCAAGCCTGCGGGCGAGTGGCGCCTTGATCGACGGGGCGGCAGGGGTTGGCTACACCCTAACCGAAGATCCCGCTCTGCCGCCCCAGACCTTTGACCGGATTGAGATGGAAGCCCTGGTTGTCGGCCTGAGCGATGTGCGCCAGCGTGGTGATGCACAATTGGCCAAGGCGGCCGAGTCCGCGCTCGCAAAGATCGCAGCGACCCTGCCGGAACGCCTGCAGCGCCAAATTCTTCATGCAACGCATATGGTCTATCGTTATCAAGTCCCCCCAAACGTAGCGCCGGATATTTCCCAGATCCGGACTGCCAGCTGGGAAGAAACCGCAATCGACCTTCGATATCGAGATGTGGATGGAGCGCTCACCGATCGGCGCGTCTATCCGCTCGCGATTGTGTACCTCGACAGAGGCCCAGGACTTCTCGCTTGGTGTTGCCTCCGGAAGGACTTTAGGAAGTTCCTCATGTCGCGAATGGAATCGGCAGAACCAGCCGACGAGAGCTTTCGGCCAAACCGTGTCAGGCTGCTGCGCGACTATATTTCACAGATGTCTGAAGAAAGCTTAAACCAGATGTCGGTCCCGAAACAGGGCGGCCCAATAAACGACGTTTGGTAAGGAGATTTGTCACGGCGTTGGCGACCGCTCCATTGAACACATAAATCCCGGCGCAGAGTCGGCGGCTTTGATGATTGGCGTTTGGTCAGAGGTGATGACCAGCGTCGTTCTGTAAAACTAATTGAGGATAGGTTGTTCCCAAACCGATTCCTCTCGATAGACAAAAGGTGTGCGTTACATGACTTGCGGCTATTGAGTTAGGGTGAATTTGGGGTTGCACTTTTTGGCTATTTCGATAACCAGTAATTTAATTCTCAGGGCGGGGTGAAATTCCCCACCGGCGGTAAGCGAACACGTTCGTAAGCCCGCGAGCGCCTTATATTCTTGTGTAAGGGTCCAGCAGATTGGGTGTGATTCCCGAGCCGACGGTCATAGTCCGGATGAAAGAGAGTGTGTTTTCCGCCTGTGCCCTTTGCGCAGCGCGCATTGCATGTGATCGCCTTGGCCAATAGTTTGCTAAAGGAAAGACATATGCAACAAGCTCAATACGCCTTCATAAAAGCCAATTGGCATTCCGATATTGTTGATCAGGCGCTGGTCGGGTTTTGCGAAGTCATTGACAGCCATGACATAGACGTTTTTGATGTGCCTGGCGCGTTTGAAATGCCGTTGATGGCGCGGGAGTTGGCACGCACAGGTCGGTATAGCGCAATCGTGTGCGCAGCGCTGGTCGTCGATGGCGGGATATATCGCCACGAGTTTGTGGCGCAGGCTGTTGTTACGGGCCTAATGCAGGCTGGACTTGAGACTGGTGTGCCAATTTTGTCAGTATCCTTGACGCCGCACCACTTTCAAGAAACCACCCACCACATGAGCATTTTCGCCGACCACTTCGTGCAAAAGGGTCGTGAGGCCGCAAATGCCGCGCTGATGATTGGACGTACTCGTGCCGTTGTTTTAGACACGGAAAGCACGAACAGCCTTGATCGCGTAGGATAACATACCATGCCCATTCAGGGTCTGGCGGGTCATTAGGCTCAGGTCTCATAACCAAAATAGGACTGTAGGAGCGAGTGCGATTGCGGAGATGAATACGTTAGGGCATCGATCATATCGTGTTGAAACGCGCCGCCAGTCTTTCAGCTTTCCAAACATATGTTCGATCCTGTTGCGCCTTTTATACCGGCGCTTGTCATG
>NZ_JBGFCF010000016.1:0-119347 GCF_041205445.1 Falsihalocynthiibacter sp. CO-5D18 | reverse complement strand
TCTCGCCCCCCGACGAGGCCTATGCCAACAAAACAGAACCAATGAGAGTAGCAGCCTGACATGAAACCCTGATCCACCTTAACTAGGCTGCAAACTGGTCGAAAACTTAGGACCACCTCTGATGTTTCCCGATTGATCTCACAAACTTGTCCCAAAACGATCTGCGGACACGCCATAAAACATTGAAATAAGTAAGGAAACGATATGATTAAACATAAAGAAACTGCTCTGGCAGAACAAAGAGCCGTGGCTTATGCGGACGGAGCAGTACTTTCAGGAACCACTGCTGCAGGTTGGGGGTGCCATGTTGTGCTCCATACAAGTGCGGGTAAAATAATTGAGGTGAACCGCGGAAGCTCCGCAAGTGCGACACTGCCTAGAGCAAATATTGTGGCGATGCTTGGCGCACTCAAAACGGCTCCAGTTGATTTGCCGCTATCAGCCTCCTGAATGGCGCGAATAAGGAGAGGCCAAGACGTGGACTCTGCTGTTAACTTGATCGCAACTCCGTCCCATTAAAGCACGTCTTCAGCCTCGCTGCGAAAGAACGTAGCCTGATCACCTCGTGCATAGTGTTTACGTTTCGGTATCGTCATATTCTTCAAAGGAGTTGCGGGTGTCTGTCAGCGCTTGTGAGACCTTCTCGTTACACTCTTCATGTGCGGTTTCAAAATGAAAGCGCTCATTACGGTCTACTTCACCTTTGAACCCTGTGATGCGAGACTCGTCGTCCTCTTCTAGACGATAGTGGAAGTAGGTGCCCTTGATGGCCTGTATCTGATCGGGGGACAGCGAAGATACGATGGGGCCAATTCGAACGGCCTCTCGGTGATCTGTTGCGCCGAGCGAGAAGGTTTCTTCTGCTTTGGGGTAGGTGTTGGCAATGTCTTTTGGAATAGCTGCTCGGTGATAATAGGTGGCGTTGCGGCGATATAATCTTGGGTGTCCGGCCATGTTTTTTAAAACTGCCACTGTAACACTCTTCTGTAGCAGGCTGGATAGATATCGCTTTAAAAGCAGCAACTTGCAGTAATATAGGGCGATTCTGATTGGATGGTGGAGCCTAGCGGAATCGAACCGCTGACCTCTTGCATGCCATGCAAGCGCTCTACCAACTGAGCTAAGGCCCCATCCTGCAACTAGGTGTTGCGAAGTGCTGTTTAGGCAAGCGCGGGGAGGAGATCAAGGGAAAAAATCCCCGCGCAAAAGATTAATTGTCGTCGTCAGGCGCCGCGACATCTGCGATCTCGTCGAGAGGCACAGTGTCGTCATCGTCGTCGTCCTCAATGAAGTCATCTTCGAGATCAACTTCCTCAACTTCATCATCATCATCCTCTAGAACGACAACTTCTTCTTTTTCGGCATCTTTGGACGCGGTTTCAGCATCGGCCTTATCCGCCATCATGGTGCGTGCTTTCGACGAGGTGTCGATAACAACTTCTTCACCCGTGTAAGGGCTAATGATTGGTTTATTGTTTAGGTCGTAAAACCGCTTGCCGGTCGTTGGGCAAACACGTTTAATACCCCATTCTTCTTTGGGCATGGTTGTCCCCTTCAAGCTATCTAGAATTTCAGAGTTGAAGCCAACTGCCACAACATGGATAGGGTGTCAAAGGCTTTTAAAGATTGTAGGGGTAAGAAGCGGTTTTTCTCGTACACTTTTACGAAGTGTGAAACGATTTGTTAACTTGGAGGGGCGATGGACCGCCTATTATTACCTGGCGAGCCTCAGCTTGAAGTAACTCTGCGTCGCTCAGCGCAGGCCAAGAGGCTCAGTCTGCGTGTTTCGCGCCTTGACGGGCGGGTGACGTTGACGATGCCCAAGCGGGCAAAAGAGCGGGAAGCCATTGCTTTTGCATATGAAAAAGCGGACTGGATTCGCGGCCATCTTGTGGCGCGTCCTGAAAATTTGGTGCCCGAAATTGGCGGCTGGGTGTGGTTCCGTGGGGCCAAGATTCCCATCGTTGAGGGCAGGGGGCGGGCTGCAAAATTCGTCGATGGGGCCATATATGTGCCGATGGAGTCGCAAAAGGTGCCTATTCGGGTCGCGAGCTTCCTAAAACTTGCTGCGCGCGTTGATTTGACCGAGGCCAGCGAAGGATTCGCCCACGACTTGGGGGTGAGCTTAGGGCGAATTTCCTTGCGCGACACACGGTCTCGGTGGGGATCTTGCGCACACGATGGAAAATTGATGTACAGCTGGCGCCTCGTTATGGCCCCACCCTACGTATTGCGCTATGTCGCGGCGCATGAGGTGGCCCACCGCTTAGAGATGAACCATTCCGCTGATTTTTGGGCCGTTGTCGAGCGAATTTTTCCCGACCATAAAGACGCCCGCAATTGGCTGCGTGTTCACGGCGAAGAATTGCATCAGTTTCGTTTCACGGATTGACGTAGATCTGTTTTGTGATCACATTGGTTTTATGCAGACAAACAGCCGCCAAAATGACGCCCTCCACGAGCAAATCTATCGCCACCTACGGGCGAAGATTATGCATGGCGAACTTGCGCCCGGTCAGTCGCTAACCTTGCGGGGTTTGGGGGCGGAATATGGCGTGTCGATGACCCCTGTTCGGGAGGCCGCGCGGCGTTTGGTGGCAGAGGGCGCGTTGACGCTGTCCTCCTCTGGGCGGATTTCAACGCCTGAGTTGTCAAACGAACGAATCGAAGAATTGGCAGCATTGCGGGCGCTGTTGGAGCCTGAATTATCAAGTCGCGCCCTTCCACGCGCGCATATGGCCTTGATAGAACGGTTGCAGACCATCAATGTTTCGATCGCCGAACATATCGCAAAACAGGATGCTGTTGGCTATATTCGCACCAACTTGGAATTCCATCGAACGCTTTATTTGCGTGCTCAGGCGCCTGCTATCTTGGCGATGACGGAAACTGTTTGGCTTCAACTTGGACCAACGATGCGCGCCCTCTACGGGAAATTACGCCGTACCGAGACGCCAAGAAATCACCGTCTTATTGTTGCGGCTCTGCGTGCGGGAGATGAGCCAGGCTTGCGTCTGGCCATTCGCACCGATGTGACCCAAGGGTTGCGCCTATTGGCGAGTTAGCGGCCTTCCCCTCGATTCATATATTTGTAAGAATTTGGGAATGTTCGAATCAGCTTTGGGCTATTTCTTCGAACGCCGGATAGGAGGCATCCATGAGATGCTATACGGTTGTTTATTTGTAAAATTACAGCCGCATATTTATAAATTCATTTAATAAGGAGCGTAGTTGTAGCAATATTTGGTTGGTGGTGTTCGGGTTGAGATTTTCATCACGTTGTTTTTGTTCGTTAAAATATTGAGAATTGAGTTTTCCTCACTCCTTTCGGAATATTTGTAAATATTTGTATTGAAGGTTGTAAGGCTGGGCGCTATGTTTTTTCAAACGCCGAACCCTGAAATGCGTCCAGAAGCGTAGCAACGCTAGGATGATCCAGACGGGTGAAAATTACCGCGCAGGTTGGCGATAGAAATCGACGAGTTGTTTGGGAGGCAGATTTGTTAGGTGTTCAACTAAACAAAATCGTCGAGAAATTTGGCGCCATACAAGCAGTTCACGGGACTGATTTGAAGGTCAAATCCAAGGATCGCGCTGCGGCGATGGTTATCCAAAACTCTGCGCTCTACCCCAACCCAATTGTGGCTGAAAATATCGCGTTTGGCCTCGAAATTTATAAAATTCCAAAGGGCGAAAGTAAGGAACCCGTCGTTGCTGTTGGCGAGACACTTGGGTTGACCGAGGACCTTGAGAGGCGGCCTGCGGACCTCTCTGGGGGGCAAAGACACCCCTTTGCGATGGGGCGTGCAATCGTTCACCGCCCAGAAGTTTCTCTGTTTGATGAAACTCGGTCAAATCTGGACGCCAAGCTGCGGACACAAATGCGCGCCGAGCTTAAACAGCTTCACAAACGTCTTGACGCGACCTCCATATACGTGACGCACGATCAGGCCGAAGCCATAACTTCGGCGGATCGTATCGTCGTTATGTGCAATGGGCGCATTGGGCAAAACAGTGGTGGTGTAGCCATGCCAATTGCGTTGGATTCGGTAGAAACCTTGGGCTCTGAAGCGCTTTTGCATTCGCAAGTTGACGATGTTTCCTTCGTGCCCAAAGTTCAAACGCATGGGGAAACTCCCCATCTCAAAGCACTCTATGTCGATACGTCTCGGATCAAAGTTTTTGGTATAAAAACGGGCCGTGCCATCGGCCTCCCTAAAAACACACAGAGGGGGCGGCCTATGCGACGACTCTCTGAAAATGCGATGTGGGTTTGTCTTCACATGCGGCGGAAATGGCAAATATATCTGCTGCTTGCGCCCACGGTCATCTGGTTTCTGATTTTCTTGTGCAAACCTATGTACGGCCTCCAGATTGCCTTCCCGATACCGATCATCTTAGCCCTGGCTTTCAATGAGTTCGTAATCCCTGGCCTGAAGAAAACCGCGCAAACCATTGTGTATTTGCCGCATTTTATCTCAACCGTCGTTCTGGTATTTAGCAAGAGGCTGGCTTTAGTTCGATTTTGCCAACAGTCCTCGTCATGTTGATTATTCGGATCGGCAATATTCTTGAGATCTGGTTCGAGTTCATCTTCCTGCTGTATAAACCCACGGCTTATGAAATCTCCGATGTGATTTCGAGCTTCATTTATCCTCAGGGTCTTGCCGGGGCGCAATATGATGCGGCTCCCGCCGCGGGCCTGTTCAACGCTGTCGTCGCATTTGTCCTTGTTGCGACTGCCGCCACAATCAGCAAACCCGTTTCGCGCGCTTCATTGTGGTGAGGATAAATACTTGCAGAAAAACATGAACCTTTACTCTCGCGGCGACAAAGCATTTGCCTATTTGAACATGGCGCTGGTGAACGCTTTCAACATTACCCTTTTGCGCAAATTTTTTGAGGCACTCCTTGCTCCCTCTGGGGAAGCGGCACGTTTGGATAGCACCAAGGAGTTCCAAGGGCTTTGGAAAGTGTTCATCCCGCTTTCAAAACCGGCAATCGCGACGATCAGTCTGTTCTGTATTGTGGCGCGGTGGAACGGGTTTTTCTGTGCGATGATCTTGGTGCGCGACGAAGATAAGTCGTCGTTTCAAGTCAATATGCGCAAAATTATTGTAGAGCTTCAGGCCGACAATGACTTCGGGGCTGTATTGCTTACATCCGCCTTTTCGTTCGAAGCCGTCAATGCCGCGGTCATGGTCTGCTCGATCCTTATGGTTTTGATTGTTTACCCGTTCATCCAGAAATCCTTCAACAAAGGTATTTTTAAAGGCGGCGTAAAAGAACAATGAAGTCAAAGCATTATGGAAATTATATGCGGAAAACTACTTTGGTTGGGGCCGCGTTGCTGTCAACGGCAATCGGACCAGCACGTCCTGTTTTAGCGGGGGGGGAGTACCTTGCGTCGGAAGAACCGATCACATTGGACATTTTTTCCCACAAAAAACTATTCGTCTATGATGACAATTGGCCGATTGAATTGGCCACCGCTGCCGCATCAAACGTGACCCTAGATGCGTTCAATATCATGCTCGCATCGGATGATACTCCTGACATTGTTGGTGGCCAAGCGCTCAAGGAAAGCTTCAACCAACTGGGCCTAGAAGCTCCTCGGAACGTCGATGAAATTTATGCGATTTTGACAGAGTTTCGCGCTCAAGTTCTCAATAGCAACGGCCTAAAGGATGAAATCCCCGTTTTTAACCGGGAGTGGGAGGAAATGCAGCGCCTTGTGACAATGTGGGACGGCCACACATCTGGGGCGGATTCCCACAACGATTTTTATCTCAATGATGATCAAATCTGTCATGACTACATGGAAAACAGCGTCAAAGAAGACATCAAGAACTTCTCTAAATGGAACGCCGAAGGTTTGATTGACCCCGAAACTTTTACCCAAGGAGGTGAACTCGCTGAAAATCAGCCCCGATTCAAATGGTTGCCGGTTGGCGAGGAAATCGCGCATAAGACACAGTTTTTCGAAAATCTTCCGTGGAAGTTTTTCACCCGCGGCACCGGATTGGAGACAGGATATTGTTTTTGGGGCTTCGATGTCTGGGATGAAGCCGCGGGTAAGACTGAGGCGAACTGGTCCAAAATCCGTGCGTTTACAGTGATTGATGCCCAAACCAATGTGCCGCCTTCTGACCGTACGGTGCGGTATGGATGGGTGGAAGCGAGCCACCCTCGGTTGTGGACAAATTCGCGAACTCTAGCGACCTTCAAGAAGGATGTTGCCAAGGACCTTAGCTATTGTTCATGGCATGTGTTCGTTAAAAAGTCCGCCAAGGGGGGGATGGACCACGACATCATGGCCGAGCCTTCACGCTATGAAAACGATCAACGCACGCCGCCTGCTTGGCGCCAACCCAATATTGATTACCAAGAATTGGTCTATGCCATTCGCCACTTGGCCATCGCGGGGAAGGTTCTTGAAAACCCCGCCTACTTGCGGCGGGTAAAAGAGTGGCAATTACCGGCCTGTCCGTGGGAAATTGATAGCACAACGTCGCGGCCTTATACCGATGAGTGGGCGTTTCGCGTTAGCGTTGCCTTGGTTCGGGGCTTTTACTGGCTGCATGATTTACCGCCGGAGGAGGAACGTGTCTTCGCCCGCCACCACCTTCTTGAGCGCACCCGTCAGACGGTGGACCACCTTATAAAACACGCCAATATTCAGCCTTTTCTCTGCAACAGTCATGCTGTGTGTGGGGTTTCCGCCGTACCTATTCCTGCCTGTATCACGATGAGGGGCGAGGGGGCGGAAGCAAAAGAATGGCTCGATCCTTCCATCAATTTCCTTTCGACCAGCTATACCCCTTGGGGCGATAACGCGGGGAGGGGGGCCGAAGGACCGCATTATTGGATGTCGAGCACGGCCCATTTGACAGAAGCGGCAAATCTCGTGAGACCCAATTTCGGGATCGACCTGTACCAGCGTCCGTTTATTCAACAAACGGGTGACTTCCCCGCCTATACCAACAGCCCGGATACGCGCCGCGCCGCCATTCAGCACCGTTTGGGCGACCCAAAGGAGCACATTCAATTTGTGTTTAAGTCCTCACCTTACGGCTCCGCTTCCCACAGTCACGGCGACCAAAATGCGTTCTGCCTAGCAGGTTTCGCCGAAGAGCGGGAAAACCACATTTATATCAAGGGGGACACGACCGAAGCCTATAAGCATTTCAACCTCTCCGAGACGAAGGTTCAACGCGAAGTCCATTTCGTGCGTGACAGCTATTATGTGTTCGTTGACATAAATTGGCTGTGCCAAGCAAATGGCGAATATGACCTCGGAAGGCCCAGCTTCCGCTGCAATGTTGAAAAAACGGGTTTTCCCGATGTTGGCCCAAGCGAGTATGACGGGCTTGCTGTTTCGACGGCCCTTCACGTTAAATTCCCCAAGGAAAAACGTCATCGCATAGCAATTTTGCTTGTTTCATATTCAATGGAGGCCCCAAAACGGGTTTTCCATTTCCTTGATGATCAAGGGTATGATCGCGATTTTTACTTCACCGACGCGGATGAAAACGCGTTTAAAATCACCATCCAAAAACTGGCGAAAGCCTAAGGAATCACCCGATGTTGGGTGAATAACAGGAGCTTACTATGAATCTCAAAGGAAAAACCGCGATTGTAACTGGCGGCGGACGCGATATTGGTCGTGCTTGCGTTATGCGTTTGGCTAAAGAAGGCGCAAACGTTGCGATCAACTATTTCCAATCTTCCGAAGGTGCAGATTCAGCCGTTGCTGAAATCAAAGCAGCGGGTGGCAATGCCTTCGCAATGCAAGGCGACATGACCAAACAAAACGAAGTAAAAGCGCTCGTTGCGGCGACCGTTGAAGCTTACGGAAGCGTTGATACACTTTTGCATGTGTCTGGCGGGATCGTTAAGCGTGTTTCTATCGCGGACATGACTTTGGAGCACTGGAACAAGGTTATGGAGTTGAACACAACGTCGTTCTTCCTCGCTGTAAATGCAGTCATTCCGTTCCTCAATGAAGGGTCTTCCATTGTGTCGATTGCGTCGCAAGCAGGCCGCGACGGTGGTGGACCGGGGGCTGCAGTTTATGCGGCGTCCAAAGGTGCGATGACAACCTTGACCCGTGGCTTGGCCAAAGAACTTGGGCCGAAAGTTCGCGTGAATGCATTGTGTCCGGGCATGATCGACACTGATTTTCACAACATCTTCTCCAAGCCAGAAGTGCGTACGCATGTCGCTGGCATCACCCCCTTGAAACGCGAAGGCACGCCAGACGAGGTTGCAAACTTGGCCGTATTCCTCGCGTCCGACGAAGCTTCCTTTATCACGGGTGCAAACGTCGACATAAATGGCGGCTTGCTCTTCTCTTAAGCAGCGCGGCCACAGCCTTTCTGGGCTGTGGCCAACCCATATTTCAAGCGGAGGTATATTGATGGCCACCCCCGCCTTACTAAGGCGTCATATACCGAGATGCCCTCAAAGATAAGATGGTCGGTGGCATGATGATTATGTTTGCCAGTCACCTTCTTGGGTATACGTCCGGACAAGCCTCCTTCCTCACCACTGTTGCGCCGCTTGTTCTCCTCGTGCGTTACCCGTTTCTGGAAGTTGTGAATCGCCTTCCTCGGTTTCGCGTCATGTTGGCTCCCCTGCGTGACACGCCTGAACGCAAGTATCCGTCGCGCAAAAATCGTGCTTTCTAAATTGTTCTAACAACGTAACCGCTCATGCGCCGCCCCCTCGCTATCTCGATGACCAAGAGCCTGTTTATCATTTTGAAAACAACCGGCGCAATTCTCTCGCGGAACATTTGGGACCGAAACGCTGACCTGAACGGTTTTTGGTGAGCCTTGCTCGCTCGGCCCCTTTCCGATCCTTATGATTGTACCCGAATTCGTTCAAGTCCCAAACGGCAGCCCTCTGTATTTGTTCGGAATATTTTCGTAAGTACGGATGCTTCTTTTATGGGGGTACTGTTTGCGGGGCAAAACTTGGCAAACACCCTTTATTTCACCGCGTATCTTCGGGAGGGGCAGGGGGTTTCTGTCCTAACCTTTTGACGGCGATGATCACGGTTTTCTTGTCTGGTCGACGGCTTCCGAATTCTGCCCATCTTCGGTCTGAGATGGCTGCGCGCCTAAGGGCTTGTCCTGTCCTTCAGCATTCCTCTTCATATCGTCAAGACGCACGTTTAGTCCCCTTTAGAACGCAAAAAGGCAGCCACTGGGCTGCCTTTTTGATTGACGGGGTACATCGGATTAGGCGTGGATAGGGCCATCACCACAGGCCAGTGCGGCTTCGCGCACAGCTTCGGAGTAGGTTGGGTGCGCATGGCACGTGAGCGCGATGTCTTGAGCACTGGCACCAAACTCCATAGCAATACAAATCTCGTGGATCATGTCGCCAGCGGCGGGGCCGATGATATGGGCGCCCAAAACGCGGTCGGTGTCTTTGTCGGCAAGGATTTTTACGAAACCTTCGCCTTGGAAAACGGCCTTGGCGCGGGCATTCCCCATGAACGAGAACTTCCCGACTTTGTAGTTTACGCCTTGTTCTTTCAGGACCTGTTCCGTCGCGCCAACGCTGGCCACTTCGGGGCTCGTGTAGATCACGCCGGGGATCACGTTGTAATTCACGTGGCCTGATTTTCCTGCGATTTGCTCAGCGACGGCCATACCTTCGTCTTCGGCTTTATGGGCCAGCATGGGTCCTTCGATGACATCGCCAATGGCATAAATACCATCAATATTTGTATCCCAATGGGTGCCTGTCGCGATTTGTCCGCGTTCCGTCATTTTGCCACCGAGGGCTTCAAAGCCAAGATTGTCGACATAAGGACGACGGCCCGTTGCAACCAAAACGACGTCTGCATCAAGGCTCACTTCACTGTCGTCTTTGCGCAGTTTGTAGGTGACTTTTGCCTTGGTTTTGGTCGCTTCAACGTTTTGAACTGCGGCGCCCATAATGAAGTTCAGCCCTTGTTTGCTGAGAATCCGTTTCAACGTTTTCTGTACGTCTTTATCCATGCCGGGTGTGATTTCGTCGAGGAACTCGATCACGGTCACTTCGGTGCCAAGGCGGGCGTAAACCGACCCCAACTCAAGCCCGATGACGCCAGCGCCAATCACAACCATGGAGCGCGGGATTTTGGCTAAATCGAGCGCGCCAGTTGATGTGACAATCCGTTTCTCGTCGACTTCAACGCCGCGTAGGCTGCTGGCTTCGGATCCCGTTGCGATGACGATAGATGTCGCTGTGTGAACCTCGTCGCCAACTTTGACTTGGCCTGCGGCGGGGATGCTGCCCCAACCTTTGATCCAGTCGATTTTGTTCTTCTTAAATAGAAACTCGATGCCTTTAGTGTTTTGGCTGACAACGTCTTCTTTATAGGCCTTCATTTTGGGCCAATCGACCGAAGGGGATTTTCCCATGAGGCCCATTTTTGTGAAGTTGTGTTCGGCTTCGTGCAGCATGTGGCTGGAATGCAATAGGGCCTTGGAGGGGATACAGCCCACATTGAGGCAGGTGCCTCCGAGTGTGTCGCGGCCCTCGACGCAAGCAGTTTTCAAGCCGAGTTGGGCAAGGCGGATAGCGCAGACATAGCCGCCGGGGCCGCTGCCGATAACGATCGCATCATAATGTGCCATGGGTCTCTCCTTGGGTAGGAATTTCAATAATCTAAAGTGTGTTTCTGGCCAAGCTTAAGCGGTTTAAGTTTGGAATGTAGGGGTTTAGGGAATGAGTGCTGCGATAATCATCATAATGGTCGCAACGAGGCCCGCGAACCAAACATAGCTTCGCCAAGGCGTCAGCCCGTAAACATAGCAAAACACATATAAGATGCGCGCGACGACGTAGATATACGCGCAAGTTGCCGTGAGAACGGAGGATTGATTGCCGAGCGTGACAACAACCACAGCGAGGGTGAACATAACCAGCCCCTCAAAATGGTTGTCCAGCGCGCGTTTGATACGGGCCGCATTTCCAGACAAGTCGGGCGCGTTATCGCGCGTCCCCATTGCGACGTTGCGACCAAGTTGGCGCTGCCCTGCGATCATATAGGAAAAGTATTGTGCGCTTTGCACGAGGCCAGCGAGGGCAAGAGCGGTAAGTTCTGGGGTCATCTTTGCGGCCTACTTTGTGGTTCGGACGCCCCCGCTCTTTGAGAAGCGGGGGCGGTCTGAATTTACAGATCCATCAACAAGCGACGGGGATCTTCGAGGGCTTCTTTAACACGCACAAGGAAAGTCACTGCGCCTTTTCCGTCCACAATGCGGTGGTCGTAAGACAGCGCGAGATACATCATCGGGCGAATGACAACTTGTCCGTTGATCGCCATGGGGCGGTCTTGGATTTTGTGCATGCCGAGGATGCCAGCTTGGGGCGGGTTGAGGATGGGCGAGGACATAAGCGAGCCATAGACGCCGCCGTTTGAGATCGTGAACGTGCCACCCTGCATTTCGGCCATGGAGAGTTTTCCATCCCGTGCGCGGGCGCCTTTTTCGGCGATGGCCTTTTCGATTTCAGCAAATGACATGGCATCTGCGTCACGGATTACTGGAACAACAAGACCTGTTGGGGTGCCCGCTGCAATACCCATGTGCACAAAGTTTTTGTAGACGACATCTGTGCCATCGATCTCTGCGTTGACCTCTGGGATTTCCTTCAGGGCGTGACAGCATGCCTTGGTGAAGAAGGACATGAAGCCCAGCTTGACGCCATGCTTTTTCAGGAACAGGTCTTTGTATTCGTTACGAAGCGCCATCACTTCGGTCATGTCCACTTCGTTATAAGTGGTCAGCATGGCCGCTGTGTTCTGGCTCTCTTTTAGGCGACGCGCGATTGTCTGGCGCAGGCGAGTCATTTTCACGCGCTCTTCGCGAGAGGCGTCGTCAGGGACACTTGGCGCGCGCGGTGCCGCTGCGGCAGCAGATGGAGCGGTAACGGCCGAATCTGATGCCAGTGCCTTTTGCACGTCATCTTTCATGACGCGGCCATCGCGGCCAGTGCCTTGCACGGAGCCTTCAGAAAGGTTGTTCTCGGCCATAAGTTTTTTTGCACTCGGGGCGTCCTCGATGCTTTTGCCGGCGGTTGCGGCCGGTGCAGTTGCCGCGGCGGCGGGAGCAGCAGAAGATGCGCCGTTTCCGCCGATAACGGCGAGCTTGGCCTTCGCGTCGACAGTGGTGCCTTCAGGTGCAAGGATTTCGCTCAAGACACCTGATGCAGGCGCAGAAACTTCGACGGAAACTTTGTCGGTTTCGAGTTCACAAAGCATTTCATCTTGAGCAACAGTGTCTCCGACCTTTTTGAACCATGTGGATACGGTTGCTTCGGTTACGGATTCGCCAAGGGTAGGGACCATGACATCAACGCTTGTTGTCGGTTCTGACGCGGGTTTTGACGCCGTTGGCGCGGCTTCGGGTGCTGCGGATTTTGCTGCGGGGGCACTTGCCGCGCCAGCTCCTGTATCGATTGTTGCGAGGAGTGCATCAACGCCAACGGTTTCCCCTTCGGCGGCAATGATGGATTCCATAGTACCGGCAGCGCTCGCGGCGACTTCGACGGTTACCTTGTCGGTTTCCAGTTCGCAGAGCATTTCATCGACGGCAACCGCGTCGCCTGGCTTTTTGAACCATGTGGCGACGGTGGCTTCGGTGACGCTTTCGCCCAGAGTGGGGACACGGACTTCTGTGGACATGATAGCTTATCCTTGCAGTGTGAGCGCTTCGTTGATGAGCGCCGCTTGTTGAGCTTTATGTTGAGAGGCGAGGCCCGTCGCAGGGCTGGCCGCGGTGGCGCGTCCTGCATATACGGGACGGCGATGTTTTGCTTTGATGCGTCCGAGGACCCATTCGATATTGGGTTCCATGAAGGTCCAAGCGCCTTGGTTTTTTGGCTCTTCTTGGCACCAGATAACGTCCGCGTTTTCGAACCGTTTCAACTCATTCACCAAAGATTTGGCGGGGAAGGGGTAGAATTGTTCGACACGCATCAGGTAAATGTCGTCGATTCCACGGGCATCACGCTCTTCGAGGAGGTCGAAGTAGACCTTGCCTGAGCACATGACAACGCGTTTGATTTTATCGTCTGCTGCCAAGGTTGTATCGCTATTGCCTTTTTGCGCGTCATCCCAAAGAACACGGTGGAAGGAGCTTCCTGTCGTGAAATCTTCGACGGTTGATACCGCGAGTTTGTGGCGCAGCAGTGATTTCGGTGTCATCAATACCAGCGGCTTGCGGAAGCTGCGGTGCATTTGGCGGCGCAGTATGTGGAAATAGTTGGCTGGGGTCGTACAGTTGGCGACGATCCAGTTGTCCTGTCCGCACATTTGCAAGAAACGCTCAAGGCGGGCTGAGCTGTGCTCGGGGCCTTGGCCTTCGTATCCGTGCGGCAACAACATCACGAGGCCCGACATGCGCAACCACTTGCTCTCACCAGACGAGATGAACTGGTCGATCATGATTTGCGCACCATTGGCAAAATCGCCAAATTGCGCTTCCCAAGCCACAAGTGCATTGGGTTCGGCCAGTGAGTAGCCATATTCAAACCCCAGCACGGCGTATTCGGACAGCATCGAGTCGATGACATCAAAATGTGCTTGGCCTTCGCGGATGTGATTGAGCGGGAAATAGCGCTCTTCGGTATCTTGGTTTACGATACCCGAGTGACGTTGGCTGAAGGTGCCACGCATCACGTCTTGGCCTGAAAGGCGCACGGGGTATCCTTCGACCTCAAGCGAGCCAAATGCGAACGCTTCGCCTGTGGCCCAGTCGATCCCTTTGCCAGTTTCAACCATTTTGGCCTTGGCTTCCATCAAGCGTGCCACTGTTTTATGGACTGGAAACCCATCTGGAACGGTTGAGATCGCCTTGCCAACTTCGGCAAAGACTTTGGGAGACACTGCCGTTTTCCCACGCTGATAGGTTTCTTTTTGCGCGTTGAGGTGCTTCCAGCGCCCGTCAAGCCAGTCGGCTTTGTTCGGTTTGTAATCATTGCCAGCTTCAAATTCGGCATTCAGATAGGCTTGGAAACTCGCTTTCATATCCTCAATTTCGCCTTCGGGGATCAAGCCGTCTTTGACCAAGCGCTCTGTATAGAGCTGCAAAGTGGTCTTTTGTTTTTTGATCCGCTTGTACATGATCGGGTTGGTGAACATGGGCTCGTCGCCCTCGTTGTGCCCAAAACGACGATAGCAGAATATATCGAGGACCACGTCTTTGTGGAACTTTTGGCGGAATTCAGTGGCAACTTTGGCTGCATGAACAACCGCCTCGGGATCGTCGCCGTTCACGTGGAAAATCGGCGCCTCAACCATCAAGGCAATATCCGTGGGGTAGGGGCTTGACCGGCTAAAATGCGGCGCGGTTGTAAAGCCAATTTGGTTGTTCACAACGATGTGGATTGTGCCGCCAGTTTTGTGGCCCACAAGACCAGACAGACCGAAACATTCCGCCACAACACCTTGGCCCGCAAAGGCCGCGTCGCCGTGCAGAAGGATCGGCAAGGATTCGGTACGATTGACATCCTTCATTTGCGCCTGCTTGGCGCGCACTTTGCCCAAGACGACGGGGTTCACGGCCTCAAGGTGGCTTGGATTTGCGGTCAACGAGAGGTGAACCGTGTTGCCATCAAACTCGCGGTCCGAAGATGCGCCAAGGTGGTATTTCACATCGCCAGAACCGTCGACGTCTTCTGGTTTATAGCTGCCGCCCTGAAACTCATTGAAAATCGCGCGGTATGGTTTGCTCATCACATTACACAGAACGGATAGACGACCACGGTGGGGCATGCCGATCACGATGTCTTTGACGCCCAGCGAGCCGCCGCGTTTGATGATCTGCTCCATCGCGGGGATCAAGCTTTCGCCACCATCCAGACCAAACCGTTTGGTGCCCATGTATTTTACGTGCAGGAATTTTTCAAAACCCTCGGCCTCAACCAGCTTGTTGAGAATGGCTTTGCGCCCTTCGCGGGTGAACTGGATTTCTTTGCCGTAGCCTTCGATCCGTTCCTTGAGCCAGCCTGCTTCTTCGGGGTTGGAAATGTGCATGTATTGCAGCGCAAACGTGCCGCAATATGTCCGTTTGACGATATCGATGATCTGGCGCATCGACGCGATCTCAAGTCCGAGAACATTGTCGATAAAGATCGGGCGGTCCATGTCGGCCTCAAGGAAGCCATAGGTTTTTGGATCGAGTTCAGGATGGGTCGTGGTGTCGGTCATGCCAAGGGGGTCTAGGTCCGCCGCAAGGTGGCCACGGATGCGATAAGCGCGGATAACCATCAACGCGCGGATACTATCGAGAACGGCTTGTTTTAGTTGATCGTCGGAGACTTCCACACCCTTTTCGGCGGCCTTACTTTTGATTTTCGCACCCGCAGCTTCGGGTTCAGCGGCCCATTGACCGTCGAGTGCTTGCGTGAGGTCATCATGTGGGATCGGAGGCCAATCGGCACGTGCCCAGCTCGGGCCAGAAGCTTCTGCAACGACATCATCGCCGTTGTCGCCTAAACCCGCAAAAAACGCCTGCCAAGCCGTATCAACAGCCGTCGGGTCTTTGGCAAATTGCGCGTAAAGTTGCTCAATGTATTCCGCGTTATGGCCTTGAAGGAAGGAGGACGCGTGGAACTGGTCGTTAGAGCTTTGGTCGGTCATTCTGATAGCTTTCCGAGTGACATGGGGGTTGTTGTAATCGTGATATTTACCGCATAGAGCGCGGGAGTTTTGGCGGGTGCGCCATCGGTTTCCTCGATGGGCGTTAAAAGATCGGTGACAGTTTGTACGTCAATTTCGCTCAGCAGGATACGGCTGCGTTCCGTGGCTTCGCGCAGAAGGTGGCGGCTAGGAACATCGGGCAAGCCAGTCCATGGGACGAGCGTTTGGGTAAGGGTTTCTTCGGCGAGGATGGCAAGCCAGCTTGGACCTGCGAGGACGCACCACGGTTTTTTTGTTTCCAGACCTAGAGGGGCAAAGAAGACATCGCCGTGCTGATAGACGGGCTGGTTTGGGGCTAAGTTGGACCCACCGAGCACCGACATTGTGAGGAATTGCGCTGTTTGCACCGAAGCCTTTGTCGCGGCGGGGTCAAGCGTGGCGATAAGATTGCTTGCAGTAAGTATATCCGGCAGTGTTTTTGTGTTTTCGACACGCTGCCAGCCTTCGTCCAACAAGGTAGTGGAATAGAGGAGCTTCACTTCTGGGAGGGCTGCGCAGCGCGAAATTGCGGTGGCGGCGGCCTCTTGGGCGGTGAGGGGGGCGGCCGGCGCGCTACCCGCAACTAGGGAAAGTCCCGCAGCAAATGCTACGGGAACAACCCAATGTGCAAGGGGTGCGCGCAGGCCCATTTTGTTAGCCGATCGCCTTGAGAACAGCTTCGCCGAGTGTGGCGGGGCTATCTGCGACGATGATTCCAGCGGCTTTCATCGCTTCGATTTTACTCTCTGCGTCGCCTTTACCACCGGCAACAATCGCGCCTGCGTGGCCCATACGGCGGCCGGGAGGGGCTGTGCGACCCGCGATGAAGCCAGCTGTTGGTTTCCAACGGCCTTTTTTGCGCTCATCCGCAAGGAATTGCGCCGCTTCTTCTTCTGCGGAACCACCGATTTCACCGATCATGATGATCGAATGCGTTTCGGGATCGGCAAGGAACATTTCCAGCACGTCAATGTGCTCTGTGCCTTTGATGGGGTCACCACCGATGCCAACAGCTGTGGATTGGCCGAGGCCGATGTCAGAAGTTTGTTTCACGGCTTCATATGTAAGTGTGCCTGAGCGGGAAACAACACCGACGGAACCACGTTTGTGGATCGAACCGGGCATAATGCCGATTTTACACGCATCTGGTGTAATCACGCCCGGGCAGTTAGGGCCGATGAGACGCGATTTGGAACCTTCAAGCGCCCGTTTCACACGCATCATATCGAGAACAGGGATGCCCTCAGTGATACAAATGATGAGTTCCATCTCGGCGTCGATCGCCTCTAGGATCGAATCTGCCGCGAAGGGGGGCGGCACATAGATCACGGAGGCGTTGGCCCCAGTGATGTGACGCGCTTCGTGGACGGAGTTGAACACAGGCAGGTTCAAGTGGGATTGCCCACCCTTGCCCGGAGTGACGCCGCCAACCATTTTCGTGCCATATGCGATGGCTTGTTCGGTGTGAAAAGTGCCCTGCGAGCCAGTAAGACCCTGACAGATGACTTTGGTATTTTCGTTTACGAGTACTGCCATGATTTTAGCCCTTCACCGCTTTGACGATTTTCTGTGCGCCATCTTTGAGGTCGTCGGCGGCTATTACGTCCACGTCGGAGTTGTTGATGATTGCTTTGCCTTCGGCCACGTTTGTGCCTTCGAGGCGAACAACCAATGGAACCTTGAGGCCCACTTCTTTCACGGCAGCAATCACGCCCTCAGCGATCACATCACAGCGCATGATACCGCCAAAGATGTTCACAAGGATGCCTTTGACGTTGGGATCGGACGTGATGATTTTGAAGGCTTCGGTGACTTTCTCTTTGGTCGCGCCGCCGCCAACATCAAGGAAGTTTGCAGGCTCAGCACCGTAGAGTTTGATGATGTCCATTGTCGCCATCGCCAGACCCGCGCCGTTGACCATACAGCCGATTTCGCCGTCGAGGGCGATGTAGTTGAGATCGTATTTCGAGGCTTCAAGCTCTTTGGCGTCTTCTTCGCTTTCGTCGCGCAATGCGATGATATCGGCGTGGCGATACAAAGCATTGCCGTCAAACGAGACTTTCGCATCGAGCACTTTAAGGTCGCCGCTGTCGGTAACGATCAGCGGGTTGATTTCCAGCATCTCCATGTCTTTCTCAACGAAAGCTTTATAGAGCAGCCCCATCAGACCGACACATTGCTTAACCTGCGCGCCCTTAAGGCCGAGGGTGAAAGCAACACGGCGGCCGTGGAAGCTTTGGTAACCCGTTGCCGGATCAACCGAGAAGGAGAGGATTTTTTCAGGGGTCGCTGCAGCGACTTCTTCGATGTCCATGCCGCCTTCGGTGGAGCAAACGAAGGAGATACGCGATGTTTGGCGATCAACGAGCAACGCAAGGTACAGCTCAGTTTCAATGCCAGAGCCATCTTCGATGTAGATACGGTTGACTTGTTTGCCGGCTGGGCCAGTTTGGTGCGTGACCAAAGTGCGTCCAAGCATTTTTGCGGCTTCTGCAGCGGCCTCGGCCACAGATTTGGTGAGACGTACACCGCCAGCGGGGCCTGCGGACTCTTCTTTGAATTTACCTTTGCCGCGTCCACCTGCGTGGATTTGCGCTTTTACTACCCAAAGAGGGCCGTCGAGTTCGCCTGCGGCGGTTTTCGCATCTTCAGCTTTGAGGACGACACGCCCATCTGACACAGGTGCGCCAAAGCTGCGAAGAAGGGCTTTGGCCTGATACTCATGAATATTCATGAAAGAATCCAATCTTAATGCTACGTTCCTAAGTACCTAAACACGCATGTAAGGTGTAAATAAACGGTTTTCATTACATTTGGATGCAATATAGGGAATTTTCGCCATTTTGTGATCACACCAATAATTGGTGTGATCACAAAATGCGGAAGCCGAGAATGCTTGTGGTGGATTCGAGAGGTGGTAAATGTGTAATTTAAGGGTCGCCAGAAGGATTGATGAATGAAAACAGAAGATTTCGCGTCTAAATGGGCCGTTGTAATAACCGTGAGCGAGCCGAGTGAATTGGTTTTGGCGAATGTCGCCCATCATCTCACGCATGGGGCAAGTGAGATTTTCGTCTATTTGGATACGCCGGACGCGGAGCTTGAAGCGGTTTTGGCTGCGCATCCGGCTTGTCATGTCGCCTTGTGTGACGCCGCCTATTGGCAAGTCCAACACGGGATGAAAAAACCTCCTGCGCGACATACGCGCCGCCAAACCCTGAATGCCGATCTGGCAGCCAAGACGACTCGCGCCGCATGGTTGCTAAATATCGATGCCGATGAGTTTTTGTGGTGTGAGGGTCGATTCGCGGACATTTTGACCACAGTCCCCGAGTCTGCGGGCTGGATAAAACTCCGGCCATGGGAAAGGCGGCGTTTTGCTGGTCGTGCTGAAGGGCTTTTTGACGGGCGATTTCTGGGACTACATGTGCTTCCGTCCGAAAGGCCACTCACCGAGGGTGGTTTCACGGGGCATTTGGTCGGTAAAGCTTGTGTGAGAACCGGCCGAGGGTATGCCCTAACGCTTCACAACCCAAGGATCGGCCCCGTCAAGGAAAGAAGTATTCCAAAATCCTTCGAGGACGACAACGCCTACCTGCTTCATTTTGATGGTTTGACGCCGTTGCATTGGGCGAGCAAACTGCTTCGGCGTGCAGAAAAAGGCCCAGAATACGTGCGGAATAACTATCGTGGGAAAAGGTTGCGGCAGATTTACTTGGCGGCGCAAACATGCGGCGATCCAGCAAACCTTGCTAAGCTTCAAAACGAAGTGACGTATATTTCGCCCGAACGCGCAGAGGTTTTAACGGGCGAGGGAATGCTGCGCATGTTAGATCTGCAGATTCCGCAGGCGCTAAATACGCAGTTTTCGAATGAGGTTGTTGATCTTACCACCCAGCATTTCGACAAAAAAATCGCACCACTTCTAGATCAATTGCGTGCGCGTGTCGCGGCGCGCGGAGATGTATGGGGAGTGAGAAAATAGAAAAAGGGCTGAGTCTCCCCAGCCCTTTTCGCATTCATTTCCCTTAAAGTCTTAAGCGAGGGAAGGGTCGATCTCTTTACATGCTGCAACCAAACCTTTGACCGCATTGACTGAGCTGTCGAACATTTCTTGCTCTTCTTTGGTCAACTGAATGTCGGCAATGCGTTCAATGCCGCCCGCGCCGATCACGGTCGGAACCCCAACATAGAAACCATTGAGGCCAAACGCGCCATCAACGTAGGCCGCGCAAGGCAGTAGACGTTTTTGGTCCTTGAGGTAGGCTTCAGCCATTTCAATTGCGGAAGTTGCTGGCGCGTAGAACGCGGAGCCAGTTTTCAAAAGACCGACGATTTCGGCGCCACCATCACGGGTGCGTTGGACGATCGCGTCGAGCTTTTCTTGTGTTGTCCAACCCATTTTGATGAGGTCGGGCAAAGGGATGCCAGCAACGGTTGAATACCGAATGAGCGGAACCATTGTATCGCCGTGTCCACCCAAAACAAAAGCTGTCACGTCGCGCATGGAGACGTTGAACTCCGCTGAAAGGAAGTGGCGGAAACGTGCGGAGTCAAGAACGCCCGCCATGCCGCAAACTTTGTGGTGCGGAAGACCAGAGAATTCGCGCAGTGCCCAAACCATCGCATCAAGCGGGTTTGTGATACAGATGACGAATGCGTTTGGCGCGTGTTTTGCAATGCCTTCGCCGACGGATTTCATAACCTTGAGGTTGATGCCCAAAAGGTCGTCACGGCTCATGCCGGGTTTGCGTGCGACACCAGCGGTGACGATGCAAACGTCCGCGCCTGCGATATCTGCGTAATCTGTGGTGCCAGACATGGCCGCATCAAAACCCTCGGAGGGGCCGGATTCTGCGATGTCGAGAGCTTTGCCTTGGGGCGTTCCGTCTGCGATGTCGAAAAGGACGACGTCGCCCAGTTCTTTCATTGCAGCAAGGTGAGCGAGCGTGCCGCCGATTTGCCCTGAGCCGATAAGTGCGATTTTGGGTCTAGCCATGAAATTGATCCTTGGTCTGTTTAATCCGCCATTTGCCTATCCATTTGCGGAGCATCACGCAAGGGTGCAGCACTGCGGCAGGGGGGAACTTTGAGGGTTTAGATAGCGCTAACAACCATATAAAGGTGCAGGTAACCGTGCTAAAACATGCGCATTTCATTCGGAGACAACATGGAACTGGACCCAACATTTTTCGCATTTGCGGTACCTGCGGTGTTGTTTGCGGGGATTTCCAAGGGGGGATTCGGCAGTGGGGCGGCCTTTGCTGCGACTCCATTACTGGCGCTGATTCTCACGCCTGGGCAAGCGGTCGGGCTTATGTTGCCTCTTTTGATGTTGATGGACTTGGGAGCTTTGAAAGCATTTTGGGGGAAATGGAATTGGGCCACGGCCAAGATTATGATCCTCGGATCACTCCCTGGAATCGCGATTGGTGGGGCCTTGTTTGGTGTGGCGAACCCAAATGTGTTTAAGTTTTTGATTGGAATGGTTGCCGTCGGATTCGTCGTTTATCAAGTGTCGCGCTCGACCGGGTTGTTGCGAATTTCCACGAAAGAGATGCCTAAATGGAAGGGGTATCTCGCTGGCGCTGTCTCGGGTTTTACAAGTTTCATCAGTCATGCAGGCGGACCTCCCGCAGCTGTTTATCTGTTGTCCAAAAATATGAACAAAACAGAATTTCAAGCGACGACCGTCATTGTATTTTGGGCTATAAACTTGATGAAATTTCCGCCGTACTACATGCTTGGGATGTTTACCAAGGAAACGGCGGTTGCGGTTGCCTATCTGGCACCCGTTGCATTTTTGGGCGTGTATTTGGGTGTCATCGGCCACCGCAAGATGCCCGAAACACTATTCTTCCGCGTGACTTATGTCTTTTTGCTCATTACTGGCGGCAAACTCATTTGGGACAGTTTGGTTTAGATTATCAAACTTCGTCACCAGTGAGGGACGCGAGATCTTCGTTCATGGTTTCGAAGGCTTGGCCGGACGCGACAAGGCATGTCTTTCCGTTGGCCATCGTCACCGTAATGGTCCAAGTGCCGGACGTCTGGCTGGCGAAAACTTCGACAACTGCGTTATTTGCGCCCAATCCTATGCTTTGGCGGGTCTCGCCGTACTTATTTGCAAGCCGGTCAACAATTGCTATCCGGTCGCCGCAATTTACGCGTTGTTGTGCCTGTGCGCCTTGTGCAACGATCAACATCGCACCAACGGCAAGAGTAAGTGTTAAAAACTGATTCTTCATGTTTCTCTTCCTTTTTCAAAAGGTGCTAAACCCTATGCCGGGCCAATCCAGAGAGGTTCTGGCGGCAGGGGCTTTGCCCGTGTGGTTGCAGGGGTCGGGTCGTTTCGTTCCGTCGTTTTGGCGGCCATGCCTGACGGACCTCCTAATGCCCAACGTTGGAAACAGCTTGCATTAGCTTAGCAAATAAGTGGTTAAGCCGCCGTACTGTGATCCTTTTTAAAAGGTTAATTTCGTCTGCTGTGAAGTCTCGATGGGTAAAATTCTGCACCGCGGCAATTTTTCCCTTGTCATTTGATGCGGTATGGGGATTGATTGCGCAACAATATTGCGAGGACAATTATAGCATGCCAGTAGAAACCTCTCTTACCCGCTCCGTTTTATATATCCCAGCTTCCAAGGAACGCGCCTTGGAAAAAGCGCGAGGACTGGAGACCGATGCCATTATCTTTGACCTTGAAGATGCCGTGGCTCCTGACGAGAAAGAAACGGCAAGGGCCGTCCTACGCAAAGCTTTGACACAAGGCGGGTATGGGAGCCGATTGCGCATCGTGCGCATTAACGGAGCGGAAACGGAGTGGGGTAAAGCTGATATTGAAGCTCTTAAAACAATGGATTTCGATGCGGTTTTATTGCCAAAAGTCGAAAATGCGGCGGATATTTCGAACGTGAATTTCGCGTTGCCAGACATCCCAGTGTGGGCCATGATCGAGACGCCGAAGGGCATTTTGAACGCCGAAGAAATTGCGGCGCACCCCGCCCTTGAAGGGTTTGTCATGGGCACAAACGATCTCGCCAAGGAACTTCGATGTCGTTTTCGGGCGGACCGATTGCCACTCATGGGGGCCCTTCAATCGGCCCTTCTGGCGGCGCGCGCGCATGGGGTGATCGCCATTGATGGCGTCTATAACGCTTTCAAGGATGACGCCGGTCTTGCACTTGAGTGTGAGCAGGGGCGCGATCTTGGATTTGACGGAAAGACTCTCATACATCCTGCACAACTCGCCACCGCGAACAGGGTTTTCTCGCCTAGCGCTGCGGAGGTCGACTTGGCAAATCGCCAAATTGAGGCCTATGAGACCGCCGAGGCAGTGGGGCAGGGCGTTGCGGTCGTAGATGGGAAAATTGTGGAGAACCTCCATGTGGTTACTGCACGCCAAATTATTTCTCAAGCGAAGGCCATTGCAGAGGCCCAAGAATAAAGGCAATGTGAAGCGGATTTACATTGCGTGTCGGCGCAGCTTTTGGAGATTTTCATGACTTTACTTTACCTTGGCCTCGCGCTCTGGATCATTGCCCACTTTTTTAAACGCTTACATCCCGCTCTGCGCGCCAAATTGGGCGACAAGGCCAAAGGCGGCGTTGCGGTGGCCGCATTGCTTGGCATTGTTGCCATGGTTATTGGCTATCGCAGCGCGTCAATTATCCCAGTTTACACGCCGATGGCGGGTATGGGGCACGCGAATAACCTTCTGATGCTTGTTTCCATTTTCCTATTTGGGGCTGGGAGCGCCAAGGGCGTTACCGCTAGTAAAATCCGTCACCCAATGTTGTGGGGCGTTGTTGTCTGGAGTTTTGCCCATCTATTGGTCAACGGCGACTATGCATCAGTTGTTTTATTCGGCGGAATGGGGATTTGGGCGTTGGTGCAAATGATTCTCATCAACCGCGCCGAGGGTGTCTGGGCACGGCCAATGGCTGGCCCAATTAACAAAGATATCCGCACCGTCTTTATCACACTGATCCTCTATGGCATCATTTCTGGCATTCACATTTGGCTTGGATACAGCCCGTTTCTAGGAACCTACGGATGAAAATTTATCGCCTCCTAACCGAAGAAGACACTTCGGCCTTTTGTCACAAAGTCTCGCTGGCGCTGAGCAAAGGATGGGAGCTTTACGGCAGCCCAACCTATGCATTTGATGCGGCAAACGGTGTTATGCGTTGTGGTCAAGGGGTCACAAAAGAGGTCGATACGCCCTATACTCCCGACATGAAACTCGGCCAGCAATGAGCAAAACCAACGCTGGGCGCTTTTTTGAGGATTATGCCGTGGGCCAAGAGATTGTCCACGCGGTGCCACGCACGCTTTCGGGAGGGGAGCGCGCGCTTTATCACGCGCTTTATCCCGCCCGCCATGCGGTGCAATCCTCGGATGAATTTGCGCGCAGCGTTGGGTATAGTGAAGCGCCGATGGACGATTTGATCGCGTTCCACTCGGTTTTCGGCAAAACAGTGCCTGACATCTCACTCAATGCTGTCGCCAATTTGGGCTATGCGGAGGGGCGTTTCTTGCGGCCAGTATTTGCTGGCGACACTTTAACGGCGACCTCAGAAGTCATTGGCGTAAAGCAGAATAGCAACGGGAAATCCGGCGTCGTTTATGTGCGTACTCGCGGCGAAAATCAGCGCGGTGAGACCGTGTTGAGCTATGTGCGCTGGGTTATGGTGCGTAAACGCGACCTTGCATCGGCCCCTCCACAAACGGTGATCCCCGACCTTGTGGATCATGTCGCGCCGGTTGATTTACCCATTCCAGAAGGGTTGGATTTTACAGGATACGACTTCGCGCTGGCAGGGGAGCCGCATCGCTGGGCGGATTATGCCGTCGGTGAAGTCATCGATCACGTCGACGGCGTAACCATCGAAGAAGCTGAACACATGCTGGCAACGCGGCTGTGGCAAAATACCGCCAAAGTTCATTTTGATACCACGGCGCGCCCCGAGGGGCGGCGGTTGATTTATGGCGGACACGTGATTTCAATGGCGCGGGCGCTGTCTTTCAACGGCCTTGCCAATGCACAACTCATCGGGGCCATCAACGGCGGCGCACATGTAAATCCGTGTTATGCAGGCGATACGATCCGTGCGTGGAGCGAGGTTTTGGACAAAGCAGAAACCACCGCGCCCAACGTCGGTGCCCTACGGTTGCGATTGGTCGCAACAAAAGGGGTCGCCGGGGAATTGCGCGGCGCAGACGGCAAATATCTTTCTGATATTCTGCTGGATCTTGACTATTGGGTGCTTGTGCCACGCTGATTTTGGCATGCCGTAGGATCATTGTGGGAGTCGGGGCAGATCATAAATCTGCGCGGCAATTGTTACTCGATTTGTGATCACGGCAATTGGATGCGTGATCACAAAACTCAAATTTATACCGTTTGTTTATGTTTCAAGCATATTTACGACTCTGAAAGAGTGACATGTGTGAAAAATGCGGTATTAGTTGTGAAACCGATCCAAAGGCATCTTATCCTGAAAGGGTGAACCCATGGCTGACATGAAGCAGAGCAAGCGCCCGCTCTCTCCGCATCTCCAAATCTACCGCCCCCAACTTAACTCGATTACGTCGATCCTTTCGCGGATCACGGGCAACGCGCTCCTTGTGAGTTTTGTCCTCGTTGTGTGGTGGCTCTTTGCGGCATCAACAGGCGAAGAATATTTTGCGGTAGCTAACGGCGTTCTGACGTCTTGGCTGGGACAATTCGTAATGGTGATTTCGCTTTGGGGCATTTGGTATCACTATCTTGCAGGCTTGCGTCATTTGTATTTTGACTCTGGGCGCGGGCTTGATCCTGTGACTGCGGATAAATTGGGCTGGGGCTGTATCATTGGCTCCGTCGTTCTTACCCTGTTAACCTGTGTCATCGTTTAGGAGGCCGCTATGAGTTTTATTACTGATCGTAAACGTGCAGAAGGCAAAGGCGCTTCGGGCACAGGCACCCTAGACCATTGGTTCATGCAAGTCAGCGCCGTTGGCCTCGCCGTGTTGGTGCCCACGTTCTTGTTCATTTTTGGTCGCGCTTTCGGTGGCAGCTATGAAGAGGTGCTCGCCACCTTCGCGCGCCCCGTCCCTGCGATCCTTTCCGCCCTTGTGTTGGTTTTTGGTCTTCTGCATTTCCGCAAAGGTGCGCAGATGATGATCGAAGATTACATGCGCGGTTCAAGCCGCAAAATCGCGATTATCGCGGTGATCCTCTTTTCCTACGGGTTGATGGCCACTGGCCTTTTCGCCCTCGCTAAAATCGCGCTTTAAGGAGCTGGCTCCATGTCTGCATATGAATATGAAACCCACGACTATGATGTGGTTGTTATTGGTGCCGGTGGCGCAGGTTTGCGCGCAACCCTTGGGATGGCCGAACAGGGCCTCCGTACCGCTTGCGTAACCAAAGTTTTCCCAACACGAAGCCATACTGTTGCGGCGCAGGGCGGCATTGCCGCGTCGCTTTCAAATATGGGGCCGGATAACTGGCAGTGGCACATGTTTGACACCGTTAAAGGCTCCGACTGGCTTGGTGACACCGACGCGATGGAATACCTCGCCCGCGAAGCTCCCAAGGCCGTGTACGAGCTTGAGCATTACGGCGTGCCGTTTTCGCGCACCGAAGAGGGCAAGATTTATCAGCGTCCCTTTGGTGGCCACACCACAGAATTCGGCGAAGGCCCTCCCGTGCAACGGACCTGTGCCGCCGCTGACCGGACCGGCCACGCTATTCTCCACACACTTTACGGGCAATCGCTCAAGCATAACGCGGAATTCTTTATTGAATACTTCGCGATTGATTTGATCATGTCCGAAGATGGTCAATGCCAAGGCGTTGTCTGTTGGAAGCTAGACGATGGTACAATCCACGTCTTCAACGCCAAAATGACTGTTCTTGCGACGGGCGGCTATGGACGTGCCTTCTTTAGTGCGACCTCCGCGCACACTTGTACGGGCGATGGTGGCGGCATGGTTGCCCGCGCTGGGCTTGCTTTGCAGGATATGGAATTCGTTCAGTTCCACCCAACTGGCATTTACGGCTCTGGTTGTTTGATCACTGAGGGCGCACGCGGAGAGGGCGGTTATTTGACCAACTCCGAAGGCGAACGCTTCATGGAGCGCTATGCGCCCACCTACAAAGACCTCGCGCCGCGCGATTATGTTTCGCGCTCGATGACGATGGAAATTCGGGAAGGGCGCGGTGTTGGCAAAGATGGAGATCACATCCACCTTAATCTAAGCCACCTGCCCAAAGAAGCGCTGGCCGAACGCCTCCCTGGTATTTCGGAAAGTGCGCGAATTTTTGCGGGTGTTGACGTGACCAAGGAACCGATCCCCGTTTTGCCAACGGTGCATTACAACATGGGCGGAATTCCAACGAATTATTTCGGCGAAGTGCTGAACCCAACTGCCAAAGATCCTAACGCTATTTTGCCGGGCCTGATGGCCGTTGGTGAAGCTGGCTGTGCGTCTGTGCATGGGGCCAACCGTTTGGGGTCGAACTCCCTGATTGACCTTGTCGTCTTTGGCCGCGCGGCGGCAATCAAAGCTGGCAAAATTGTTGATCCAGAAGCTTCCAATCCTGTCCTGAACCAAGCGTCCGTCGATGCGGCCTTGGATCGTTTTGACGGCTTGCGCTACGCAAAAGGCAACGTTTCCACCGCCGAGTTGCGCCTCGAAATGCAGAAAACAATGCAGGCCGATGCCGCCGTATTCCGTACGGACAAAACCTTGGCCGAGGGTGTTGAGAAAATGACCGCCATCGCAGGTAAAGTGGATGACCTCAAAGTCACCGACCGTAGCCTTGTTTGGAACAGCGACTTGATGGAGACGTTGGAATTGACCAACCTCCTTCCCAATGCGATGGCCACAATTGTCGGCGCCGAAGCTCGCAAAGAGAGCCGTGGCGCGCACGCACACGAAGATTACCCCAAGCGGGACGACGAAAAATGGCGGGTTCACACCATCAGTCGGGTTGACGGCAACAAAGTTGACCTGACATATCGCCCCGTTGTTACGACTCCACTCTCCACGGAAGCCGAGGGCGGGATTAACCTCGCGAGAATCGCTCCCAAAGAGAGGACGTTCTAATGCGTTTGTCTTGGGCCGTCTTGGGACTTTTGGGGGTTGCCGCTTGCGGTCCCACTCCATTGAAGACACCGAAAAACACGGATGAATGCCAGTCCTATGCTGCAAGCCGCGCTGGGCTGAGTTTTTCATCGGTTGGGGCAAAACAGGCGTATTTTAGTAAAGTTGTGACCGATACACATGGCGACAACAAAACGGTACGCTCCACATACCTTGGCTGCTTGGACCAAATTGGCGCGCTTCCAGAAGGAGTGAACTCTGTGGGCCAATCGGGGTCTATTCCTATTGGCGAGCGCACTGGAAACCGCAGTGACGTGATGTCGGGCGGAGCTGGCTACAAGATCGTCTCCTTTCGATCTGAGGGCCCTGGCATGATCGCGAGCGCTTCGGCCACGGGAACAGAGCCGCTCCCGCTTGAGTATGCCGGAATTTCTGGTGGAGCGGACCTTTGGTCCACCTTGTCACAATCACAACAAAAACGCGTGCAGTCTTACTTGTCTTCGGGGGGCGCATTTATGCCTTCCCTTCAAGGAGGCCTATAATGCGGAACAGTCATATGAGCGCAAAAATCGCTCCGAATTACAGCAAGCTTGGTGTTGATATGGTCGAGCGAGCCACAAAGAAACGGGTGCTATAATGGTAGAGTTTACACTTCCAAAGAACTCCAAAATCAAAGTGGGCAAAACTTGGCCCAAACCTGCTGGTGCGACGAATTTGCGGAAATTTCAGATTTACCGCTGGAATCCAGACGATGGCAAAAACCCCCAAGTTGACACCTATTTTGTCAATTTGGATACTTGTGGTCCGATGATTTTGGACGGGCTTATTCAAATCAAGAATGAGATCGATCCAAGTCTCACGTTCCGTCGCTCCTGTCGCGAGGGCATCTGTGGATCATGTGCGATGAACGTCGGCGGGATCAATACGCTCGCCTGTATCTATGGCATGGACGAAGTGAAGGGCGACGTGAAGATTTATCCGTTGCCACATATGGAAGTGGTCAAAGACCTTATTCCAGACCTGACACACTTCTACGCACAGCACGCGAGCATTATGCCGTGGTTGGAAACCAAATCTAACCGCCCCGCCAAAGAGTGGAAACAGTCGATTGACGACCGCAAAAAGCTAGATGGCTTATACGAATGTGTGATGTGTGCTTGTTGCTCAACATCCTGCCCAAGCTATTGGTGGAACAGTGATGAATATCTTGGACCGGCGGCGTTGCTGCATGCCTATCGCTGGATTGTAGATAGCCGCGACGAAGCCACAGGTGAGCGTTTGGATGATCTTGAAGATCCGTTCAAACTGTACCGTTGCCACACGATTATGAATTGCGCGAAAACTTGTCCCAAGGGCCTTAACCCCGCAAAATCAATTAGCCACATCAAACAGATGATGGTCGAACGCGCAGTTTAAAAAATACAAAATGTTTAAAAAAGGGGCCGGACAATCTGTCGGCCCCTTTTGTGTTCTGGCTTCTAAGCCGATTTATGCAAATGCGGCTTCAAGGGCGATTTCTACCATGTCACCGAAGCTTTTTTCACGTTGATCGCTCGGAAGGGCTTCCCCTGTCAAAAGATGGTCAGAGACCGTCAGGATCGCCAAGGCACGGCAACTGTGGCGCGCAGCCAGATTATAAAGTTCGGCCGCTTCCATTTCCACGCCCAGAATGCCGTGACGGATCATCTGTTCATTCAAATCGGGGCGCTCGTCATAGAAAACGTCGCTGGAATATATGCCGCCAACATGGGTGGGCGTGCCGCGGGATTGCGCCGCATCGGCGGCCGCGCGCAACAGGCCGTAATCGGCGCAGGGCGCAAAATTCATCTCTTTGAAAATCCCGCGTGACGGGGTCGAGAGGGTCGTTGCCGTCATGCCGATGATAACGTCACGGACCTTGATGGATTCTTGCATGCCACCACAGGATCCAATACGGATGAGGGTTTTTGCGCCATAAGTTGTGATCAACTCGTTAACGTAAATTGAAAGGCTGGGCATGCCCATTCCGGTGCCATGGATGGTCACGCGGTTACCATTCCACATGCCAGTATATCCAAGCATGCCACGCACTTCATTGACCAGTTTAACGTCGGTCAGAAAGGTTTCAGCGGCCCATTTTGCACGATAGGGATCGCCCGGTAATAAAACGGTTTCTGCAATGTCACCGGGGGCTGCGCCAATATGGACTGTCATTCGGACCTCTTAAGTTTGACTGGATGGTCAATCTCTGCACAAAGCTTGGAGCGAGCGCAAGTAGTGTCTTACTGTGCCGCGATCGTTACAGGCGTAACAAGGGCGACAATATCAAACATGATTTTGTTCATTTCGAAGTCTTTCGGCGTATAAATTCGGGTAAGTCCCATTGCGAGCAGAGTTTTTGCATCGTCTTCGGGAATAATGCCGCCAGCGACGATGGGGATATGCCCAAGACCAGCATTCCGCATGCGCTCAACGAGTTCCCCCAATAGGGGAATGTGGCTGCCGGATAGAATCGACAATCCGACAATATGCGGCTCCTCGCGCAGGGCTGCTGCAACGATTTCCTCTGGCGTGAGGCGGATGCCTTCGTAGCATATTTCCATGCCACAATCACGTGCGCGGGTTGCGATTTGTTCGGCCCCGTTTGAGTGGCCATCAAGCCCCGGTTTGCCGACGAGGAACTTGAGGCGACGACCAAGGGACGCGCTTACGCCTTCAACGGCAGCGCGAATTTCTTCAAGGCCTTCCGTTTGGTTCGAGACGGTTTTGCGCACACCTGTGGGGGCGCGATATTGCCCGAAGGCAGTGCGCACAACGTCGCCCCACTCGCCCGTCGTAACGCCGGCTTTTGCGCAGGCGATGGAGGGTGGCATGATATTGGCACCGGATTTTGCTGCCGCGCGAAGAGCCGCGATTGCGGCTTGTACTGCGGTGTCATCGCGCGCTTCCTTGAAGGCCACAAGACGGGCGATTTGGTCCGCTTCTGCGGCGGGATCGGCAGCCATAATCGCGCGTTCCCCCGCGGTAAGGGGGCTTTCTTCCGTTTCGGTCCATCGGTTTACCCCGACGACCGTGGTTTCCCCCGTTTCTATTTTTCTCAAACGGTTCGCGTTGCTCGTCACAAGGCGGGATTTCATGTATTCAATCGCCGCGATTGCCCCGCCCATTTTGTCGATCTGGGCCAATTCGGCGCGAGTGCCTTCTTTTAGGGACTCCACTTTGCGTGTGACGGCTGGGTTTTCGTCAAACAAGTCGTCGAATTCCAAAAGATCGGTTTCATAAGCCAAAATTTGCTGCATCCGGAGGGACCATTGTTGATCGAAGGGGCGCGGCAGACCGAGCGCTTCGTTCCACGCAGGGAGTTGCACCGCACGGGCGCGCGCGTTCTTGGAAAGGGTCACCGCGAGCATTTCGATAAGAACGCGATAGACATTGTTTTCCGGCTGCTGCTCGGTCAACCCGAGGCTGTTGACTTGCACGCCATAGCGGAAACGTCGAAATTTTGGCTCCTCAATGCCATATCTCTCGCGGGTGATCTCGTCCCATAGGTCCACAAAGGCGCGCATTTTGCAAAGTTCGGTCACAAACCGGATACCGGCGTTAACAAAGAAGCTGATGCGCCCAACCATTGCGGGGAAATGCTCGGCTGGGACTTTTGTGCGTAAATCATCCAAAACCGCGACCGCCGTTGCAAGGGCAAAAGCCAGTTCTTCTTCGGGCGTCGCTCCGGCTTCCTGAAGGTGATAGGAGCACACGTTCGTTGGGTTCCATTTCGGTAGGAATTCGCGCGTATAGGCCGCGACATCCGTGAGCATACGAAGGGATGGCTCGGGCGGGCAGATATATGTGCCGCGACTGAGGTATTCCTTGATAATGTCGTTTTGGACGGTCCCTTGTAAGGCCGACACATCCGCCCCTTGCTCCTCCGCTGCGGCGATATACAACGCCAAAAGCCATGGGGCCGTGGCGTTGATCGTCATGGACGTGTTCATTTTCTCAAGCGGGATTGCATCAAAGAGGGCGCGCATGTCACCGAGGTGGTTGATTGGAACGCCAACTTTTCCCACTTCGCCACGGGCAAGTTCGTGGTCGCTGTCGTAGCCAGTTTGCGTCGGCAGATCAAAAGCCACAGACAATCCAGTTTGCCCTTTGGAAAGGTTCGAGTGGTAGAGCGCGTTGGAGGCCTGAGCCGTGGAATGTCCTGCGTAGGTGCGGAAAAGCCATGGCTTGGATTTCTCGGAAATTTGCATGGTTAAACCTTAGCGTAATTTTGATGCGTAAACTTACTTATAATTGATATATAGTTTCACTGTCAATCGCTGCGTTGCGGCATCTTGGGCTTTACCTAGGGGGCCGCGACTGAAACATTGGCACAATGTTTCAAACCGTTGAATTTCCAATTTGGCTAGTTGTTCTCGTTGCCCTCTTGGCTGCGATATCGACGCTTGATCGCATTCTAGTACCCTCCGTGCGCTGGTTTTTTCGCCGTCGTATGGAGCGGGTCGTCGCGCGGATAAATCTCAGGCTCCAGCGTCCAATTGAGCCATTCAAGCTCGCGAGACGTCACGATATGATCCAAAGGTTGATTTATGACCCTAAGGTCGCAGAGGCAATTCAAGAGCATGCGGAGGCCGAAGGTATACCCGAAAATGTCGCCTTTGAAGCGGCGCATAGATATGCGCGCGAGATCGTACCGTCATTCTCGGCGACAGCCTATTTTGGCTTCGCGATAAAAATCACACGTTGGCTTTCCCGTAGCTTTTATCGTGTCCGTCTTGGATATTCTGATGAGGAAAGTATCGCTCAGATTGCGCCTACGGCAACGGTGGTTTTCGTTATGAACCACCGCTCGAACATGGACTATTTCCTCGTGACATATCTCGCGGCCGAGCGAAGCGCCTTGTCATATGCCGTTGGAGAGTGGGCGTGCGTATGGCCTCTACAGGGGTTTCTCCGCTTTATGGGAGCCTATTTTATTAGGCGAAAGTCGCATAACTTACTCTATCGTCGCGTTCTTGGACGGTATGTTCAGATGGCGACTGAAGCTGGTGTTGCACAGGCCGTGTTCCCCGAAGGGGGGCTTTCTCTCTCGGGAAAAGTGGGGCCACCAAAGCTCGGAATCCTCAGTTATGTGATCTCTGGTTTTCACGGTGATGATGGCCGCGATGTTGTGTTTGTTCCCATCGCTTTGAACTATGATCGTGTTTTGGAAGATCGTGTTTTAATTGAAGCTGCGACCACGGGGTCGCGCAAATTTGGGTTCAGCTTTTTTAAGATGCTCGGGTTTGTTCTTCGCCAATTCCGCTTTTTCCTGACGGGTCGGTTCCACCGCTTTGGCTATGCCGCAGTGAGTTTTGGGCAGCCATTGTCTTTGCGGGAGTTTGCAGCCGAAGTACCAAAGGCAACCCATGATGAGCTTACGAAAACTGTGGGGCGGGAAATGATGAAACGTGTGCGCGAGGTTGTGCCGGTTCTTCCTGTTCCCTTGGTTGCTCTGATTTTAACCAGATCAACCAAGCCGTTGAGTCGCGAACAAATAGAAGCGCAAATGGGGGAGATCATTCAGGGCCTTAAAGAGATTGGTGCGCATGTGCATATCCCACGGGAAAATATTTCCTATGCTACCGACGTTGGTTTGCGCATCCTGTTGCTAAGGCAATTTATCCGTGAGGCATCTGGAACCTATACAATTACAGAGGATTCCAAAGAGTTTACGGCGTATTATGCGGCCTCAATTGAGCATTTGGTGGACGGCGAGCTTGTTATTTGATGGGAATGTGCCGCATCTGCTCGGTTATAAAGTTTCAAAAATGATGCCTGAATGGTTGTAATATTGCTTTGAGGTCGGTAATCCTTTCTTTAAGGCGCGTGATTCTGCGCCGCAGAAACCGATGGAGGCCGCCATGGCTCTAGATACAGAAAGCAAATTTCCTAGCAACGACGGTGCTAAGCTTGACCTATATGAGGTCGGTCAAATGCCGCCTCTAGGGCATGTCCCAAAACAGATGTATGCTTGGGCGATCCGGCGCGAGCGGCACGGTGAACCGGATAAATCTTTCCAACTTGAAACTGTGGCTGTTCCCGAAATTGACAGCTATGAAGTTTTGGTTTTGGTGATGGCCGCAGGTGTTAATTACAATGGTATCTGGGCGGGGCTTGGCGTTCCGATCAGCCCGTTTGATATTCACAAACAGGACTTCCACATTGCCGGTTCCGACGCTTCAGGCGTTGTTTGGGCGGTTGGGGATAAAGTTACGCGCTGGAAAGTTGGCGACGAAGTAGTGATCCATTGCAACCAAGACGACGGCGACGACGAGGAATGCAATGGTGGCGATCCTATGTTCTCATCGAGCCAGCGGATTTGGGGATACGAGACACCCGATGGGAGTTTCGCGCAGTTCACACGCGTGCAAGCGCAGCAATTGATGCCACGCCCCAAGCACCTGACGTGGGAAGAAAGTGCGTGCTACACACTCACCCTCGCCACCGCCTACCGGATGCTGTTTGGGCATCATCCACATGAGTTGAAACCGGGCCAAAATGTTTTGGTTTGGGGGGCCTCTGGTGGGTTGGGCAGCTTTGCTATTCAGCTCATTAATACCGCTGGGGCGAATGCAATTGGGGTCATTTCCGATGAAGAAAAACGCGCATTTGTGCTCGGGCTGGGGGCAAAAGGGGTCATTAATCGCAAAGACTTCAACTGTTGGGGGCAACTCCCGACGGTAAATAGCCCCGAATACAAAGACTGGTTCAATGAGGCGCGCAAATTCGGCAAGGCCATTTGGGATATCACGGGTAAAGGCGTGAATGTTGACATGGTTTTCGAGCATCCGGGCGAAGCGACGTTCCCAGTTTCAACCTTTGTTTGCAAGAAGGGCGGTATGATCGTTATTTGCGCAGGAACGAGCGGCTTTAATCTGACGATGGACGCGCGTTATGTATGGATGAACCAAAAACGCATTCAAGGCAGCCATTTCGCGCATTTAAAACAAGCAGCCGCGGCGAACAAATTGATGTGTGAGCGGCGTATTGATCCATGCATGAGTGAAGTCTTTGGTTGGAACGACATTCCACAAGCGCATCTCAAGATGCTGCGAAACCAGCACCAGCCTGGGAATATGGCTGTGTTGGTTCAGGCACCTCGTACTGGGTTGCGTACACTCGAAGACACTTTAGACGCGAATCTCTAATCCTGATTGTGCCCGCGACTCACCTGTGTTGCGGGCACAAACCTAGAAGACGAACAGGCCCCCATAGCTTTCAAAACGTTAAAAGACGCCGCCTCGCTATTTTAGGGGAGGAATAATATGCGAATACCCCAATTATTTAACTCGTGCTACGGTTGTGTTAATACTCTGTTAACCACTGTGAAAGAGACTCGTCATGACAAACGACTGGATACTGAGCGTTCTCACCGACCTACAAGTTTTTGCTGATGCAAACGATATGCCTCAGCTCGCCTTACAGCTTATAGAGACGAAAATATTGGCAGCCGCCGAGCTCTCTCAGAATCCGGAAAACCCAACAAGGGCGTTTAACGGGTATGAAGCGGAAGTTGGAGAGTATTATCGATCAGTTGGGCCAAGCGCAATCGCTTGAGGCTCTGCAGGATCAGGTATTCCAGATCAGGGACCTCTATGAGGTCGAGCATTTGGTTTATCATTCAGTCAATTCTACGGGTCAGCAATACGCTGCGCTCACCTATGAGGACGCCTGGGTCGATCACTACATCGAGACCGATTTGGCGCGGGTTGATCCCGTGGTCAAAGGGTGTTTCCAGCGGTTTCATCCCGTCGACTGGAAGCGATTGGATTGGTCGTCCAAAAAATCCCGTGACTTTTTGGGGGAAGCTGTTGCTGAAGGCGTCGGCAACCAAGGGTTTTCCGTTCCAATACGCGGTCCAAACGGGCAGTTTGCTCTCTTTTCGGTGAATCAGAAATGCGGCGACGAGGAATGGGAGAAGTTTACAGACCGCAGCATTCAAGATTTAATTCTGGTTGCACATTACCTTAACCAAACTGCCCTGCGCATTGAACGTGGAACAGATGAAATGGCGACCCGCGCGCTGTCTCCTCGCGAAAAAGATGCTCTAACTATGCTTGCGCTCGGGTATAGTCGTGCTCAGGCCGCCGAAAGCCTTTCCATTTCCCCCCATACTTTGCGCGTTTACATCGAAGCCGCCCAGTTCAAACTCGGAGCCGCCAATACAACCCATGCCGTGGCGCGCGCGATGGCGCAGGGGTTGCTCGTCGTGTGAGTGTTGCGCAATTCGCGGGCAGGGCGCTCGCCTATGTTTGAGAATCTTTAGCCCTACGAAATAGACATCAAGGTGCCAATAACGACGGAGGGCACCATGATCCATTATCTTTATGCAGACCAACTCTCAACCTACCCAAAACTGCGCGACGGAATGTTCCGCGATCGCGCTCTTCAGTTTAAAAACCGCCTTGGTTGGGAGGTCGAAGTCGATGCAAATGGCAAAGAATGTGATGACTATGATGCCCTCAACCCCCTTTATGTGATTTGGGAAAATACCGACGGAACCCACGGTGGCTCCATGCGGTTTCTACCAACGACAGGCCCGACTATGGTCAACGATCATTTTAACGAGCTGTCTGATGGGGTGCATATCGAAAGCCCGCTTATTTGGGAATGCACGCGGTTCTGCCTTGCCCCAAATGCGCCCGCTGGTACGGCTACGGCTTTGATGTTGGGGGGCTCCGAAGTGGGGGTGAATTTCCATCTCAGCCACGCTGTGGGGGTTTTTGATGAACGAATGGTGCGCATCTATTCACGCCTTGGCTGGGGCCCCGTCATTATGGGAACTCAAGGAGAGGGGCGTGATGCTATTAGTCTCGGTTTTTGGGAATATTCCAAAGAAATTCGCGAAAAAATGTACGAGAAATCGGGCATATCAGCGGCACAGTCGGCGCAATGGTTTAATCGTGCCTTTGGTACCCCATCGGCACAAGGTGGCGATGCGGAAAAATCTCTAACCTTCGCTATGTGATATAGACTGGCAACCTCTGGGGCGGCCCTGTAATGTCGCCCCATGACCCTGCCAACCATTACCTATTCCGAAGATCAGGCCGAAGCGTTTGACCGCGTAACCGAAGTGTTGCGGGAGGCAGGCGTTGATCTTGAAAATTCAGTAATGACACCGTTAAGTGATAGAAAACAAAAGGCTTTGGCCGTGATTGGGAAGGCCGGATCCGGCAAAACCCTTTTATTGGCGGAACTGTATAAGGCGCTTGAGGCCGCAGGCGTTGATGTTGTCTCAGGCGATTACGAAGGCAAGAAACGCAAATCGCGGCGCACGCTTGCAATCCTTGCCCCCACGAACAAAGCCGCGAGCGTTTTGCGCAATCGTGGGGTGCCAGCGACAACAATTCACCGCATCCTTTATACCCCCGTTTATGATCCCGAATACGAGAAAATCGCCGAATGGTTGGCGGGCGAGGGGGAGAGGCCGCAAGTCGAGGGGCTGACCGATGCGGCCCTCGATCGCGCCTTCGCTTTTTTCCAGAATAATAAATCGGTTCCGGGGGCATTAGCCGCCGCAGGGCTTCGTGGATCGGACTTTATTACCGGCTGGAAGCGCCGCGATGACCCGCTCGATATTGGGTTCATCGACGAAAGTTCGATGCTGGATGAAAAACAATACAATGATCTGCGTGAAATTTTCCCCACGCTGGTTCTTTTTGGAGATCCAGCCCAGCTCGCACCCGTAGGGCAGTCGGGCGAGATGATTTTTGACCGTTTTAAAGGCCGTCAGAAGATGGTTCTTTCACGCGTTCACCGTCAAACCCAAGATAATCCTATCCTGGATCTCGCGCATGCTCTTGCCGATGAAAACCTCACGTTTGAGGGGTTTGAGCGGATGATAGAAGAGGCGTCAAAAAAGGACGAGCGCGTGGTTTGGGCACAGCGTGTCGAAAGCGACTTGATGGCGCGCTCTCCTGTCCTTGTGTGGCGAAACGCGACTCGCGTGCGGCTTATTCAGGCCTTTCGCGGTGCTTTTGGCGCTCCGGGGGATGCGCTTTTGCCGGGGGAGCCGCTAATTTGTGACGGGATTGAACTGCCCGCGAAACACCGAAAAAAACGCATTGATCTCGAGGCGCGTGGCCTAATTAAAGGGGCGCAGGTGGTCTATCTGGGACCAGGTCGCAATCCGGGTTTTTCGCGCATTCACGTAATGGGTGCCGAAGACCCGCAGGTCAGTGCGGCTTCGATCATCAAAATTGAATTCCCAGACGAGGAAGAGCCCTTCATTCCCTTTGCTGCCCGTATGGGGGCCGCGTTTTTGCACGGGGCCGCGGTAACCGTGCACAAGGCGCAAGGGTCGCAATGGGAAGATGTGCAGGTTTTTGGACCAGATATTTATGCCGCTGCGCGCATGGGACGGGTCGAGGCGGGGCAACCTTTGTGGAAACGGTTGGCTTATGTCGCTATTACACGGGCGGAAAAACGCCTTTTTTGGGTAGTGCGTAATCGTTTGGCCCGCCCAAGTGGTCCGCTGATAACGTCAGACTTGACGGTAAAGCCATCGGTGCTGAAATTGGCGATTGAAAACGAAGGGACAGAGGCATGAAGTCGATAATTATTACTGGTGCCAGCGGTGGTTTGGGCGCAATGACAGCGGGTATTTTCCTGTCACGTGGTTGGCGCGTTGGGTTGATGGCGCGCAACGCAGATAAACTTGCCGAGGTTGCCAATGGCTTTGAAAACGCTGTTCTTTTACCCTGTGATGTAACCAACGAGGTGCAAGTGGCGCAGGCTTTCGACAGCTTTGATGGCCCCCTTGATGCGCTCTTTAATAATGCCGGAAGCTTTGGCGCTACGGGTCTTATTGATGAGATTAGCCTTGCCGATTGGCAACAGGTTATGGAGGTCAATGTGACAGGGATGTTCCTCTGCGCACGTGCTGCTTTCGGTCGGATGCGCAAGCAGTCGCCACAAGGTGGGCGCATTATCAATAACGGTTCGATTTCTGCAACAACACCGCGTCCGGGGGCGATTTCCTATACGGCGTCCAAACATGCGGTTTCTGGGATCACCAAAACACTGGCGCTCGATGGCCGTCCTTTTGGCATTGCCTGTGGCCAAATCGATATTGGCAATGCGGCCAGTGCAATGACGCAAAAAATGTCGGGTGGCGTGCCACAAGCTGATGGCTCAATTCGGCCGGAACCTGTAATGGACGCGAGCAATGTTGCGGAAACGGTTTTTCACATGGCGAGTCTACCGCTCAATGCGAACATTCTAAACGTAACGGTTATGGCGACCGATATGCCGTTTGTTGGTCGCGGTTAGCGTGGGCCTTAAGCGCGGAAATAGCGGAAGATTGCGCTGGCACCCCAGCCCGCAAAAATTGCGATAAAGAGCGACATAATCCCGTAAATCAGAGAGTGTTGATGCGCGAGGTTGTACAGCCAGCGTTCGACACCCACTTTACGCACCTCAATGGAGGCCTCCGTTTGATTGACAACTCTTCCGTTGCGCACCAGTAAAAAACGCGTTTTGTATGTGCCTTCTGTAAGGTTCGCGGGCAGGGCAATTGAGGTGCGAAATAGGGTGTCCGAGGAAAGTTCGACCGCGCCTTCAAGGAGTTGATACAGTTTTTCTTTGTCGCGAATGCGTATCAGAGCTTCCGTGAAAGTTTCGGAATCAGTGATGTTGCTCGGCGCGCCAACCGAGCGCACAGCGTTGTTGATCGTTATATCGTGGCGCAAGTCAGAGGTTTGAGAAAGAATATCCTGTAGGGGAGACGTCGTTGCTACGGCATAGAAACTGGGTGCGGCATCAACTTCGACCGCATCAGTATTCACCCAAATTCCCAAAACACGCGACTTACGGCGGACAAGGACGGGCAAAGACGGGCCTGATACCGTGATGATAATATCCAGTTCCTCGCCCTCGGGAATCGGCGAGTCGCGTTTAATAGCGCCAAAAATGAGGATTTCAGAGCCGTCAAAATTAGCTGTGATGGCGACGTTATTATGGCTTAGAGCGGCGATGACTTCTTCACGCGCCGGAGCGGTTACAACACTTGTCAAAAGTAGGATGGTAGCGAGTAGAAGTGACCGCATTATTAGCTTCCCACCTTGCCCAAAGAGTAAAGTTCGCTGGGTTGGAGAAGCAAATCAAGCGCAAGTTTTCCGCAAACGACCAACACCAGAAGTGCCAGGAGCACACGCAATTGTTCGGCCTTAAGTTTGAGGCCAATGTGAGTGCCAAATTGGGCGCCAACAACCCCACCAATAAGCAGGAGAACCGCAAGGGGCATGTCGACGGTTTGGTTTGTTGTTGCGTGCAACAGTGTGGTGAATCCGGTTACGAAAATGATCTGAAACAGCGAGGTTCCGATCACAACTTTGGTGGGCATCCCCAGAAGATAGATCATGGCAGGCACCATAATAAAGCCGCCGCCGACGCCCATGATGGCCGCCAATATTCCAACAAGTACACCCACAAGGATCGGGGGGATTACACTGATATACAGGCCAGACGTGCGGAATTTCATTTTGAACGGGAGGTTGTGTACCCAGTTGTGTCTGCGTCGTATTGGTACTGCTCCGGGTCTTCTGGACCGAAGGATCGCACGAACGCTCTCGATAAACATGAGCGCACCGATGATGCCAAGGAAAACCACGTAACAGAGGGTGACAAGCAAATCTACTTGCCCCAAAGATTTCAGCAGGTTGAAAAGATAAATACCAAAAGCCGCGCCGAGCAGGCCGCCGATGAGCAAAACTGTCCCCATCTGAAGGTCGACGGTTTTGCGCTTAAAATGCGCAAGGACGCCGGAAATCGAAGACGCTACGATTTGGTTGGCCCCTGTCGCCACAGCCACGGCGGGCGGGATACCAATGAAAAACAGCAGCGGCGTGAGAAGGAAGCCACCGCCCACACCAAACATTCCCGACAGGATTCCCACCAATCCCCCAAGGCCTAACAATAGGAAGACGCTGACCGATACTTCGGCGATTGGGAGATAAATCTGCATTTGGTTACCCTGCTAGTCGCACAGTCAGTATAAGATGTCCCACGCCGGTTGTAGACCCCCGCATGCGACAAATCGGATCACTTCTGTTCAAAGCCGCACTTATTTTTCTTTTACGTAGGGCTGCCCCCCAGCGCGTGGCGGAATGGCTTTGCCAACAAACCCTGCGAGGATGATAACTGTGAGCAAATAGGGCAGAGCGTCGATGAATTGGGACGGTACTTCGAACCCCATAAACGATTTGTTTTCTAGATAGGGCGCCGCGGCTGCGAGGAAGCCAAACAAAATGCACGTTCCCATCGCCTGCCAAGGGCGCCATTTCGCAAAAATAAGCGCAGCAAGGGCAATATACCCCCGACCTGCCGTCATATCCTTCACGAAATTAGCGGCAAAACTCGCCAGATATACACCTGCTAGCCCGCACAAAACGCCAGCAATAATGATCGCGCTATACCGGAGTTTAACCACAGAAACCCCTGCTGTATCCACGGCCGCCGGATTTTCACCCGCTGCGCGCAGGCGCAACCCAAAGCGTGTGCGAAATAAAACGAACCATGTAACAGGCACGGCGATTAACGCTACATAGACCAATATGGTGTGCCCAGAGAGCAAATCCGAATAAATTGGCCCCAGTATCGGCACGTTCGCAACGGAATCCGCAAAGGGCAGTGTGATGTCGTGGAATCGGGCGCTGCTTGGCAGAGAGGGCGTGCGCCCACCAAGACCAAACCACGCAGAGCCAATCACAATCGAAAGGCCCGCCGCAAGGAAGTTGATCGCAACACCTGAGATGAGCTGGTCGCCACGGAAGGTAATCGATGCAACTCCGTGCAACATCGAAAGCGCCACGGAACCCGCAACTCCCGCCAAAAGGCCCAGCCAGATCGAGCCTGTTACAAACGCAACACCCCCTGTGAGGAAGGCTGCGCCGAGCATTTTACCCTCAAGGCCAATGTCCACGATCCCCGCGCGCTCAGAGTAGAGGCCCGCGAGGCACGCCAAAAGGAGTGGCGTTGCATAGCGCAAAGTTGAGTCGAGAATCGGGATTAAGATGTGAAAGAATTCCATGTCCTAAGCCCTCTTCTTCGAATTTGCGCGCATGAGAAAAATCCGCTCGACGGGGCCACGGACCATATAGTCGAGGGCGCCGGTTAGCAGAATGACGATGGCTTGAATCACGGTGACCATTTCGCGCGGGATGCCATAGACAAACTGTAATTCCGCGCCGCCTTGCCACAAGAAGCCAAACAAAATCGCCGCAAGAATGACACCGATGGGATGATTGCGCCCCATCAAGGCCACGGCGATGCCGATGAAACCAGCCCCTTCGACCGCGTTGTGGATCATGCGCTCGGCTTCGCCCATGACGTTATTTACAGCCATAAGTCCGGCAAACGCGCCGGAGATCAACATGGTGATGATCATGATTTTGGCGGGTGAAATTCCTGCATATTTGGAGGCAGTCTCCGAGTGTCCGAGGGCGCGGATTTGATAACCCAAGCGCGTGTGCCACATCAAAACCCAAAAAAACAAACAGCACAAAAGCGCCACGAGGAAGCTGATATTCGCGGGGGCGTGTTTTGAAAACTCAATGCCAAAGGGAGCGAGCATCTCGTGGAAGGTTGGCAAATGCGTGCCTGGTGGGAACGCGGCTGTTTCGGCAGCCATTTTGCCTTTCACTTTCATTGGGCCGGTCAACAGATATCCCGTTAGGGCCGCCGCCATAAAGTTGAACATGATCGTCGTGATAACGATATGGCTGCCCCGTTTTGCCTGAAGATAAGCGGGAATAAAGGCCCATGCTGCGCCGAACAGGCCACCAAAAACAATAGCTGCGGGAAGGGCGAGCGTCCAATGTGGCCACGGAACCGCTAATAAAATAACGGCGACTCCAAGGCCGCCAACCGCCGCTTGGCCCTCGCCGCCGATGTTGAACATCCGAGCGTGTGACGCGATGGCCATTGCGAGGCCTGTAAATATGAAGTTCGTCGCGTAATAAAGCGTGTAGCCCACACCGCGCGAACTGCCGAACGATCCTTCGATCATCGTGGCGAGCGCGTCAAACGGGTTAGTTCCGATCGCAGCGAGAACAATGCCAGAAATTACAAATGCAATGAGCAAATTTATGAAGGGGATAAGGGCAACATCCGCCCATCTTGGCATCTTGTTCATGCGCCCGCTCCGTCACTCTTGTCTGGTGTCATACCCGCCATCATCATCCCCAATTCGCGCTCGTTCGTTTCGCTCGCAAGGCGTTCGCCCATGATTTTCCCGTCAAACATGACGACAATCCGGTCCGCAAGCGAGAGCACTTCTTCAAGTTCAACCGAGACCAGCAAAATCGCCTTGCCTTGATCCCGAAGCGCAACGATTTGCTGGTGGATGAATTCGATCGCTCCAATATCCACACCACGGGTCGGTTGGCCAATGAGGAGTAAATCAGGGTTGCGCTCAATTTCGCGTGCCAGAACAATTTTCTGTTGGTTCCCACCCGAGAAGTTCGCCGCGTGAAGATGCGGGTTCGGGGGGCGAACATCAAAGCGGTCCATCTTGCCTTGAGTGTCTTCAAGGATGGCTTTGTTGTCCATCAAGAACTTGTTTTTGTTGTATTTTGCGTCGTTGTGGTAGCCAAAGGCCATGTTTTCCCACGCTTCAAAGTCAAGGATAAGACCCTCTTCGTGGCGATCTTCGGGGACGTGCGCAATGCCATTGGCGCGGCGAGATTGGCCGTCGCTTTTGGAGCCTGTTAGGTCGAGTTCTTTGCCGTGCAAGCGGATGCTTCCGGTGGCCTTGGCGTAGCCGCCAAGAACTTCAAGAAGTTCAGATTGGCCGTTCCCCGAGACTCCCGCAATTCCCAAAATCTCGCCTGCGCGAATATTGAAGGAAATGCCTTTGACGCGGGTGACCTTATCTTCGTCAACGACCACAAGGTTCTCGACCGAGAGGATTTCCTCACCCGGTTGCACGGGGGCTTTGTCGACATGCAGAAGCACTTTGCGGCCGACCATCAGTTCGGCCAACTGCTCAGGGCTCGTTTCCGATGTTTTCACCGTCGCAGTCATTTCCCCACGGCGCATGACGCTCACGGTGTCGGTGATATCCATGATCTCGCGCAGCTTATGCGTAATGAGAATAATGGTTTTGCCAGAGGCGCGAAGGCCTTCGAGAATGCGGAACAGGTGGTCAGCCTCATCGGGTGTCAAAACCCCCGTGGGCTCGTCGAGAATAAGGATATCCGCCTTGCGATACAGAGCTTTCAGGATCTCAACCCGCTGACGATGCCCCACCGAGAGGTCTTCAATCAACGCGTCCGGATCAACATTCAACTCGTATTCTTCTGCCAATTCGGTGAGTAGTTTGCGCGCCTTGCGCAACGACGGCGTCAGGCGCCAACCATCTTCGGCCCCAAGGACCACGTTCTCAAGAACCGTGAAATTATCAACCAGTTTAAAGTGCTGGAACACCATGCCAATGCCAGCCTTGATGGCGGCCTGACTGTCAGGAATGACCGTTCGTTTTCCGCTAATAATAATCTCGCCCGCATCGGCCTTGTAGAACCCATAGAGGATCGACATCAGCGTTGACTTACCAGCGCCGTTTTCGCCAATAATTCCGTGGACGGTGCCCTTTTGGACGGTGATCGAGATGTCTTTGTTGGCTTGAACAGGGCCGAAAGCCTTGGAAATGCCGCGCAGCTCGATAGCGGGAGCGGGGGATGTTGGAGCGGCAGTTTCCTGCCGCCCCTTTTCTGGTGCCAAAGCCATTCTAGCTTAGTACGCTGGGCAAGTTTCGTCGGACATGTAGTCATGTACCGTGATGTCGCCAGCAATGATGCCAGCTTTTGCCGCTTCAACTTGCGCGATCATGTCTTCTGTGATGAGTGCCGCATTGTGCTCGTCCATCGCATAGCTCACGCCATCGTTCGCAAGGCCCATTGCGTTGAAACCTGGCTCAACGGCTTCGCCGGCGAGGAAGCTTTCGTATACAGCGTTATCGACGCGTTTCATCATGGAGGTCAAAACCGACCCTGGCTGAAGGTAGTTTTGGTTGCTGTCGACACCAACCGAAAGGATGCCTTCGTCAGCTGCCGTTTGAAGCACACCAAGACCGGTGCCGCCAGCTGCTGCGAACACAACGTCGGAGCCTTGGCTGATTTGGCCGCGTGTAAGCTCGCCACCTTTTACGGGATCATTCCAAGCAGAAGGCGTTGTGCCTGTCATGTTGACGATGACTTTCGCGTCAGGGTTCGTCGCTTTGACGCCCTGTGCATAGCCACATGCAAATTTGGAGATCAATGGAATATCCATGCCACCAACGAAGGAAACAGTGCCAGTTTCGGACGCCAAGGCCGCCAGAACACCCACAAGGTAGGAGCCTGTGTGCTCGTCAAAAACAATGCTGCGCACGTTTGGCTGGTCTACAACCATGTCGATCAAAACGAATTTTGTATCTGGGAAGTCGGGAGCAACTGTTTCAAGCGCAGAAGCAAACGAGAAGCCGGCCATAACAACAGGGTTGTTGCCGCCTTCAGCGAAGCGACGAAGAACCTGTTCGCGCTGTGCATCAGCAGAAAGTTCGAACTCATCGTAAGAGCCGCCTGTTTCTTTTACCCAACGCTCAGCACCATTAAAGGCCGCTTCGTTGAAGGATTTGTCAAATTTTCCGCCAAGATCAAAAATGATCGCGGGATCAGCCAAAACAGCGCCAGCCGATAGGGCCAAAGTCGCGGTTGCGCCGAGAATGGATTTCATGAGGGTCATTATACTCTCCCAGTTGTGTTTTTTAGGGTGTCATACCATGGATGACGTTACCCTTTGTTAAGAGCAGATCACAAGAAGATCATCGGGTATTTAGGGGAGAGAGGCGACCGTTGGTCAACAAAAATTTTACCATTTGGTAATAAAACTTGAAATACCCGTGAAAATATTGGGTTAAGTGCCGTGTTTTCAGGCTCCTATGGTTTTTCGAAAAACCAGAGCGTCTAAAATAGTACCGCTTTGCGAACGGTAGTATCCGCGTCGAAGCCCAGATTCGCGGTAACCCACTCCCCGATATAGGGAAAGTGCCGCTAGGTTATCTTCGGCGACCTCAAGAAATGATTCTGTGGATTCGCGTGCGATGGCCTCGTTTTCAAAGAGTTCCATCAAGGTGCTTCCCGCGCCTGTTCGACGTGCATTTGGCTCGACGGCAATCGTAAGCAATTCGGCCTCTCCCGCGATGGCGCGCCCTAGAGCAAAGCCCGATGGGACCGTCACGAGGAATACCAATTTTTGAGAAAGTAGCGAGGCAAACTCGTCCGCCGACCATGGACGCGGCGACGTGAAGGAGCGCGCGTGCAGCGCCGCGAGGGCCTGTGGTGTTTTGAGGCTAGTCAAGGAGCACCGGCGGCGCGTCCTTTGCGGGAGCAGCATCGGCGGAGCGTACATAAAACGGGGTTGGTCGTTGACCTTCGGATTGGAACTCAAAACGACGTGCCGCGATTTTGGCAATTGCGACCGCGAGAGGGACATTTGAGGGTGTAAATTCGGTGGTATCAACGGGGCCGACCGACGGCCCTTCCAAGACACGCGCCTGAGCCTCAACGAGGGGAATTTGCTCGATAACGTCCACATCAGCACCGAGACTTTGGATGTAATATGTATCCCGCGGGGCAGGGATCAAGGAGTAGATTGGGCGCTCTAGACCATCGGCCTGTGCTTCGAGCGCCGTGACGCCCACCGCCGGAATACCAAGGGTCATCGCCAACCCACGGGCAAGGGCGACGGAAATCCGAATGCCGGTAAAATTTCCGGGGCCGGTTCCCACACCAATCGCGGCAAGGTCAGCCCACTTGTGTCCCGCTTGCGCGAGGACGTCTTCAAGGATGGGCACGAGGTATTCGGCTTGTCCTTTTTGCATCGGAACATAGGCTTGCGCCAAAACTTGGTCGCCAAACAGCAGCGCGGCCGCACAATGGGCGGCCGACGTATCAAATGCTAAAACCAGTCGGTCAGGCTGCAACAGGCCGCACCTCAAGAACTTCGGGGATATAGTGCCGCAGCAGGTTTTCGATGCCCATTTTCAACGTCAGCGTCGAACTTGGACAGCCCGCACAGGCCCCTTGCATATGAAGATAAACGATGCCACGATCAAACCCGTGGAACGTAATATCGCCACCATCTTGGGCAACCGCAGGGCGGACGCGCGTGTCGAGGAGCTCCTTGATTTGCTCAACAATTTCGCCATCTTCGCCTTCATGTTCGGCATGTCCAGACGCTGGTTTCACATCACCACTAAGCGCGGATTGGCCGGATTGGTAGTGTTCCATGATCGCGCCGAGGATCGAAGGTTTGACATGATCCCACTCAGTTGCGTCGTCTTTTGTGACAGTCACAAAATCAGAGCCGAAAAACACACCCGTCACGCCGCCAACCGCAAAGATGCGTTGGGCAAGAGGAGAGGTATTTGCAGTTTCAGCACTTGGGAAATCCGCCGTTCCAACTTCAAGCACGGTCTGGCCGGGCAAGAACTTTAAGGTCGCGGGATTTGGTGTGGACTCGGTTTGAATAAACATAGGGGCCTCCGTTTGAACCTAGATATGCGCCTGCGCGTCCTAAGTGTCAAGGTTTAGAACTGTTCTAAACATCCTATTCTGACAGAAACACTACGGTACTTATGTGATGGCTTCAAGTTGCTCTTTAGTCAAGTCACCAGGAACAATAGTCACGGGAATGGGCAAACTGCCCGCCGATTTTGACAGCGCCGAGACCAAGGGGCCGGGGCCACTTTTCCCAGTACTTGCTCCAAGAACCAAGACACCGATCTGTGGGTCGTCGCGGATTTGTGCCAATATTTCGTGCATAGGTTCGCCCTCGCGAATGATCAACGATGGATCAATGCCTTGGCGGTCGCGCATCCATTTTGCGAAAACGTCAAAATGAACTTGAATCCGCTCGCGGGCCTCGGCACGCATGATGTCGGCCACGCCAATCCAGTGATTGAACTCGTCTGGCGGGATCACAGATAGGATTTCCACTCCGGCCCCAGTATGGGCTGCCCGCATCGCCGCAAAACGCATAGCGTTTAAACATTCGCGGCTATCATCGAGTACGACCAAAAACTTGCGCATAAAATTCTCCCTTAACGGCGTGATGATGGCCGATTTTGGGGGCCTGCTGCAAGCACAATGAAAGATACCACTGCGTCGTAGTCTCATTGGCGAAAGGAAAGCCGCCTCTGGTCGGGGAACCAGAGGCGGTAGGGCGATGTGGGGCTGGTTGGGACTTGGGCAAAGTTTTCCAACCCACAGGTTTAAGGTAGGCCGTTTCTGAATCTTTTTTGTGACAGTTCAGCGGGGGAATTCGGCCAGCAATGCGTCAAGGTCGAACGGTGTATTGTTCATTGTCAGCGTGCCGTCCTTATCCCGTGGCCACTCGTTTTCGGCGCGGTCCCAGTAAAGTTCGACCCCGTTTCCATCGGGATCGTCAAGATAGATCGCTTGGCTGACGCCATGATCTGCGGCCCCCGTGAGGGGCCAGTCGGCTGCGATCAAACGGTGCAGCGCATCGGCTAGTTCTGCGCGGGAGGGATAGAGGAATGCCGTATGATACAGACCCGTATGCCCTTTAGGGGGCGGAGTCGCACCGAGGCTTTCCCATGTATTGAGGCCGATATGATGATGGTAGGAGCCCGCCGCGAGAAACGCGGCTTGCGGGCCATAACGTTGCACAATGCCAAACCCCAAAATGTCGCTGTAAAAGGCAATGGCGCGGTCAAGGTCCGAAACTTTTAGATGAACGTGGCCTATCCGAGTCTGGGGATGGACAGGCTTATTTTCGATGTGTTTGTTCGATGTCATGGCTTGCTCCTGTTTTCACATGTCAATTTAGGGATGTGCGCAGGGAAACGAAATGCTGATTGGCGCGCAGGGTTAGTTCATCTTTGCACATAGCGTAGGATGTGAAAACAAAAACGGGGCACCCGAAGGCACCCCGTAATCTGTGGAAATTGTATAAGGCGTGGTTTAGCGCACCATGCCAATGATATCGTAGGTTTTCTCAAGGATTGGTCCCGCAACAGTACGAGCGTTTTGGGCGCCTTGACGCAGGATTTTGTCGATCTCGGCGGTGTCTTGCATCAAACGCGCCATTTCGGCTGCAATCGGAGACAATTTAGAGACCGCAAGTTCAGCCAACATCGGTTTGAACACCGAGAACTCTTTGCCACCAACATCCGCAAGCACATCATCCACAGTCATGTCGGCAAGACCGGCATAAATGTTGACGAGGTTGCGCGCTTCTGGACGTTCATTCAGGCCAGAGGCTTCACTTGGCAGCGCATCAGGATCCGTCTTGGCTTTGCGAATTTTCTGGGCGATCATGTCTGAATCGTCCGTCATGTTAATCCGGCTGGCGGCAGAGGGATCAGATTTCGACATCTTTTTGGACCCATCGCGCAAACTCATAACGCGTGTCGCCGCCCCCTCAGTAACGGGTTCGGGGATCGGGAAAAAGTCGACACCGTAGTCGTGATTGAACTTGGTCGCGATGTCGCGGGTCAATTCAATATGTTGTTTTTGGTCTTCGCCCACGGGAACATGCGTGGCGTGGTACACCAAAATATCGGCGGCCATCAAATTCGGATAGGCGAACAGACCCACAGAAGCGGCCTCGCGGTTTTTGCCAGCCTTGTCCTTGAACTGGGTCATACGGCTCAGCCAACCCATGCGTGCTACACAGTTGAAAACCCACGCGAGTTGAGTGTGCTCGGGGACTTGGCTTTGATTGAACAGCGACGATTTGGCGGGATCAAGGCCAGCCGCAAGATAGCCTGCGGCCAACTCGCGCGTCGCGCGTCGCAGGTCATCCGGTTTTTGCGGCGTCGTGATCGCGTGCAAATCGACCATGCAATAAAACGTCTCACTGCCGCTTGCTTGCATATCCACAAAGCGTTTGATCGCCCCGAGATAGTTGCCAAGGGTCAGTCCGCCTGTTGGCTGGATACCTGAAAAAACGCGCGGTACAAACTGAGTGCCGGGCTGCGAGGGTGTTTGGACCACCTCGGTCATAATGAATACTCCATCTGGATTTTTAATGTCCTTTCGCTTACCGATAGGACAAAGGCACGTCAATGTAAGCCTGTTTCATGAGGTCAGTAAATGAGCACACCCCAAAACGACAACGATTTCGATCACAATGCATCGCCGTTCAATGCCCTGCCCATCGCGGTTGTGGGGCTTGTGATGGTGATTGTCGCGGTCGAAATCATCCTGAGCTTGGCAAGTAGCGGTTTGATTGGCGGACCGGAGGCCATTGCATGGCGTCGCGACGCGATTTTGGATTATAGCGTCCTTGGCCAAATCATCACCCCCTACCTTGAAACGGGGCGCTATGAGCCAGAAGTCCTTGGTCGTTTTCTAACCTATTCTTTCGTGCACCAAAACTTCACGTCCATGGCCTTCGTCGCGGTATTTATCTTGGCGTTGGGGAAAATGACCGCCGAAGCCTTTGGTAACTTCGCGTTTCTGCTCATTTACTTTGCCTCGGCCATCGTTGGTGCGGTGCTCTATTGGATGATTTTCCGCGAAGAGGCCGTGTTGATCGGCGGCTACGTAGGGGCATTTGGCCTTATCGGAGCCTTTACCTTTGTGCGTTGGGTGAGCTTGTCGTTGAAGGGGAGCAAACAGTATCAAGCCTTCTATCTCATCGGCATGTTTATGGGGCTGCGGCTGGTTTTCGGCATGCTTTTTGGCGGATCCAACGATTGGGTTGCTGAGCTTATTGGCTTCTTTGTGGGGTTTTTCCTGTCATTCGTTTTGGTGCCCGGAGGGGCGAAGGCGATTTTAGTAAAGTTGCGCCGCAGCTAAGCTAGCGGCGCAATGATGCTTTGAAATCGCCAAGGCGGAAGGCCCCAATCAGGTGCCCGAAGCCGAAATAGCTGACTATTCCGGCTGTGATGAGCAAGAGTAGCGCCAAGACTTCAAATCCACCCGTGCCAAAAAGCTGCCCGAGCATAAGGTTTGCTGCCCAAAGACATACGCCCATAAACAGCGAGGCGATGACAATGCGGATTAAGCGGCGCCAAAACCGGCGGTCAAAACGCACGGTCTCGCCATAGCGACGCGCACCAAGCGCCAGCATAAGCACCATGGTCCACCCCGCGACTGTTGTCGCAAGGGCGGCGGCCCAAAACTGAATGAACGGCGCAAGACCGATGGCAATGGCGGCATTTAACACCATCGCAAACAGCGCGAAGTAGAACGGTGTTTTCGTGTTTTCCCGCGCGAAATAAACGGGTTGCAGCAGCTTTTGCAGGACAAACGCAGGCAGGCCAAGGCCGTAGATCGCAACGGCGACGGCGGTCGCTGCGGTATCGTCCGTGCCGAATGCACCGCGTTCAAACAATACCCTCACAAGGGGGATTGGGATCACAACTAGCGCCACGGCGGAAGGAATGGTGAGGGCGAGGGAAATCTCGCCCGCGCGGCTCAACGCGTCGCGGCTACCCGCAAAGTCTTCGGCGCGTAACCTGCGCGAAAGCTCCGGCAGAAGCACAATTCCAACGGCAATTCCGACAACGCCAAGGGGCAGCTGATACAGGCGATCCGCATAGGAAAGCCACGCAACGGCGCCTTCAAAATGGCTCGCGACTTGGCGTCCCACCAGCAAGTTGATCTGTACGACGCCCCCCGCGAGGGCGGCGGGGGCGGCGATAATCATTAGGCGTTTAAGGTCAGGCGTCATGCGTGGACGGCGGGGGATCAACCGATATCCCGCGCGCGAAGCGGCCACCCAAACGATGGCCATTTGCGCGATACCTGCTATGGGCACCGTGATGGAAATGGTCGTCCCCATGTCCCATCCCGCCCTATGTGCCGTCAGCATGGAGGTGACCAAAAGAATGTTGAGCAACACGGGGGCGGCGGCGGCGGCGGCGAACCGTCCGGACGAATTTAGAACGCCGGACAGCAGCGCCGCGAGGGAGATAAACAGGATATAGGGGAAAACGATCCGACCATAGAAAACAGCCAAGTCAAACCGTGCATCATTGGCAAAACCGCTGGCCATCGCAAGCACCAGCCAAGGCATGAAAAACTGGGCGATAATGGTGAAAACAATGAGTATTCCCGCAAGCCCAGACATCGCGTCCCGCGCGAATGTATGTGCGCCTTCGCCGCCCTCCAGCTTCTTGGAGAACATCGGTACAAAGGCCATGTTGAAAGCCCCTTCGGCAAAGAACCGACGAAACATATTGGGCAGCGAGAAAGCGACCAGAAACGCCTCTGCGACGGGCCCCGTTCCCAGATAGCTCGCAATAAGTATATCGCGTACAAAGCCTAAAATACGACTCATGAGGGTCCAAAAACCGACCGTCATAAAGCCCGACATCATCCCTCTGGATCTCATTCTTTGTTTGCTCTCTCGGCGCCACTCAAAATCGCGGCGCGAATTTTATCTTCAAGGGCTTTTTGCTTGGCGACCGTGTGATATTTAATGCCAAACATATCTTTTACATAGAAGGTGTCGACCACCTGCTCCCCAAAGGTCGCGATGATCGCCGAGGCAATATACACGTTCGCATTCACCAACGTGCGCGACAAATCATAGAGCAATCCCGGGCGGTCGCGGGTGTCGACTTCGATAATTGTGTAAATTTCACTGCCTTCGTTGTCGAAGGTGATATTGGTCGCCACGCGGAAGGCTTTTTCCCGCTTCTTCAGCTTGTCTCGCCCTGCGAGTGCATCGCGAGCAACCACTTCGCCCTTGAGGGTTTTCTGGATCATATTGCGTAGCCGCGTCATATGATTACTCGCGTAGGGGTGCCCCTCGGCGTCCTGAATCCAGAAAATCGCGGTCACATAACCGTCCTTGGTGGTGTAACTGCGCGCATCGACAACATTCGCCCCAACAAGGGCCAAAGCTCCCACGAGACGGGAAAAAATTCCGGGATGATCGACCATACAGAAGCACGCGCGCGTGGCATCGCGAGTTACATCTAGGCTTAGGTCGATACCGACTTCGCTATCGTTGTGGTTCTTTAGAAGATTGGCGAATACGATGTGATCCGCAGACTGCACCCCTTGCCAATAGGGCTGGTAATGGCGCGAGGTTTCCTTGCGAATATCTTTTTTGTCCCAGTCCGAAAGCGCGATGCGGAGCGCTTTTTTGGCGACCTCTTCTCGCGTGGATCGATTCACCTCTTCGAGTCCGTTCTCAAGCGCCATGGAGGTTTGCGCATAGAGATCGCGAATGAGCACGGCTTTCCAATTGTTCCATGTATTCGGCCCAACACCGCGAATATCACAAACCGTCAAAACGGTGAGAAGGTCGAGCCGTTTCTTGCTTTGGACCGATTTGGCGAACCCACGCACAGTACGGGGATCGGAAATGTCGCGTTTTTGGGCGATGTCTGACATCACCAGATGGTTGCGCACGAGCCATTCAACGGTTTTGCAATCGGCAGGTTTGAGACCAAGCCGTTCGGCCACTTTACGTGCGATCTTGGCCCCCAAAATCGAGTGGTCTTCGTCGCGACCTTTACCGATGTCATGCATGAGGAGGGCAACATAAAGAACTTTACGATCCACGCCCCCTTTCAGAATTCCGCTTGCCACGGGCAATTCTTCGATCAACTCTCCACGCTCAATTTTTGCAAGTGTTTTGATACATTGGATCGTGTGTTCGTCGACTGTGTAGTGATGATACATATTGAATTGCATCATCGCGACAATGACTTGAAACTCGGGGATAAAGGCCCCTAAAACGCCAATTTCATTCATCCGTCGCAGGGCGCGTTCCGGATTGCCATGTTTGAGCATAAGGTCGAGGAAAATTCGGCGGGCTTCTTTGTCGTTGCGCACCTCGTCATCAATTAAACCAAGGTTTGCATCAATCAACCGCATCGCTTGCGGGTGGAGCAGCATCCCTGTGCGCAGGGCTTCTTCAAATATCCGCAGGATATTAAGCTTGTTTTCAGCGAGTTCCATGTCGGGGGAAAATGTAAGCCGGTTTTGCTCAATTTCGAAGCCATCGCGGACTTTGCGTTTGCGGCGGAAAAAGCCTACGAGCCGAGGTTCTTTTTTAACCTGCGAAGCTTCGAGCGACGTGAGGAAAATACGTGTCAATTCACCCACGCGGTTTGCGTGCCGGAAATAGTCTTGCATGAAAATTTCAACGGCCCGACGTCCGGCTTTGTCGACATACCCCATGCGGGCGGCAACCTCGACTTGCATGTCAAAACTCAGCGTGTCCATCGCGCGCCGCGAGATCAAGTGAAGGTGGCAACGAATGGCCCAAAGGAAAGATTCTGCACGTTCAAAGCTGTCATATTCATCTTGGTTGAACATGCCCAGTTCAACGAGTTCGGCGGTGGAATCCACTCCATGTAGGTATTTCGCCACCCAAAATAGCGTTTGAAGATCGCGAAGACCCCCTTTGCCTTCTTTGACGTTCGGCTCAACAACATAGCGCTGTCCGCCTTGTTTTTTGTGACGCCGGTCGCGTTCATCAAGTTTTGCCTCCGTGAATTCCGGAGCAGTTCCTTTGAAGAGGTTCTTTTTTAAACTTTCGTCGAACTCCCCAAGCAAGGGTTCATAGCCTGCAATGAAGCGATGCTCCAAAAGAGCGGTGCGAATGGTGAAATCCTCGCGGCCCAGACGGATACAATCTTTGATCGTTCGACTGGCGTGGCCGACCTTGAAATGCAAATCCCAAAGAATATAGAGCATGCTTTCAATCACGCTCTCGGCCCAAGGTGTTATCTTGTAGGGTGTCAAAAACAACAGATCGACGTCCGAGTGCGGTGCCATTTCTGCGCGTCCATACCCGCCCACCGCCAGTAAGGCGAGGCGTTCGCCCTCGGTGGGGTTCGGGTTTGGATGAAGCAATTGCGTAGCGACCCCATGGGTCAAAATCACAATGCAATCGGTTAGGTAACTATAGGCGCTGGTGACGGGCTTCGCGTCAAATGGGCGAGCCAAAAACGCGGCTTCAATTGCTGCCGTTCCTTTGGAGCGAGCCTCCAAAAGAAACGCAACCGTGAGGGTGCGTTTCTCAGAGTTATCGCTGATCTCTTCAAGTTGTTTAAAAAGCGCCCTGCGTGATTCCTCAAGATTGAAGATGTCAGCAGGGTCACAGATCAGCTTTTTGGCAGGATATGTGATTGAGGCGTTTTTGTCGGCGGTACTAGAAACCAGAGCCGGAGAAGCTTCTTGGAGCGGGGTCAATGACGATTACCTGATTTTCTTGGACCTGCGCAATTGCGAGGCCACGTTGATTTGTTCCATCGGGGAGAAGGCGGAAGACACCGTTCACACCCACAAAACCGGAGGATTGTGTGAGGGCTGCCGAGGTGAGGGCATTGGAACTTCCGCTCTTAACCAGCGCCCCAATAGCCGCGATTCCATCATAGGCAAGGCCCGAGATCGGATGGGGAGGCTCGCCAAAGGCGGCTGAATATCGTGCGATATAACGGTTTGAAAGACCTGGATCGGGCAAGGCAAACCATGCTCCCTGAACTCCAGGGAGGGACAACGTCGCGGTTGGAATATCCCACCGCGTGAGGCCGATAAATTGGGTCGTTTCCGTGTTTATGCCATTTTCAGGAAGAAGTTGCGTCAGAAGCGGGAGTGCCCCTTCCGTCCCTGACGCGAACAAAATTGCGTCGGTCCCCGAATTGCGCGCTTGTGCGGCAATGTTAGGAATCGCATTGATCACGCCTTGCTGGCTCATCTCAAAGGAGGGCACGCCGGTGATCGTTGCGCCATTGCGGTTCGCGGCTTGCACCAAGGCGTCGCGGCCCGCTTCTTCTGAAACATTGTCGGCGCCGTGAACGATCATGACGTTCCGGCGGCCCTGATTTACACTATATGAAACGATGCGTTCGGCGGTATTTTGGAAGGTGTTGCCCAAAACAAAAACGTTTCCGCCTGCAATGGAAGGTTTATTTGAAAACGCGAGGATGTTTATGTTTTTGTTGGACAAAGCCAAGCCAACAGCATTGGCAGACTCACCGTATAGAGGCCCCAGAATGATCTGAGCGCCGTCATCCACTGCAGCCACGGCCACGGAGGCAGCCTTCTCGGCATTGCCCGAAGTACTATAAACTCTCAGATCGATTTGAACCCCTTCAAGGTCCGAAATCGCGAGGCGCGCGGCATTTTCAAGGGAGCGTGCAATGATGTTGTCGCCCGCACTCGCTGATTCTCCGGGAATCAGCAGAGCAACGCGCACAGGCTTCGACGTATTGATCGTCGGACCCGAACTTGTCGACGATGGCTGACACGCGGCCACAAAAAGCACAATAAATATGGGAAAAATAAGACTAAAACCCTTGCGGGCATTCTTTAAAAAAGCAAACATAAGTTGGTCTCGCTCCAAATTGCAAAAGTGCGCAAAGCAGTTTCCACGTTTGGAACGAACTTAAGCGCTTGAGCCTCATTAGTAAACGTCATGGAAGGCGCCAAATCATGAATTTTGAAACAAAGAAGCTCGCTGCTGGGCTGTATTTTGTCGCGACTCCGATTGGAACTGCGCGTGATATCACGTTGCGGGCGTTGGATGTCTTGGCGAACGCGGATGTGATCGCCGCAGAAGATACCCGTACCGCGCGCAAGTTGATGGACATTCACGGGGTGCCCTTGGGCGAACGGCAGCTTGTTGCCTACCACGATCATAACGGTGCCCAAGCGCGTCCTCGCCTGTTGCGGTATCTGGAGGAGGGGAAATCTGTGGCTTATGCTTCAGAAGCCGGAACCCCCCTTGTTGCGGACCCTGGATATGGTCTGTCGGTGGCAGCGATTGAGGCGGGATACACGGTAACCTCAGCGCCAGGCCCTAGTGCCGTCGTGGCTGCCCTCACAATTGCGGGCCTTCCCACCGATCAATTTCACTTCGCGGGCTTTTCCCCGAATACGCAAAAAGCGCGCCAAACCTATATGCAGTCTTTGGCGAAAATTGACGCCACGCTGGTTTTTTATGAATCCCCCAAACGGATTGCCGCAGCGCTGGCAGATCTTGCCCAAGTCCTCGGGGGCGCGCGAAGAGCCGCGGTTTGTCGCGAAATCACCAAGAAATTCGAAGAGGTGTCCCGTGGAACACTCGACGAACTTGCCGCCAGCTTCTCCGAGCGAAGCGTAAAGGGCGAGATTGTCGTCGTGGTCGATCGTGGTGCACAGGAAGAAATTTCCACGGCGTCGATTGAAGACGCCTTGAAACAGGCCCTCGAGTCTCATTCGGTTAAAGATTCTGCAACTATTGTGTCCGAAGCTTTGAATATCCCACGTCGGGATGTGTATCAAACCGCGCTTGCCATGAACAAAGGTCGCTCTGAATGAATGGACAAATGAATTACCACGCAGGCTTTGCCGCCGAAGAGGCTGTCGCGCGGTCATATGTCCGTCGAGGGATGCAGATTGATAAAACAAGATGGCGAGGGGCCGCGGGCGAAATTGATCTTGTTGCTCGAAATGGTGACGGCGTCGTCTTTATCGAAGTGAAAAAGAGCAAGAGTTTCTCCGCTGCGGCGGAACGTCTCTCACGGCGGCAAATGCAGCGAATTTACCAAACTGCATCCGAATTTCTCGCAGGCGAACCCAACGGGCAAAACACGGATGTGCGATTTGACGTGGCCTTGGTGAATGGCGTTGGGGAAATCCGCATCTTGGAAAACGCATTCGGCCAGATGTAATCTCCCATTGAAAATACACCCTTGCTAGGCCATCTATTGGCCAACAAGGAGATTTCACATGGCACTTAAAATCGCGTTTCAAATGGACCCAATCGAGCATTTCGATATTTCTGGGGACAGTTCTTTTAGGCTTGCAGAAGAAGCGCAAGCGCGCGGGCATGAGTTGTTTTACTACACGCCGGACAAACTCGCCTACCAAGAGGGGAAAATCACAGCGCGGGGTTGGCCTCTCACAGTTCAGCGTGTCGTTGGCGATCATTATTCTTTGGGTGAAGAAACAGAAGTTGATCTTGCTGATTTCGATGTGGTCTGGTTGCGTCAGGACCCTCCGTTTGACATGGGCTACATCACAACAACGCATCTTTTGGATCGCCTCAAAGAGACCACCCTTGTGGTAAATGACCCGTTTTGGGTGCGGAATTATCCCGAAAAACTATTGGTTTTGGATTTTCCCGATTTGACTCCGCCAACCACAATCGCGCGCGACTTGGCCACGATACGCGCCTTTAAAGAGCGCCACAAAGATGTGATTCTTAAGCCGCTTTATGGAAATGGCGGGGCGGGTGTTTTTCGACTGGATGCGAATGATCGAAACTTAGCCTCTCTGCATGAGCTGTTTTCGGGCATAAACCGCGAACCCTTGATCGTTCAAAAGTTCCTTCCGGATGTTTCAAATGGCGATAAGCGCGTGATTTTGGTGGATGGGGTACCTGTTGGTGCCATTAATCGTGTTCCCGCTGCAGGTGAAACGCGTTCAAATATGCATGTTGGCGGGCGGCCCGAGAAAATCGGCCTGACCGCGCGGGATTTGGAAATCTGTGATGCCATCGGACCGTTGTTGCGTGAAAAAGGCCAGATTTTCGTAGGAATCGATATTATCGGCGACTATCTCACCGAAATTAACGTGACCTCCCCAACGGGCATCCTCGAGTTGGAGAAATTCGATGGTGGAAATATTGCGGCGCAAGTTTGGGAAGCTATTGAAGCTAAGTGCTCTTAATGACGCCGTTGGGCAGGGAAACGATAACTGACAGCTTCGGAAACATGTTGTTTTTGAACGTTTTCCTGCTCGCCTAAATCTGCGATCGTGCGCGCCACACGTAATACGCGGTGGTACCCTCGCGCCGAAAGCCCAAATTTGTCGGCAACTCTGGATAGCAACTCTTTGCTTTCGGTATCTAGGGCGGCGATCTTCTCAAGGATGTCGCCTTGGGCATCGGCATTTTGATACATCCCGTCAATTGTGCTGAACCGGTCGGCTTGAATTTCCCGTGCGGCACTTACACGTTCTGCAATGGCCGCGCTGCTCTCTCCATTTTGTGGCAAATCAAAATCCGAAAACGGAACCGGCGGGACTTCGATTTGCAAGTCGAACCGATCCATTAACGGGCCAGAAATTTTCCCGAGATAGTCTTGGCCACAAATAGGTGCGCGGCTGCAGGCTCGAGAGGGGTCAGGAAGATAGCCACATTTACATGGGTTCGCCGCGGCAATCAGCATGAACCGACATGGGTAGCGCACGTGTGCATTCGCCCGCGCCACCATGACTTCGCCCGCTTCGAGAGGTTGGCGCAAAGAATCCAAAACATTTCGATTATGCTCAGGGAATTCGTCCATGAACAGGACCCCGTTGTGCGCGAGGGAAATTTCGCCGGGCAAAGCGGTGCGGCCCCCGCCGACAATCGCCGCCATTGACGCTGTATGATGCGGGTCGCGGAAGGGGCGGTCGCGATGAAGGCCACCTCCCGAAAGCAAGCCCGCGACGGAATGCACCATTGACGTTTCGAGGACTTCGCGCGGAGTGAGAGGCGGTAAAATTCCGGGTAAACGGGCCGCCAACATCGATTTTCCCGATCCAGGCGTGCCAAGAAGCAACGTGTGGTGACGCCCTGCCGCTGCGATTTCCAGCGCGCGTTTGGCGCGTTCTTGGCCTTTGACATCCCGCATGTCTTTTAGAGCGGGGGTATGTGTGGATTGTCCGGGTTCTGCGGCCGTTAGGAGTGTTTTTCCCGTGAAATGCTGAACCAAAGCCGTAAGGTTTGTCGCGCCAAGGGCGCGGGTTGTACTGACCCATGCCGCCTCGGAGGCACATGAAATTGGACACAAAAGGTCTTTGTCTTCGGCCGCTGCTGTTAGGGCCGCAGGCAGGGAACCATTCACATAGGCAAGGGTGCCATCCAGTGAAAGTTCTCCAATCGAAACATAGTCTTGTGCTGTGTCTTGGGGGATAATATCCAGCGCTGCGAGGAGGGCGATTGCAATCGGGAGATCGTAATGCGGCCCTGATTTTGGCAGGTCAGCAGGCGTAAGATTAATGGTGATCCGCTTGGATGGCAGGGCCACAGACATCGCCGTAAGCGCCGCGCGAATCCGCTCTCCTGCTTCGGACACGGACTTTCCCGGAAGGCCGACAATTGAGAAAGCAGGCAGGCCAGGCGCAAGGGAGCATTGCACCTCGACCAGTCGCGCGTCGATACCTTCAAATGCAACTGTGTAAGTGCGCGCGACCATTTTATCCGCCTTAACAAGTGTTAACTCTCCTTTAGGACTACGATGATCATAGTTTACGAAGAGTTAACGCATGTTCGGATGCGACCTTTTAGTCCGCCAAAAGTGCCATAAATGCTGGCCATGCTGCGGGGTCTATAACCGTTTTATCGCGGCATAACGCATTGCAGAACCCAAAGATACGCCCCTCAATTTTTGCAAAATGGGTTACAGGTTTTCCAGAATAGGGGCACATGGCGTTTTCTGAGGGGCCGTGCTCAATGGTTTCGACGGCCAGCGATGAGGCATGTGGCCAATCCTGTAATGCAAAATCGCGCTTATAGAAGGGTTGATCAGGGCCATCGACCATGCCCATTGCTCGCCAGCGGCGAAAGGCAGGGTCACTCAAATGTGCATCGACATAGGCCTGTGCCGAGGGCGAAACTTTGAGGCCATAGCCCGCAATGCGCGCGGCAATTGGCGCATAGAACGCGTCGGCGGCGCTATATTCTCCACAGAGCCATGGTGTTTCGTTTAAGGTTTCCTCGCGGGCGCGATCCCAGATGACTTCAAGTCGGCGAAGGTCTTTTTCGACGGCCTCGGAGGGTACAAAATCACTATAGGAAACACGCATGTTCATCGGGCAAGCGTCGCGAAGCGCGCCAAATCCGGCGTGCATTTCCGCGGCTAAACTGCGCGCGATGGCGCGATGCGTTGGGTTGCTCGGCCATATCTTGGCTTCTGGGTGGCGGCTAGCGAGTTCTTCGGCAATGGTGAGGGACTCGGAAATAACCACGCCATCGGGCGTTTTCACCGTTGGCACTAGCCGCGCGGGCGCGAATTCTTTTAGCATCTTTGGGAAGGCGTCTGAATAGAGACGCGCGAACCGAGTTTGCACAGGAATGTTAAATTTTTCAAAGAGCAGCCATCCCCTGAGGGACCAACTGGAGTAGGCGCGATCGCCCAATGCAAGTAAATATGTCATGCCAAAACTGTAGCTAGAATTCCGCGGTTCACGAAGCGAATTAATGGAATAATTGGTATCACATAATTTGATTGATGCTGGTCGCCCGCCAGCCTTCGTCAAACGAAAGGCAACTCAGGGAAAGGTTGTCTATTTTCTGCGCAAAAACTTCGGTCGTGCTAACGCCGAGAGCGCGTTGGACCTGACAGAGGATGGCTCCAAAATGGGCGACGATGATGATGTCGGGTTCTGGACGCGCCAGAAGCCGGTCTGCGGCAGCATCGACACGTTGGCGTAAATCATTCCAGCTTTCTCCCGCAGGGGCGGTACTTTCACCGGGGTGGTCCCAAAAGAGTTTGAGCGCGTCAGGATCTCGCGCGTTGGCCTGATCAAACGTGAGGTTTTCCCAGTCTCCGAAATGAATTTCGCGCAGGTCTGGATCGGGCTCAAGGAGCGGCCGCGTCTGTGAAAGCATCTTGGCCGTGCCAATTGCGCGCTGCAACGTGGATGAAATAATTGGTGCTTGTGTGGGAAGGGCCGTGGAAAGTCGTGCGAAGGCTGCTTGATCGGACAGGTCCGCTGGAATGTCACTCCAGCCAACCATCGATTTCGCGTGCGTCGGCGCGTGACGCACCCACCATAGGCGCTTCATGTGGCCTCCGGCATGGTGCCTTTAAGTGTGAGTGGCAGGCCCGCGACGACCAAAACAGCGTAATCCGACTGCGCTGCTAGCTGTTGATTTAAACGCCCTTGGGCCTCGCGGAACCTCCTTGAAAGCGCTTCAGCGGGCACGATTCCTGCACCGACCTCATTACTCACAATGACAACGGGAATGGCGCAGGAATTGAGCGCAAAAAGGAGGTTCTCCAGCGCTTCCTCGACGTTTCTGTCCGCTAGAAGCAGATTAGAAAGCCAAAGAGTCGCGCAGTCGAAAAGGATTGCCGACTCTGGCTGCGCCTCCAAGAAAACGGGCGCAATATCCATCGGCCGCTCTATGGTGTCCCAGCCCTCGCCTCGCATGATTTGATGGCGCGATATCTTGTTTTCCATTTCGGAATCAAAGGATTGCGCCGTCGCGAGATAGGTTCGTGTCCCCGCGTGCACAGCGAAAAGACTCTCGGCATAGGCCGACTTCCCTGAGGCAGCCCCTCCCAAAATAAAGCTCAATTTAGGCAGCATAACAATTTCCTCTATTCCTAGAATGGGTCTAGCAAACTATTTGGCGTAGGTTAAGGGTGGCAATTGGAGCGTTTGCGCAATAGCAATAAGGTAGGTTGAGTAAAAGGGCCGATCATGCTGGCACAAAAACGGGTTCTCTTAATTATTGGCGGCGGTATCGCGGCTTATAAGGCTTTGGATTTAATCCGAAAGCTCCGTGAGCGCGGAGTGTCGGTGACCGCTGTCCTTACCAAGTCGGCTGCGGAATTTGTGACGCCGCTTTCTATATCCGCCTTGTCGGGTAATAAGGTTTATCAAGATTTGTTTAACCTTACCGATGAAGCGGAAATGGGACACATTGAGCTTTCCCGCGCGTCAGATTTGATTGTTGTCGCACCAGCCACAGCGGACTTGATGGCCAAATCCGCGACAGGAATTGCCAATGATCTCGCGAGCACGCTCCTTTTGGCGACGGATACAGATGTTCTATACGCGCCCTCAATGAATGTTCGGATGTGGGATCATCCCGCCACTCAGCGCAATATTGCGCAAGTTATTGCGGATGGCGGCACTGTGGTTGGCCCCAACGAGGGCGATATGGCGTGCGGAGAATTTGGGTTTGGCCGTATGGCAGAGCCACTTGAAATCGTTGCTGCTATCGAAGCAAAATTGGCCGTTGGCCCCCTAAAGGGGAAGCGCATTCTTGTGACTTCGGGACCCACGCACGAGCCCATCGATCCAGTGCGCTATATTGCAAACCGGTCGTCAGGAGCGCAAGGAACGGCCATTGCCTCGGCGCTCGCCCAACTTGGTGCCGATGTTGTATTTGTTACAGGTCCAGCGGATATCGCGCCTCCTACGGGCGTGGAAGTTGTAAAAGTGCAATCCGCCCGCGAGATGATGGCCGCAGTTCAGCGCGTCCTTCCCGTGGATGCTGCGGTCTTTGCGGCGGCGGTTGCGGATTGGCATGTTGAAAACGCGCGGGCCTCCAAAATGAAGAAAACCAAAGATGGAATGCCTGACCTTAAATTTGCGGAAAACCCCGATATTTTGGCGACGGTCTGTGCAAGTGCTAAGCGGCCTCGATTGGTCGTTGGCTTCGCCGCGGAAACCGATGACGTTGTCGCAAACGCTACGGCCAAACGTTTGCGCAAGGGATGTGATTGGATACTCGCCAACGATGTTTCGCCCGAAACGGGCATTATGGGTGGCAGTGAAAATGCAGTAACCTTTGTGACGGAGGAGGGCGCGCAGGCTTGGCCGCGTATGAGCAAAACCGAAGTCGCCAAGAAACTGGCTGGATTGATCGCACAGACATTAAATTCATAAAATGCGAGTGTTTTGAAAATGGAACAGACCATAATTTCCCTGAAATTTGTCGATGGCGCTGATCAGTCCATAGCTTTACCAAGTTATGAAACCAGCGGTTCTGCTGGGGCGGATGTGCGGGCTAATTTCCCTGCCGAACAGCGTGACGGGCTTGTGCTGTGCCCCAATCAACGGGCCCTGATTCCGGCAGGTTTTTCTATGGAGCTTCCTGAGGGATTTGAAGTTCAAATTAGGCCACGCTCAGGACTTGCGCTCAAACACGGGATCACGCTTTTAAACACTCCGGGGACGATTGATTCGGATTATCGCGGTCCCTTAGGCCTGATTGTCGTAAACTTTGGCGACACGGATTACCTTATTTCTCACGGAGACCGGATTGCTCAAATGGTTGTGGCTCCCGTAATTCAAGCGTCGTTTTCCCTAACAGAAACCCTTTCGAAAACCAAGCGTGGGGCTGGTGGTTTCGGCTCAACGGGAAAGCGTGACGGATGATCTTTCCGCTCTTTCTAATGGCGGCAATTTGGTTCGGGGGTGGCTATTTGAAGGCACCGCGCAGCCTACGTGGATTGTTGATATTCTGTATATACGTGGTCGGCTTACTGGCCCATTTTGCCTTGCCGGAAGGAAATGCAATGCGCGGATATTTTGGCCAGGTTTGGGGGGAATGGGCGCTTGTTGGAATTCTCATCGGTAGTGTTTTTGGTTTTCAAAGGTGGATTCTCTGGTTGCGGCACAAAGTGGCGAAAAATGCGGAAACCTTGGGCCCTAACGCGATATTTCGGGATGTTGAAATTGATCGATATTCCCGCCACATCTTTCTGCGCGAGATCGGCGGCGCTGGGCAAAAACGCCTAAGAGACGCGAAGGTTTTGGTTATTGGCGCTGGCGGATTGGGAGCGCCTGTTTTGCAATATTTGGCGGCGGCTGGGGTGGGGACAATTGGAATTGTCGACGATGACGTTGTGGATAATTCAAACCTTCAACGCCAAGTGATCCACAAAGACGCCAGCATTGATATGCCCAAGGTCTTTTCCGCTGAGCAAGAGCTTCGTGCGCAAAACCCTTTCGTGGAAATTCGACCATATTTCAGACGTTTAGATCGAGAAGGCGCTGTCGAATTATTTGCGGAATACGATGTGATTATGGACGGCACGGACAATTTTGAGACTCGGTATATGGTGAATGAGGTCGCAGTTCTTCTTCGGAAGCCCCTTATTTCGGCGGCTATGACGCAATGGGAAGGCCAGATTTCAATCTATGATCCTGCGCGTGGTGGCCCTTGCTATCAATGCGTTTTTCCCGAAATCCCGGCGCCGGGTTTGGTCCCCAACTGTGCAGAGGCAGGAGTCGTAGGACCGTTGCCGGGCATCATTGGTTCCCTGATGGCGCTAGAAGCCGTAAAGGATATTACTGGTGCCGGCGAGGGGTTGCGAGGGCAGTTGTTGATGTATGATGGGCTTTATGCGCAAGCGCGCAAAATTTCTGTAAAACGACGCAAAGATTGTCCGATTTGCGGTGAAAATTCACATTGAAAGGGTGGTGATCCGCGGCCTTCGTGACTAGCTTATGGTCAAAGGAGACATTCTATGACCAACCCGTTACTCGCTGCTTGGGACACACCCTTCAAGCTTCCACCTTTTGCTGAAATATCTGATGACGATTTTGAGCCAGCGGTTCGGGATGCCATGGCGCAAGCGCGGGCCGCGATTGCGGCGATTTCAGAAAATCCAGACACGCCGACTTTCGCCAACACGATAGATACGCTTGAGCAGGCGGATGAAAACCTTGGCCGTGTTTTGAGTGTTTTCTATAACCTCGCGGGGGCTGATAGTTCTGAAACACGCGAAAAATTACAGCGCGTATTTTCCCCGCTATTGGCAGAGTATTCCAGCGATATCAGTATGAACGCGGCCTTGTTCGCGCGGATAGACTCCGTGTGGAATAATCGTAAATCCTTTGATTTGACCGATGAGCAGTTGCGTGTTTTGGAACTTACTCGCCGTGGATTTGTACGGTCTGGCGCACAGCTATCGGGCGACGCACGCGACCAACATCGCGCAGTGAAGGCGCGCCTTGCGGTTTTGGGGACGGAGTTTTCACAGAACCTTTTGGCCGACGAGCGCGACTGGTTTCTGCCGCTATCAGACGATGATTTGGCGGGATTGCCCGAATTTGTGGTCGCCACAGCGCGGGCCGCAGGCGTTGAAAAAAAGGCCAACGGACCTGTCGTAACCCTTTCACGCTCGCTGATCGTGCCTTTCCTGCAGTTCTCGGAACGTCGAGATTTGCGCCAACTCGCCTATGAAGCTTGGGTTGCGCGGGGCGCGAATGGCGGAAAGACGGATAATCGTAAAATCACAAGCGAGACGCTCAAACTGCGCGAAACGCGGGCACAATTGTTGGGTTATGACAATTTCGCAGCCTATAAGCTTGAAACGGAAATGGCGAAAACACCAGAAGCCGTGCGAGAATTATTGATGTCGGTCTGGGATAAGGCCAAACCCGCCGCAGAGGCAGACGCGGCTATTCTTGAGAGCATGATGCTTAAGGATGGCGTGAATGGCCCGCTTGAGGCTTGGGATTGGCGCTATTATTCGGAAAAACGTCGTTTGGCGGAGCATGATTTGGATGAGGCGGAATTAAAACCCTATTTCCAACTGGACCGGATGATTGAGGCGTCGTTTGATTGCGCGTATCGACTGTTTGGGCTTGAGGCTAAACCATTGAACGTTCCACTCTATCATCCCGATTGCCGTGCGTGGGAAATAAGCCGGAATGGCGTGCATGTGGCGGTGTTCATTGGGGATTATTTTGCTCGAGGTTCTAAACGGTCCGGCGCGTGGTGTTCGGCGATGCGCAGTCAGAAAAAACTGGGCGGGGAAGTACGCCCGATTGTGGTGAATGTGTGTAATTTTGCCAAACCTTCGGCGGGCGAGCCTGCGCTTTTGTCCTATGATGATGCGCGGACACTTTTCCATGAATTTGGCCACGCGCTGCACCAAATGTTGTCGGATGTGACCTACGAAAGTGTTTCGGGAACCTCCGTTTCGCGCGACTTTGTTGAGTTGCCGAGCCAGTTGTTCGAGCATTGGCTTGAAGTGCCTGAAGTTCTCGAAAAACACGCTCTTCATGCGGTGACGGGCGCGCCCATTCCGCGTGCGTTACTTGACCGACTGTTGGCGGCACAGACCTACAATATGGGGTTCTCGACCGTGGAATATGTGGCCTCAGCCCTCGTGGATTTGGACTTCCACAACGGGGATGCTCCGGCGGATACAATGGCCCGTCAGGATGAGATTTTGGCCAGTATTGGCATGCCGCATGCCATTCGAATGCGCCATGCGACGCCCGGGTTTGCGCATGTGTTTTCCGGTGACGGATATTCTAGTGCCTATTACAGTTACATGTGGTCCGAAGTTATGGATGCGGATGCGTTTTTGGCCTTTGAGGAAGCGGGAGACCCCTTTGATTCAGAAACAGCTAAGCGGTTGGAGAAATTCATTCTTTCCACAGGTGGGTCGCAGGATTCAGAAGAGTTGTATCTTCAATTCAGGGGCCGGATGCCAAAGGTAGATGCCCTTTTGAAGGGGCGTGGATTGGTCTGAAAACAGTCCGTTTAATCGCGAATTTCACCCACTCCGACGCCCCAATAATTCGACTTTGGAGCCCACCCTTTGTAGCCATCTGCATTGAGTTCGCACCAGTCGGGATTGCAGTCTTGAAGGCGGGCAATGACGCCCGCTTTTAATTCCGCCGTCGGAAGGGCGTTGTCTTTGGGATGGCTGAGAAGTTTGGTCAGGTCTTTGGTGATCACCACGGTGCGCACCCCCGAAAGCAGGGTGAAATGCACCCAGCCCCCAACGCCGTCCATGTCCCGCACGCGGCGCCAATGTCCGAATTCGGCGGTAATTTCCAGCGGCATGTTGCGGTGCTTATAAACCCAGTCAATTCGGTGAGTCAGGCTGGGCCCACGACGCACATTGGCCTCCGAGGCTTTCATCGACACGAATCGCGGAATTGGCAGATTTGTTACGGCCCCGCGCGTTTCGGCAAAAGACGAAGGCGTCATGGACGCAAAAAGGAGCACCGACAGGAGGGCTCGAACAAAGTTTTTGGAACGCATTTTGCGATTGCCTGACTTATTTTCTGCTTCTGTGCGTCGAGTTCTTGTGCCCGATCGTCAACTCGGCCACCATAGTCTTGAGAGCTGGAAAAGAAAAGAAAAGGGAGCGCACCATGCCCGCTAAACGTCTAAGTGTTGTCGTAACGCGACGGTTGCCTGCAGTTGTCGAAGCACGCCTCAAGGAGCTTTTTGAGACAACATTGCGGGTCGATGATACCCCGATGATTCGCGAGGAACTCTTGGCGGCGATGCAGCATGCGGATGTTTTGGTACCTACGGTTACCGACAAGATTGACGCCGCGATGCTGGCAACGGCTGGCGCGCAGTTGCGCCTCATTGCGAACTACGGCGCAGGGGTTGATCATATTGATGTCGCAACGGCGCGTCAGCGCGGAATCCTTGTTTCCAACACGCCCGGTGTGGTTTCCGAAGACACTGCCGACATTGCGATGATGCTCATTCTTGCCGTTACGCGCCGAATCCCCGAGGGGCTTCGTGTGATGCAGGAAGGCGGTTGGCGCGGATGGACACCGACGGCGATGTTGGGCGGACGGATTGCGGGCAAGAAGCTGGGGATATTGGGCATGGGGCAAAATGGCCGTGCGGTTGCGCGGCGTGCGGCAGCCTTTGGAATGGAGATACATTACAACAATCGCAAACGGTTGCATCCCGAGGTCGAAGCCGAGCTTGGCGCGACATGGTGGGAGAGTTTGGACCAGATGGTTGCGCGCGTTGATGTCCTTTCGATCAATTGTCCGCATACGCCCAGCACGTTTCATTTGATGAATGCGCGGCGGTTGAAATTAATGAAACCGACGGCGGTGATCGTCAATACGTCCCGTGGTGAAGTGATCGACGAGAACGCTTTGACGCGGATGTTGCGTGCGGGCGAGATTGCGGGGGCGGGCCTTGATGTGTTTGAGGACGGAGCGAACATTAACCCTCGTTTGCGCGCCCTCGATAACGTCGCTTTGTTGCCGCATGTTGGATCGGCGACGCGGGAGGGGCGGATCGAAATGGGCGAGAAAGTTATGATTAATATCAAAACATTTGCCGACGGTCATCGCCCACCGGACCTCGTTGTGCCCAATATTTTCTAGCGCCCGTCTGTTGATTTAGCATAAGATACCGTTGGTCGTGGTGAGCGGCTAGGGGGTTGCCGTGCTTCGCGCCAGCGAACGCCAATTTGATTGAATACCCCTTTTACCACCGAGATTTATGCCGGATACTATGACCGCTCCTTTATAATAGGGACGCAATGTCGGCAATTTTTAGCCGTTGGACACGCTTCTCCAAAGGCAATTGATCTGCGTCAATCGAACTTTGGTGTTTCGGTGAAATCTTACCTAACGTTTCTGTCACGTTCTTTTGGTAAGCGAGAGGTGAAACCGATGGACTACAAATATATTCAACCACACATCCAAAAGCTACAATCGGGCAACAGGGATCCTCATCCATTGGCGAGGGACCTCGCGCCCGAGTTGCCAAGCCAGCTTAGCGAATATGTTGATATCCTTGGGCCTTTCCCAAAGCAAAGCCTTGAGGCCCTGACCGATCTTGGGTTGTCTGACGCCGAGATCGCGCGCTACCACATGATCCCTCGGCGCTGTGTTTCGGAGCTTCGCACGATCTGGCATATTCACGGTCACGCCTAATTGCCGACCTGACAGCGGCCACGCAGTACAGTGCGTGGCTATTGGTAATTCATGGTGCAGCTCCTTTATGCGGTGTGATAGCCGGTCTGCGTTTACGATTTGGCGGTACCGGAATGCCCGATAGGGTGACGAGATCAGGTTTTCGTTTTTTGCTGATGAGTGGTGAATGGGTTTGGTTTGGGCGCAAATATAGATAGTCGCGGGTAAGGGGGACCGCGTCAATTTTGCGGGACAGTTGGAACTGATAGACCGCTTGATACCCATGCCGAAATGTCTGTTCGCTGGCGGCGAGGTAAAAGCGCCACATCCGCACAAATTGGTCATCATAAATGTTGCGAGCCACGTCTTGGTTTTGGATGAAACGGTCGTACCATTGACGCAAAGTATAGGCATAGTGCAGGCGCCAGCACTCAATATCTGTGGCCCAAAACTGCGCTTTTTCGACTGCCGCCATTGTCTCCGAGACCGAAGGAACATAGCCGCCGGGGAAAATATGTTTGGCAATCCAGGGGTTTGTGTCCTTTGACGCGCGTGACCAACCGATTGTGTGTACTAAGGCGATCCCCTCGGGGGATAGGCGGTTGCGAAGAGTGGTGAAATACTCGTCGAAGTGGCGCAAGCCAACGTGCTCAAACATTCCAACAGAGACAATTCTGTCAAACTGCTCGTCGATATTGCGATAGTCGCAAAGGCGGATATCTACGCGATCCGAAAGCCCGGCCCGTTTTGCGCGCTCCGTTGCAAAGGCGTGCTGTTCTTTGGACAGTGTAATGCCGACAACATTTGCGCCATAATCCTGCGCCAAGGTCATCGCCATCCCACCCCAGCCACAACCGATATCCAAAACGCGCATGCCCGGTTCGATCAGTAACTTGCGGGCGATGTGGTTAATTTTTTGCTCTTGCGCTTGCTCCAATGTGTCGGAGGGATCCTTGAAATAGGCGCAGGAATACTGGCGGCTTTCGTCGAGAAAGAGATCATAAAGTTGCCCTGAAAGGTCATAGTGGTGCGCTACATTGCGGCGCGCCTGTGGCACCATATTATTCTGTTTCAAACCACGCAAAATTGCCCGCATTTTTATCACAGGCTTTTGCCACCAAACGCGATTCGCCCCAGCGGGATCGACGTTAAGAACAAGCATCGCCAAAAAGGATTGTAAGTCGTCGCCATCAATTGTTAGCGACCCATTCGTATAAGCTTCCCCAAGGGCCAATTCAGGGCTGAGGGCCAACTTGCGGACCGTGGCCATGCTGTGAATGCACACCAAAATGGGTTTGCCAGTCGCATCGCCATAGATGCGTTTCTCGCCATCGGGCATCACAATATGTAGCGATCCATTCTGCAACAATGGTTGCAGCATCTGGTCAAATGAATATTTCCAAAACCAATCCATTTCGGGGCACCTTTGTTAAGAAATCAAAGACTTGAAAGGCAGATCGCATGGTAGGCTTTGCTCCCCGCTTGGCGGTTTGAGTATACGAAGGCCTTTCCAAAATGTAGCATCCGCGCCACCGTCAGAATTGATACAAATCAACTCTGGCAGTCGTAAAAACGGACTCGCTCTTCTTGCTAGGCTGCCAAATCGCAAAACGGGGAGCATAGCTAAGTTCATTGAACCCCAAAGTTTTGCCTCGGCTAATAAATGCTGATCCAGCGCCAGATTGATTTGCCTCAACTGTGGCACCATTTTTTCGCCGACAACGGAGGAGAAAGGTGCCGTGCGCCGGAGGGATTCATCTGGATTGCGCCATAATCGCACCGCCGATAGGCCCGCTGATCCTCCTCAAGAATTGCTTCTGTCTCGATGTCAGAAAACCTGTATCCAAAGGAAATCGCGAAAATGGCCACGAATCCACACTTCACCCCTTCTCCTTTACAGGTACCCGATAGCCACAAAGGGTGTGACGTCATGATTTTTCTGGAGGATGCACACGTGGAGACCTCCGCGCTGTTCCATGCCCAAAAGGTCGCGAATGCGTTTTCTGGCAAAGTCGTACTTGTGCATATTATGGCGGATCCTCACGACGGGAAGGGCCCGATTGACCCCGTGGATTGGAATATCAAAAAGCAAAAAATCATGAAGGATCTTGCTGAACGCGCCCGCCCCTTTGCAGGGGAGGATGGGCCAGAATGCGAAGTAAAACTGCTCGAAGGGCAGTGTATCGGCCAAGTTTCCGATTTTGTGGACCATCGGCAGGGGGGCATCGCCGCCGCACTGCGGTCAACGGATGGTCTTGGCTGGCAATCGAGTGATACCGCTTGTGGTGTTTTGCTGTCGCAAAGTGCGGCAATTCTTATGATTCCTTCCCGCGCGAAAGGGGGGCAAGACAAGCGCTATCGCCGAATTCTGGTGCCCCTCGATGGATCGGTCCGCGCAGAGGCCGCCCTCCCGAAGGCTGTTTTGTTGGCTAAAGCGGAAAACGCCGAACTTTTGTTGTGTTATGTTGTCCCGAGCGTGGGTTTGACCGCGTTTGGCGTCAAAGATAAAAAGTCTGAAAAATTGCATGAAATGGTGGCAATCAAGAATGAGCAGGCAGGTAAAAGACACCTAGGTAGCATCAAGAAAAGCCTCGCACACAACGGTCTGAAAGTATCCACAAGCATTGTTCACGTCGGTGATGTACGGCGCGCCATCCTGAGTTTTGTGTCCGAGAAGGCCGTTGATTTTCTGGTCATGGCGACGCACGGACAAAGCGGACACGGCGATGTTGCCACCGGAGATGTCGCCCGTTTCATTTTGGACAGAGCGGAAATTCCGGTGTTGATGGTACGCCACAAACACACTCGAGATAATGTCCATGCGTTCAATACGGTGTCGTCCAAGGGGGTGCGGCAACCTGTGGGTACGGACGGATGAATGCCGCCGAAAAAGCGTCACCTGGTATTAATCGCCCCCCGATAAACTATGCGATTGATGCGGGGCCTCCGGTGCTGCTCGATAGCTATCGGGCGTTGCCCCGTCTGTCTGACTGGTTTGAGCAGGTCCGAACGTATTGCGCCGATCCTGCCGCCAATCATGAACGGGCGGCCGAATGGCTTTTGGATAATGACTATCAGGTCAAGCGGGCGTTGCTGCGGTTGCAAGAGGGTATGCCCCCCGATTTTTACCTCAAACTCCCCGCTATGGATGGCACAAACGGCGCAAGGATTCCGCGCGTTTTCGCGGTATCAAATGCGGTTTATGACGAGCTGACCCCCCAAATTATTTTTACCGATCTGGTGCGCTATATTGATGCTTTTCAAATGACGACGCCGCTCACCAATGCTGAGGTGTGGGCGATACCGTCGATGCTTCGCCTTGTGTGTATTGAACGGTTGATCCATGCGATCGGTGCGATGAACGCCGAGTTGTTGCTGAGCGTCGACCTAAGCGAGCAAACACTGGCCACGCCCGTGGCGCGACCCGTCGATCAGATAGCACGGGTGATTGCCAATCTGGTTACCATCGACACGATCAAATGGGCGGATTTCGTTGATGAGGTGAGTTGTATCGAGGCGGAACTGTCCAAGGATCCCGCGCATATTTATGCGCAAATGACCTTCGAAACCCGTGATAGTTATCGCAAAACCGTTGAGCGGTTGGGGAGGCGCACCAACACCTCCGAGTCCGAAATCGCGCGCGAGGCGGTGGTATTGTCCCAGAAAGAAAGCCAAGACTCGCTGCGGCATCATGTTGGCTATTGGCTCATAGGGGACGGGTTACCCGCATTGGAAGCTGCAATTGAGTATCGCCCGCCCCTCATTTCTGCATTTCAGCGCCAATTGTCCGGATTTAGGGGCGCGCTCTATGCTTTGGGGCTCTCGCTGCTTGTGGTGGCCGCCTTAATGGTGTCCGTCGTCTATTTGTGGGTCAATGATGCAACGTGGGGTCAATGGATTATCGGTGTCGCGGCAACGTTGTTGCCCGCCACAATCCCAAGCGTGTGGGTCGGGCATTGGCTTATCACCCGTCTGAGCCGCCCCAAGCCGCTCCCTGAACTGGATTTTTCAAAAGCCATTCCCTCAGAATTTTCCACGGCCATCGTGCTTCCTGTAATTGTCGCGTCTGAGGCCGAGGTCGAGGGGATTGCCGAAAAGCTGGAGATATTGCGCCTCGCCAATCCCGATCCGGCCCTCACCTTTGTGGTGCTGTCCGATCCGGTCGACGCGCCGACACAAACAATGCCCGACGACCCCCTGATCGAAATCGCATTTCAAAGCCGGATCGCGGCGCTCAATCTTCGGTATGGAAAACTGGGCAAAGCCCCTTTCATTTTGCTACACAGGGCACGTCAGCACAATCCATCCGAAGGCTGCTGGATGGCGTGGGAACGCAAGCGCGGCAAGCTTGAGGAGTTTAACCGCTTCGTGTTGGGGGAGGGTGTTGATGCTTTCAACTTGGTTGCCGGTCCCGTCGAAAGCCTGCGCGGTCTGCGCTATGCGATCACGCTTGACGCAGACACCCAATTACCACCAGGCACCACATCGCGTCTCATTGGAATTATTGCGCACCCCCTTAACCGAGCCGTCATTGATCCGCAAAGCGGGCGCGTGACCAAAGGCTATGCCATCTTGCAACCTCGGATCGAAATCCTCCCTAAACTTGAGGAAAACACGCATTTTAGTCACCTTTATGGTGGAGATACCGCCGTTGATATTTATAGCCGTGCGGTGTCGAATGTGTATCAAGACCTGTTTGGAACCGGCATTTACGTCGGCAAAGGGATTTATGACATTGCGGCCCTGCATCGCAGCACAGCGGGGCGGGTTCCTGAAAATTCCATTCTCAGTCACGACCTTTTTGAGGGGCTGCACGCGCGCGCGGCGTTGGTGAGTAATTTGGTTTTGTATGAAGACATGCCCGCGACTTATCCGGAATTCGCGCAGCGTCAGCACCGTTGGATGCGGGGGGATTGGCAGCTTGTCCCTTGGCTCGGGCGCCGCGTCCCCGATGCGCAGGGAGGACGTATGCGCACGACGTTGACGGCGCTGGATCGTTGGAAAATGGTTGATAATTTACGCCGAAGTCTGACGTCGCCCGCGTTGTTGTTGCTCTTTTTGGGGGCGTGGCTGGTCTTGCCGGGTAGTGCGTTGGTTTGGACCGTTTTGGTTATTGCGGCCCCGGGTAGCTATCTGGCCGGAGAATTATTCGCCATCGCAACAGGGGGAATCCGGCGGGGGGCGATGGGCACCGCGATCCATAAAATCAAGACCACGGGTGGGCGCTGGTTTTTTACGATCACGTTTCTGGTCAGCGACACCTTGATCTCGCTTGATGCGATTTTTCGCACCCTTTGGCGGCTCTATGTGACGGGCAAAAAACGGCTTGAATGGACCTCGGCGGCGCATGTGTCCAGCAGGCTTTATGGCCAAAGTATTCGGAGGGCCTCTTGGAACCTGATGTGGCCCTCTTCGGCGCTTGCGGCGATTTTGGCGGGACATCTAGCCCTCAATAATCCTAGTGGTTTCTGGTCTGCGATACCGGTTCTAATCCTATGGTTACTTGCACCAGAAATCTCTGTGTGGACCGCACGCCCGCGGTATTTCCGCACCCAGTCCCTAAAGGCCACCCAACGTGCCTTCCTGACGTTGGTCGCACGGCGCACATGGCATTTCTTTGAGACCTTTGTTGGGCCAGACGACAATTGGTTGCCCCCTGATAACTATCAATTTGGCGACAAAGAAGAGATCGCGCATCGCACCTCGCCCACCAATATCGGCATGTTTCTGACCTCCGCTCTGGCGGCACGTGATCTAAATTTTATCACCGTCAGCGATTTCGTGGCCCGCAGTCGCAACACCCTCGACACGCTGGAGCGGATGACGCGGTATCGCGGGCATCTGCTGAATTGGTACAACACCCAAACCCTTGCCCCCCTTGAGCCGCAATATGTTTCGACCGTCGATAGCGGAAATCTTGCGGTTGCGTTAATCGCCCTGAAACAAGGCTGTCTGGACCTTGTGGCGCGCCCAGCATTTGAGAGCAGTAGTTTTGGCTCTCTTGAAACAACCCTCGACCTTTTGTGCGAGGCCCTCCGCGAGGTGCCAGACGTAAATGAGCGCGCGCTGCGCGATACTGAGCGGGCCATCCGGCGCCTGATAGCCCAGACCGCTTCATCTCCGCTGGTTTGGAAAACCATCCTCGACACGCTCGGTGACCCGCTCTGGCAGGAATTGGAAACGACTGTGCGCGATACGATCGAGGACGCGACTGATTTGCCCCAAACGCAAGTGAGCGAAATTACGACGTGGCTCGAACGGTTCCACCACGACTTGCACGCGATTGCGCGCGATATCGACACCTTCCTGCCGTGGCTTTCTTTGCTTGCCGAAGTGCCCGCGAAAATTAGGCCCAGTGCACAGGAAGTGGCGGAAATGATGTACCCCTCAAAAGGGCAAAATGGGAAACCGCATGCACCAAAGGCCCTGTCCGATCTCTTGGAGGCGTGGCGATCGGCGCACCCGAATGTTGACCCCAAGACCCAAGCGTGGCTCGATCAGATGCAGCAGGCTATTCACGCGGGGCTTGCGCAGGAAAACGCGTTGCACGCCGCGTTGGGGGATTTGGCCCAAAAGGCTGGCGAGATGGCCTACGGCATGGATTTCACATTTCTGTATGACTCTGCGTCGCGCCTTTTTTTCATTGGTTACAATCACAGTCTCGGAAAAATGGACAGCAGCCACTACGACCTTTTGGCGACCGAAGCCCGCTTGGCCAGTTATTTCGCCATTGCCAAACATGATGCCCCTATTGAGCATTGGTTTGCGTTCACGCGGCCCATCACCCGCCTTCAGGGAAAACCGTCCATTCTGTCGTGGAACGGGTCAATGTTTGAATACCTCATGCCGCCGCTTTTTTTGCCCAGCTACCGCGATACTCTATTGGGAGAAAGCGAGTTGACGGCGGTTGAATTTCAGCGGGAGTATGCGCGGGCGCGCGGCGTGCCGTGGGGGATATCGGAATCCGCTTTTGGTATCACTGATGCACAGGGCACGTACCAATATCGTGCGTTCGGGGTTCCGGGATTGGGTATTCGCAGGGGTCTGACCGAGGACCTTGTGGTGGCACCATACGGCTCGGCTTTAGCGTTGTGTGGATGGCCGCAAGCGGCGGCTGAAAACTTGCGCGCGCTTTCAAAACTCGGGGTTCTAACCCGATATGGCTTCATCGAAGCTTTGGATTACACACCGGATCGCGCCCCTCGAAATGCCGATTTTGTGCCTGTGGAAACCTTTATGGCGCACCATCAGGGGATGGTACAGGTGGCTATCGTCAATGCGTTGCGGGACGATATTATGGTGAAACGGTTCCTGCAGGAAAAAGCGGTTAAATCCATGGATCTTCTCTTGCAGGAACGCGTGCCATGGGATGAACCCTTGGAACGTGGCCGTGCGGATGAAGGTTGGGCTCACAAGGCTGATGTGCCGTCTGCACCAGACCTTGCCCCATGGCTGCCGTCGCCGGACTTTGTTGTTCCGCAGGTGCATCTATTGGGCAACGGGCGCATGGCGTCGTTGATCACCGATAAAGGGGGAGGAGGGCTTAGCTGGGGCGAAACTGCCCTGACACGCTGGCGCGCGGATTCTACCCGCACAGCAACCGGAATGTGGTGTTACCTTGAGGATGCCGATCGCGCAGAAATCTGGTCGCTTGGCACCTCTCCGTCGGGCCATACCACAGCGGAAACCAAAGTTGTTTTCCACCAGCACATGGTTGAATTCCTGCGCCGGCACGCGGGTATCGTTGCGCGTATGGACGTGACTGTTGCGCCATATGATGACGTGGAAATTCGGCGTGTGACGTTGGTGAATGAGGGGGATAAGGATCGAACGATTAACCTGACAACCTACGCTGAGGTGGTTTTGGCGCCCCCACTGGAAGACGAGCGCCACCCAGCTTTCAGCAAACTCTTTGTGAAAAGCACCTATTTTCCAGAGGAGCAGGCCTTGTTTTTCAAACGCCGTCCGCGCCGCCCCGAAGCCCGGCCCCCCGCCTTGCTGCACAAGTTGATTAGTACCGATCCTGACCTCAAAGTCGCGGCATGGGAAACCGACCGCCGCCGATTTCTGGGCCGCAATCAGAGGGAACAGAAGCCGCAAGGGTTGCGCGAGGGATTAAGTGGAACCACAGGGTGGACGCTTGATCCGGTATTGGCCCTTCAAGTGCGTGTGCGCCTGAAGCCCATGGAGACAAAGGAGCTGACCTTCCTCACCGTCGCAGGGACGTCCCGTAAGGATGTGGTGCAAGTGGCTAAACGCTATCCCGTGATCGCGATTGAACGCACGTTCCGCGACGCTTTGTTTGAAACGGCGCGCGCGGTTCACAAGCTGGGGATTGAACCTGCGCATTTGCCGGAGTTGCAATTGCTGTCCTCGTTGCTGGTGCATGCCCACCAGACATTCCGCGCACCACCGCCGCAGGACACAGACGTTTGGAAGGGGCAATCAGACCTTTGGCGGTTCGCGATTTCGGGTGATCTTCCGATCCTTCTCCTTGAGATTTCACACCCCGAAGAGTCAGCGCTTTTGGATGTTTTATTACGGGGGCATCGCCGTTGGCATGATCTTGGGTTGCACGTTGATTTCGTAATTCTGCGCGACGCGACAACGAGTTACGAAGAGCCGCTGCGGGAGAAGGTTTTGTCGATCCTGAGCGATACCAATGCGACGAGCCTGTTGGGGATGCGCGGCGGAGTTCATCTGCTTGCGGCGGACCAACTGGAAGCGGGGCTTCGACGCGGCGTGGAAGCGGCTGCGCATGTGGTGTTGCGCGATCAAAACAAATCTCTCGGTGAGTTGCTGGATCGCGCCTTGAACGTTGGAAATCCTTCGCCGCCTTTCGAACCCGTTCCAGCCCCAGAATACAAACCCGTATCCGCGATCCCTAGGCCGAAAAACCTGTTGTTTGACAACGCATATGGTGGGTTTGATCCTAAAAAAAGTGACTACGTGATCCATCTTTCCCCCGAAATGCACACTCCAGCCCCTTGGTGTAACGTTTTGGCTAACGACGATTTTGGCTGCCTTACGAGCGAAGCAGGACTGGGCGCAACTTGGGCCATTAACAGCGGCGAGCATCGCCTCACGCCTTGGTCCAACGATCCAGTGGCGGATGTCCCGTGTGAAGTGGTTTACCTTCGAGATGAGGCAAACAGTGATGTTTGGACCACGACGCCCATGCCGATGGGGATGGATGCGACGTGTCAAATTCGACATGGCGCAGGGTTTACGCAGTGGCGCCAAAACAGTCATGGGCTGGAGCAAAAGGTGTCGGTTTTTGTGCCGGTCGACGGTTCGGTCAAGCTTGTGCGATTGCACCTTAACAACAAGTCCGGCCAAGCGCGCCGTATCTCGGCGACCTATTACGCGGAATGGTTGCTCGGCGCCCTCGACAGCGTTGCGCGCCCGCATGTCTCCAGCCGGTACGATCCAGCCCTAAAGGCCATTATCGGGCGTAATCGATGGAATGCGGAATTCGGCGCACGTGTTGCATTCCTGACGGCTTCGTTAGGCCCCCACAGTGTGACGGGGTCACGCAGTGATTTTCTGGGCCACGAAGGCGATGTGTTTAACCCAGACGGTTTGCGGCGCTGGGATTTAGGCGGGCGTTTTGTACACGGAGGCGACTCCTGTGGCGCGTATCAGGTGCATCTTGATATCCCCGCAGGAGCGCAGGCCGAGGTTGTTTTTGCCTTGGGGGAGGTCGCCAATCAAGCCGCCTTGGCCCAAGCGGTGGAGCGCTGGCAAGACCCAACCGAGGTCGAAAACGCGTGGCGCGCATTACAAGACACTTGGGTTAAAAGGTTGGGGAGTGTTCAGGTGAAAACCCCTGATCCCGCGTTTGATTTGATGGTGAACCGGTGGTTGCCTTATCAAAACCGAAGCTGTCGAATTATGGCGCGCGCGGGGTTCTATCAAGCTGGCGGAGCCTACGGTTTCCGCGATCAATTGCAGGACGTACTCGCCCTGTTACTCAGCGAACCCCAACGCGTGCGTCAGCATATTTTATTGGCGGCACGCTACCAGTTTGAAGAGGGCGATGTCTTGCATTGGTGGCACCCACCCGAGGGGCGGGGGGTGCGGACACATTGTTCGGACGACTATCTCTGGTTGGTCTATGTCACCGCGCGTTATGTTGCCGCGACAGGGGATATGGCCATTTTGGATGTCAAAATTCCGTTTTTTAGCGCGCCGGAGTTGAGATCCGAAGAGCATGATCGCTATGCCCTGTTTGAGCACGGCGAGATAGGAACGTTGTATGAGCATTGCGCCCGCGCACTGGACCGGATGATGGAGACAGGAGCCCATGGCTTGCCGTTAATGGGAACGGGCGACTGGAATGATGGCATGGACCGGATTGGCGACGAGGGGCGTGGCGAAAGTGTTTGGTTGGCGTGGTTTCAAATCGCCACCGTGACCGCGTTTGCTCCTGTGGCCCAGAAAACAGGGCGGGAAGAGGACGTTGCTCGCTGGCGTGTGCATACCAGCCATTTGGAAAACGCGCTGTCCACGCAGGCATGGGATGGAGATTGGTATCGACGCGCTTTTGATGATGAGGGTTTGCCTTGGGGGGCGTCCGAAAATGAGGAATGTCGGATTGATTTGATTGCTCAGGCGTGGTCGGTTTTATCAGGTCTCCCTGCGGATGCGCGAGCGCTCAAGGCGTTGACTTCGGCAGATGAGAACCTTGTCGATGTCCAAAACCGGCTTATCCGCCTGCTTACCCCACCCTTTGACAAAACCGACCGTGATCCGGGATATATTCGCGCCTATCCACCGGGTATTCGTGAGAACGGGGGGCAATACACGCATGCGGCAGTCTGGCTTGGCGTGGCCTATGTAGCGATCAACGAGGGCGACCTCGCACATCAGGTTTTTGACATTATCAACCCCATTCGACGCGCCACAAACCAGCAAGCGGCAGACCTCTATCAGCGCGAGCCCTATGTGCTGGCGGGGGATGTATCGGGCGTGGGCGCTCAAACTGGGCAGGGAGGTTGGTCTTGGTACACAGGCGCCGCGGGGTGGACATTCCAACTCGGGATCGAAGGTATTTTGGGCATGCGACCTGAACGGGGGGCTGTGCGAATGGACCCTTGTCTACCGACGGCATGGGCGCACGCCGAAGTCGTGCTCGATTGCGGAAATGGCCGCCTTGAAGTGGTTATCGAGAACCCCGATCACCTCGCCCATGGTCAAGGGTTGCTCTGTGTAGACGGCAGCGACACGATATACTCGACGGTGACCTATCCGGGAAAGGGACAAACACGAAAAGTTGTCATTACCATGAAATAAAGCCCCCAAGGGAGCGCATCCGTGTTTTCTTGTCGATTTTCAGGGGCCCTTAAATAACGTGGCGGCCTAGAATAGACTTTCTAGGCCGCCAGTAAAGACCGATGAAGGGCGCGGTGTCAGGGCAGGGACGGGGGGGCGGCCTCCATGGTCTAACTGGGGTGTTGATTAATCCGGAACTGGTTCGAAATACGGGTCGCTTTGGGGACAGACCACGCCTTAACGTGCTTTGAGAAATGGCTGTGGTCATAAAGTCCAAGTTGTTGTTTATTCGGGTGGCGTAAAAACAGTTTGTTTTTAATTAGCGTGTAATTAGGGAGATAATGGCACAAAGGCGGGAGAAGCGATTGATTTGCATCAATCTCTGCGCGTCATCTGGATTCCGCTTCACAAGGATAAAACGCGTCGCAGGCAGCTTCTCGCCCTCGAATGACGCGCTTTCCTTTTAGAGGGCCGCGATGCTCGGTGACCACAGTACATTGCCCTTGGGCGCGTTTTTCTTGTTCGAAATAAACCACAACCCAATCGCGCGTCCGTTGGAAATTTTGTGCCGCTGGTGTGTTGGAAAAGATTGCGGTCAAATGCCATTTGTTGCGCTCAATATGCAGGATCGGGAGATTTAACGACCCCGAAGCGTGAATCCTACGTGACGAAAGCGTCGGCATTTGGTCGATAGCCGCTCTGTAGGCGCGATCAATCTCAAAGATATCAACAACGGAGGGCTGTTTTTCAAGCGCCTTGTGCAGCGTCGGCCGACGCCGAGAGAGGATTTCAGTTAATGCATGTGAAATGGCATTTACCCGCCGCTCGCCTACGCCTTTAAGCGCCAAGAGGCGACCGTCAATAGTGGCCTTTTCCAGCGCCTCAAGCGTATCAATGTTCAGTTGGGAATGGATGGATTTCGCAAGTCGTCGGCCAATCAAAGGGATCGTTTGAAAGAGCTTTTCTGGGCCATGGTTCCCGCGCAACTTATCTATTAAGTTAAGATTTCCAGTTTCGTGCAGCTCGGCAATCGCTTTTGCGACGGGAGGAGCAATGTTGGGAAGCCGATCCGGACTAGCCCTCTCCATAATAGATTGAAGAGGTTGCGCTAAGTCCGCGACATAATGTGCGGCCTCGCGATAGGCCCGCACGCGAAACAGCGATGCGCATTGTTGATCCAGCAAATCGGCGACCTCGTTGAGCCGCGCGGCAACAAAACGATTTTTGTTCAAAGTCTCGCTTAAGTGATCCTGTCGTTGGATGAATGCAGACATTTAGGCGGCCTCTCTTTTGCCGATGATACCATTAGGCGCGGTGTGGCGTATGGGCGGGTACGTTCAAATTGTTGTGGGTTTAAGAGTAACGAAAGGATCAGAATGCCGATTGATATGTCTCAACCGGGGCGATTAATTCTCGGGCTTGGAATTGCCTCAGAATCGATTGAGTGCCCCTGTCTTTGATTCCCGCGGAAAAGCGCGCGTATCGCCTTGGCGCGTCGAGATTCAAAAAAAGAGTGGTGCGTGTGCAGGCATCTAGACGATTTGGTTGACTCAAATCAATTCGACCGCGTCAAAATAGGGCAGTTAAATAAGGTGCTTCAACCAAGGGAGGGGAATCCATTTTGGTTTGAAGGGGATTTGGATTGTACTGGGGTGATTGGGAAAGGGGGATTAGGGAAAACGTGTTTCGGGCCAAGGGACGTTCGAACCGAAATCAGCTTTTCATACAGTAACCACATAGAAAACCTGCGGCGTTTTTCATTGATTGCACGTTGGTGGTTTTGATATGTGCCCATGAATCCAACTATTTGACGGATATAGGAGCTTGCGGTTTTACCCGCAAGTCTGGGGGAAATCTCGCGTACGATCGATAGCAATGTTTTCAGAAACATTATTTTTTGCGTGTCGAGCGACATTTCTAAATGTTCAAAAAGTGGAATGTATTGTGAAAAAATTAGTTCTAAACACATCTGATACGCTCGAACGCATTTACGATTCGGCGCTTCGAAACACGCTCTTAGAAACGATTTTGGATGTCGTTTCTCATTTCTTGCCAGGGACGGCGGTTGTGTTGTTCGGACAGGATACTGTGCGTCTGCCGGGAAATTTCATGTTGCACAAGGGGCTGGGGACGAATGCTGTCGTGGCGTCGATGGCGAACTTGGCCGTTGATAATCCGTGGTTTGAGCGCCAGTGGCACCAACGGCTCGGAGAGATATACCAAGACGCAGAACTCATGTCGCGAGAGGAGCAAATCGCTTCACGTGGATTGACCATATGGAATGCGACGATGGGGGTAATGGTCCACGCGTCAGGGATCGTTCTTCATCGACAGCGCACCCGACAACTGGTTTTGGAAATTCGGTTTCCAGAAACAACAGACGCGAAATCACGGCGCGACGCGACGGCCCTGCTGGAAACTTTAGGTCCGCATCTCGTGCGGGCGGCAAAAATTATGTATCTCAAAAGCCGCTTTCCGTTGAGCACACAAATGGCCAATGATGTACTTGAGTTGTTTCCGTTTCCGGTTCTGATTGTTGACACGGAATGCCGCGTTCGCAGTATGAATGAGCGCGCCGAACTTTTGGCCAACAGGATGGATACATTTTTCATTAGTGCCGACAGCATCTTTCATGCCACCAATTTGGACGCCGAGTTGGAGTTTCGAGCCATGGTGAACCGGATGGGAGCCGGAGTTCAGCACAGCACCGAACTGTTTTCCCTGCCCAATGCCGAAAAGTCACAACAGATCTTTCTTTCGTTGACCAAACTCGGAGCGAACTCGACGCAGCGCCTAAACCCGCGTAACGTGTATGAAAAGCAAGGTGCTCGCTTGGCTCTGATTATTCAGGACACAACGGAGGCGCTTAAACTAAGTCACAGCGCACTTTGGAATGCATTCAAACTGACCAATGCCGAAGCCGAATTGGCCTCGCTGTTGTTGGAGGGGTGCACAATCGGGGACTGTGCGCAAAAGCAGAGTTTGGCGAAACAAACGCTGCGCAATCACCTCGGTTCGATAATGAAGAAAACCAAGACGAACCGGCAACCACAACTCGTTGCGTTATTGACTCGATTGGCACTCACGACGACACTCTAGAGGTAGAATGCCTCTCGCAGGCGTCACTTTGGGTCCATCGCATTGCGGGACCTTGGTGATGGCATGTGACCTGATACTGTAGGAGTGATCGTTGAAATTCCCATTTTTCGTCCTCGCGATGATCTGTTCTGGCTCCGTGGCCCATTCTCAAACCTTTGATCAAGACCTCCTGAGTCCCTTTTCAGCCCTTGGAAGCGGCGTGACGTTTGGGTTTGCGGATATGTCCCAATCGGACGAATTCAACGTGACGGGCCCCAGTGTAGGGTTCGGACTTGCTGCTAAAATCGACAGTGACGACGTTGCACCGTTTTATTTGGAGTGGAGTGGATCGTGGGCGTGGGGGTCGAATTTCACGTCTAGCACCGAAATGCAGGGATCCGATGCCTACGTTTATGCGCCCAGAAGAAGCCCCGTGGGCACAATCGACCTCTCAACCGAGATCAGTGCCACTGGCCCCACCGCGGCGGCGACGGTGCAAATCACAGATAATTCAGGGGATACGGCGACCATTTTCAGTTCTGCATTTTCGCCTTTCGGAACCGGAAACTCAGTGGCGCAGTTTGCCACAACGATGACGGATGCGGGCGGTATTTATGCGGCATTAACCACAGACGGCGAGGCGATCACCGCCACGTCCTATGGGGGAATGTTTGACTCGACGGGCGTTTCGTTCATGGGGTCGGGCAATGAAAGCAATACCACGACCATCACAACCACGGTTGAGGAAAATATCAAATTTTCCAATCAGGTGCTTTACCTGAGTAAGCGTTTTTCACTGGATGAGAACTGGATTTTGTCGCCCAAAATCGGGCCGAACTATCGTAGTTTTGATCGCAGCAATACAACGCGCACGACCATTGATATTGACGGAAGTCGCGGATCGGATTCCTCCATTCCGACAGTAACAATGGAAGATAACTGGAAGCTAAACGGGAAATACTATGGTGCCGTTTTGGGGGCGGGCCTCACGCGAAAAATAAACGACGCTTGGAGCATCAATTTTGGGGCGGAAGCTGGACTGACAAAGTTCAATGCCAAATCTGAAACGATGGAGCTGGTGAATTTCGCGGGGTCTGCTTCGGCCATTCCCGGCGAGCGCAAATCCTTGAATGGCACCGCACGCGTTGGTCGGATTACGGGCGCATTAACCCATGTTGCCGAGAACGGCGCGATTATCGTTTTTGGTGGTTATTTGGATTACATGTCGGATGTACCGTATTTACAATTTGAAACGGTTGGCAGTCCCAACATAACCACGGCGGGATCATCCGTTGGTTTGTCAGGGAACGGCGATACCTATCGTACACATTCGATCCAAAAAAAGAAGATGATCGGCTCGGGTCTCAATCTGAGTTTTGTTTTTCTCTTTTAACGTCCCTTAAAACGCTGAAAGCCCGTCCTGATTATCACAGTCCGGGCTAGTCTAGCGCGGTGTCGCAGGCGGCCTCGTTTCCGCCTGAGCGAACCGATAGTCGCGCCAGATAGCGATCTCCGGCCAAGGCATTGACGATGACCATTCCGACAATCTTTCGCTCGTCCGGTGCGACGTCAAACAAGCCACTTTGCGCGATGTTGGAGCGGCCACTTACTCCCTGTTTTGTAACGACAAAACTGTAACTCCCCGCGGCCTTGTCCCCCGACCAAACCACGCCACGGAGTTGAAGATTCTGCGACACCGTTTTGGTAGTTATCTCACAGTGGAGTTTCCCAGAGGAACTCTCTGTCTGTACCTCTCCCAAGGCCGATTTTTCTGTTTGGCTCATGGCGTTTGCCCTTTGTATCATGCAAAGTGTCGATACGCCGATAACCAAAAAAAGAACCAGCGCCTTGTGCCACGAAGGGTGACGAGCGCCGTTAATATCCAAAACTGATACGGGCATCTTCTCTGCTCCCCTTTTTGCGGGATAATTTGGTTCCTGGGTTAACGAGGCGCAACGGTTTTTGCACTGTTATTCGCTCGCCCAGGTAACTCATAACTTGTCCGCCGGTTGAAGTTTTACCGACGCGGCCTACCGATCACCTCGTTTGTATGCACCAAATGCCTAGAGAAATGATCAAATTGACCTGCTAGTTGTTGATTCCGAATTCTAGCGTCGTCGTTGCGCCACCACTCCCCCATGTTTGAGAGTACGTAGAAAACGAACCGGAATATTGTGGCGCGGAGAATTGAAAACTTCCGTACCCCTGATAATTCCCAGTCTGGTCTACGCTTCTGCTAAAATCATTCCCAACTTGGGCGATAGATGCTGTGTTCCAGCGTCCGTTCTGACCAATGGCCGCACTGTTATTATTTCCAACCTGAGTTGTGTGAGCGTCATTGTCACCAGCTTGCGTTGTTGTTGCTTCGTTGTTGTCTCCGGTCTGATTTGTGTCTGACGTGTTTTGTGCAAATACGGAGAGTGGGGCGCTTATCAGCGCCGCAGTGATAAAGATCCTGAGCATCGTCAATCCTCCCTTTTTTTCAAAGAAATAAAATTTGTGGTTAGCCTGACTTGAACAGTTCTCTTTAGAAAGCCTGGCTACCTAACAAAAAAATTTTAAAGAGATCCGATTCGGCATGGCAAACGTGTTTGTATAGGGTCACACGGGGCGGCATTTTTAATGCCGCCCCTGCATTTTAACGGTTAGTGTGGCGAAACGCCGTCCACTTGAACAGTCAGGGAGCCGTTGCCGACACCAACTTGATTGGTGTTGGAATAGTGGCCTGTGCCAAACTGGCCGGTTCCCGCAGCATTTAGGTGACCAGCTTGAGTCGTAACCGAGCCGTTGAATGCACCGTCTTGCAATGTGCCAGAAAAGTTTCCGGAACCGTTTTGACCAGTGAAGCTGCCATTGGCGAGACCGTACTGACCTGTCATCGCGAGGTTAGACCCAGCCTGCATTGTGGTTTGGCTGTTGAACCAACCGCCCTGATCGACGATTGACACGTTTTGGGCGTAAGCTGCGCCTGACAGAAGTGCGGAAACAGCGACGGTTGCAAAAATCTTTTTCATAATTTCCTCCATAGAGTTGATAATTAAGGTGTTGAACTTGGTATGCGTTGCGGGTTCCTCCCCGATCTGCCTCATAAATTTAGCTTGGAAAACGGCGGGAATCCCGTTGGAAAGTGCCACGAAAATCTACATTTTTTCTATATAATTCAGCCGCCTATACTTCGAATTAGCCAATTGTCCCTGCTTGGGACCAATTGCGGAGGAAATGGCGAAAACGGCTGGCCAAACAAGCAAACGGTCCACAAAACTTACGTGTCTACCGCGCGGTCAGCATTTTGGGGCAAAATTGGATTTTTGTACCCATCAGCTAGTATAAACGTACTGGGTTTTTCGTTCGAAATGACCCGAACCACGCGCGTAAAAACCCTCTAGCAAGGGAGCGACAAAACTACCGGGTTCGAAACTGGCCCTTTGTAAGAATCATATCCCAGTGCCTTCAAGGATGACTACCGACCCTCTGCGCCTCTGATTGGGATTACTCACCGGGGATGGTCATAGACAGCCAACGGAAAAACCCGTTCCGTTGGTCCAAAGATGAAACGGAGCTGTCGGAAGTGCTGATGGCAGGAAAGAGTTGGCTAACGATGTGATTGGAAGGTTGGGGAGGACGCCCGAAGAGAATAAGCTGAACGACTTTGACCGTGCTTCACACAGGTTTAGGCCTTGTGACATATCCGCGAACGCGCCGTCGCTCCCCTATAGAACGGCCAATTAAGGAGGCAGGCCTCTTGCGAGAGTGTATGTCAAAGACCCAACATTGGGGTTCACCCAAGATTTGCACAATGAGTGCAGGTCTTTTCACGGCGATTGATGCTCAGAATATGAATTGGGTTTTTCGAGGGGTCATCCCTTTTTGAGGGTCATTGCCAGACGCATTGTCGCGGCAAGGACCGCTTGCGCCAAAATGGGGGATCGGCCCGTGGTCATAGGTGCCTCGCCCTGCGGATCATTTTCGCGCAATGTGCAGGTCCAATGGCCGTCTTTGTCATTCGTTGGTCCCTGGAAATTTATGGACCAGTCGGGAAAGGCGTCATCCGCGATACGCATCGCCTCATCCGTGGTTCCAATGCGTTCTGCTAGCCTAATATCCGTGTCAACGGCGTCCGGCAAAAGATAGGCCATCCCATGCGCCACACCATCGAAATCGGCCACGGTGAGATCGGTTTGCGTCTCAAGTTCCTTGATGAGAATGTCTAATTCAGGGTCTTTCATCGGTGGGTCGCCTTTCGTGCGCGGGTTGCATCAATGGCTCAGGAGGACGGCACAATCTTGTTGTTCAATTAGGGTTTTCGTCGTACCGCCCAAAATCTCCTCGCGCAGGCGCGAATGGTCGTAGGCCCCCATGACAATCAGGTCTGCCCCTGCTTCTTTGGCCCGTTTGAGAAGAACGGTTCCGACGGGTTCCCCGCCGCTTGGATATTGCATGATGGTAATATTGCACCCTTGGTGGCTGAGCCAACGCGCGACGTCAGAGCCGGGGTTTTCACCGTCGCGCAACTGATTGGTCATTGGATCGAAAATCGCGACGGTCACGTTCTTGGCTGCCCGCAGGATCGGGAGGGCGGTCCGAATGGCGCGCGCAGCGGGAAGTCCAACTTTCCACGCGACGAAAACTGTTTCGGGTTGCAAGGAGGACGCGTTCCCTGTCCCGTTTAGCAATACACCCGTTGGCGCTTGAAAAAGGGTAACACGGAGCAACCCCTTAAAGAGATCGCTGTCCTGTCGTAATTCATTGGCAAAAACCATCAGGTCGCAAGCCATCGCCCGACGGGCTACGGTGTCGGGCAATGTGACCGCTTCGCCGCTCACTATACTCACATCCGCACTCACCCCTTGTGTCGCGAGGTACTCTTCAATCTGTAGGCGCGTTTGGTCCAGTTCGGCATTCGTTTTGTCGACTTCGCCATGCCAATCATAGGCGATGGATTGTCCGCTAAACGCTCCAACCTCATAGGTATAAAGGGGAATTGGCGGAACCGCTCCCAACACCAACACACTCAGATGCAGGTTATGCTCCCTTGCGGGGTCGGTGAGCGGTTTGAGATCGACAGACGAGGCCGACCTACCAACCACCACGAGGAGTGTGGCGTTTTTCATGGTGGCATTCCTTATATTCGGATTGCTTTTATCATGCCGCTTCACAGGATTGAGGCGTTGATCTAAATCAACTGTTACAGGCTTGATCATACTTGGAAAATGGCCGCCCTTTCGCTTTATGCGGCAATGATATTTTCAAGATGTTTGGATAGGTCTTTGGGCGCGACTTTTGTAAGGTCTTTGTCCACCGCCCCCATTACCGTTTCTTTGATGGTGTCTGGCAAGGCTGCACGTAATAACCCGAGCATATGCGGCGCTGCTACAAGGATCAGCCGATCAAAACTCCGGTCGCGATACCCATGGGCCAGTTGGGCGGCAATGAAGGTTGCAAATTTGGCCTGCGCCAAGGCCGCAGGATCGCGACGGGTTTTTGCCGCATTAGCATGCCCGTGGCTGCTGTGGCCCATACCCGCTGCGTCACTATATTCTAGGGGCGGATCGGCGTGCCATGTCTTGCCAGCCTCACTGACAAACCCTTTTCCCGGGCCGTTGTTTTTCATAACATGCGCGATCTCAGCATTTGCAAGAACGGCCCAAGTCACGACGGGTTTCATGGCAGGTCTCCTACTCCTCATTTCCCTTTCACCATATCGCTGCGGAGGTTTCCGTTTATGACATGGATCAACCGTCGTTTCGATCTGGGGCGTGGAGTGGCGGCGATGGTCCTAGTTTTTAGACGTACTGTTGGGGCGCGCCTTTACGGCCATCTCTCCGCTCATTTCGATCAGTTTCCCAGTCTCGACTTGATATTGATCAAAAGCTTTTTGCATAAATTGCGCCTGTACGCGCTGGGCTTCGGAAATTGATTTGCAGTGCAACAAAGCATGCTGCGTTTGCACGTCCTCTTTGATGCGTTCGGCCACAAAAGAAGTGATCTCATTCCCTAAACTGGCGAGATTTTCGAACCATGCCGTTCCCATCCAGCTGATGGGGGTCAGCGGCCTAAAGGCAGCAAGCGGATCGAAGGCGTCTGGTGTTTTTTTCGAGGTTTCGGTCTTGCGGTCCATTTTGGTCTCCTTCGGGTTTTGTTGCGAGCAAATGCAGAATATAGCGATATTGGGTTTTCGTCTTGATCAGTGTCAAATCTCCTGCAAAAACCTATGGGTTTGGTTTAAGGACTGCCCGCCAAATTTGGGCGCAGTTCAAAAGAAACCTGTTTTTTTCAAATCTCTTGTATCAGTTCATTCCTCGCGCGTATTGGTGCAGAAAGTTCAAAGTTTTGATCTCGCTCAATTGCGGCACTGAAAAACCTGCGCAAACTGCGAGGCGAAAATCAGCGCGCTCATGTGGACAATGGGCGGGGAAGAAAACAGATGCAAAACGGATTGAGAACTCTGCAGGGCCAGAAAACGTCGATGAGTGTTCTCGTCGGATTTAGCGCGCTTTCAGGCTCGCCACTGAACGCATGCGCCCGAAAAACGATGGCCAATTGGTTGAGATCCATTGTGCGATCGAGGTCGAGAGGGCGCGCGCATGTGGGGTAAGGGTGTTAAGATTACAAGCATCGATGGCTTTGATATCAAAGTGGATGCAAGCTGGCTTCTTATTGCGACATTGATCGTTTGGAGCCTTGCGACTGGCTATTTTCCAAGCAAACTTCCCTTGGCGGACCCATCAACACTTGTGGGTCTGGCAGTGATCGCAATGCTGGGGCTGTTTGGCTCCTTGATCCTTCATGAACTCGCTCACGCGGTTGTCGCAAGACGCTTTGGCCTTAATATACACGGGATTACGCTTTTTTTGTTCGGAGGGGTCGCCGAATTGCAAACCGAGCCAACGGATGGTCGGAGTGAATTTTGGATCGCGATTGCTGGTCCCATCGCGAGTCTGTGTATCGCCTTGGGGTTCTGGGGAGGCGCTCAATTTTTGACTGTTGTTGGATTTCCTGAGGCGGCGCAGTTGGTTTTCCAGTATCTGGCGACCGTCAACCTCGTCCTCGCGATCTTTAACTTACTGCCCGCATTTCCGATGGATGGCGGACGTGTGTACCGCGCTTGGCTTTGGACACGCTCAGGCAATCTGTTGGCGGCGACCCGATATGCCACAACGGTTTCGGCCGTTTTTGCCTATATGTTTATGATGCTTGGTTTTTATGCGGCTTTCTCAGGTGATTTGGCTGTGGGTCTCTGGCCGATCCTGATCGGGCTTTTCTTGCTGGCGACATCGCGCGCGGCCCTTGCGCGGCTTGAAACCGAGATTGCACTGGGCGCGCGGACGGTCGAAGATTTGATGACCCGCGCCCCTTGGACGGCGCGGCCCTATCAAACATTGTCGGAGGTGGTGGATAGCGTCTTTTTGGAACACGGAATCATCTTTGCGCCCGTTATCGAGAACAACACCCTTCTTGGTTATGTAGATCTTCAGTTGGTTCAGCGTATTGATCGCGAAAACTGGGCCAACACAACGGTGGAAGATGTGATCGAAAGTACCAGAGAAGAAAACACCGTTTTACCCGAGATGCAGGGGCGCGACTTAATGGAGCGGATCCTGAAAACGGGTCGCCGCAAATTCCTTGTTGCAGGCGAATATGGCCTTGTTGGTGTGATTACGCTTTCCGATTTACTCGCTTATTTGCGTGTTTCGCAAGAAATTGGCTAGTAAGCTAGGTGGTCTCGTGGCAGATTTGTTAAATGCTTATTCACTGGTTTATTAACAGTAAGCTTGTCGGGGGTACCCCAGTTTGACAATAGATGACCACGCCTTGCTGCTTGCGACGCTGGACGCTGCGGTTGATGCAATCATTGTATCCGACCGCAAAGGTGTCATTTTGCGCCTCAACAAAGCAGCGGCAGAAATGTTCGGCTGGCCTATAGACAAACTGATCGGCCAAAACGCCCGCATTCTTGTTCCCGGCGGCACGGCGGCACGGCATGAAGATTTTATTACCACCTATCTTCAGACTGCCAAAAAGGAGATCACTGGCTCTGGCCGCGACGTTGAAGGGCTGCGCGCGAACGGAACCGTTTTCCCACTACATGTTTCCATTGGAAAGGCCGATATCCAAGGCGATGTCGCTTTCGTTGCAATCGTGCATGATTTGACCCGCCGAAAGGCGACCGAAGAGGCCTTGGCGCGGTCGCAACGCATGGAAGCCATCGGCCAAATGACGGGAGGTATTGCGCATGATTTCAACAACCTTCTTACGGTCGTGATCGGCAATCTTGAACTGCTCCAAATGAAGTCAGAAAATGAGGAAGGTTTGGCGTTGATTTCGGATGCGCTAGAGGCCGCTGAACTGGGGGCGGACCTGACGTCTCGGTTGATGGTGGTTTCGCGCAAAAGTGCCCTGACCTGCGAAGTGATCGCGATGAACGATGTCGTCAAACACTCCATTGCAATCCTGAAAAGGACCATCACTGCGCGCATCAATATCCAAGCGGATTTGGCAGAAAATCTATGGCCCACGGTCGCCGATAAGACACAATTTCAGACTGCGATTTTGAATTTGGCCCTCAATGCGCGTGACGCGCTGTCCGAGGGGGGGCGGATTCATATCGACACGCGGAATGTTACGCTGGACGATACTTATTTGGCGCAGGAAATCGGTGTGAAAATTGGCAACTACATCCGCTTGTCTGTCAGTGATAACGGCGAGGGTATGTCGCGCGAAACGCAACGCCATGCTATTGATCCGTTCTTTACGACTAAGCCCGTTGGCAAAGGGACGGGCATGGGACTCTCACTCGTTTATGGCTTTGTGAAGCAATCGGGTGGGCATCTGACGATCTATAGTGAGGTCAAAAAAGGCACGACAATCAACCTTTACTTTCCTGCGTTGATTGGGGCGGATGAGCTAAAAACTCTGACAGAAACCGTTGATCATAAATTTCAAAATATTGGAGCGGGTCGACGTGTGCTTGTGGTTGAGGATGATCCGCGTGTGCTGCGTTTGTCCCAAACACGTCTTTTGGCGCTTGATTTTGAATGTATTACCGCGACTTCGGGTGATATCGCGTGGGATATTTTACAGGCCCGAGACGATATTGATCTGGTTTTTACAGACCTTGTTATGCCCGGGAAACTGTCGGGATATGACCTTGCTAAAAACGTCACAAAACACAGGCCTGATGTGCATGTGATGGTAACGTCTGGTTTCTCGGAAGGCGTGTTATTGGGGGGGCGGGTTCGTGAAGAATTTAAAATTCTACGCAAACCCTATCGTCAAGCCGAGCTAGTCGAAGCACTTCAGGCGGTACTGGAGAACGACTAACTCTTACCTGTGGGAGTTTCCGTTAGAGTATAGCCAATTCCGCGCACTGTTTTTATGAGGAGTGGAGTGGCGGGGTCGCGCTCGATTTTCTTACGCAAACGCGCAACTTGGTTGTCAATCGTTCGATCAAGGGGCGCCCATTGTGGCCCGTCAATGAGGTCCATCAGGCGATCCCGCGATAGAGGACGTTTTGGGTGGTTCAAAAAGGCGACGAGGAGTTTGAAATCGGCCGTTGTTAGATCGCAGATTTCGCCATCTCGGTCTTTTAGGATCATATGATCAAGGTCAACGGTCAAACCGTCAAGGTTGAGCGGCGCGGTGCTTGATGACGCGCCCGGTTCTGGTGTCAAATGACTTGGAACCTGCCCATCAGAACGGCGTAAAACGGAGCGCACGCGAGCCAAGACTTCCCTGACATGAAAAGGTTTAGCCAGGTAGTCGTCGGCGCCAACCTCTAGCCCGACAATGCGGTCGATCACATCATCTTTGCCCGTCACCATAATGATTGGAACGTTGTGCGAGCGGCGAATGTCGCGCGCAATATCCAACCCGTCATCTGCGCCAAGGTTCAGATCCAGCGTCATTAAATCGGGGGTACTCTTTAAGAAAGCGTCCCGAACGCCGTCGCTGTCGCTCGCCTCGCGCACAGAATATCCACCCTCTTCGAGGCAACGTCGAAGAAGTGCACGAACCTTAGGGTCATCATCAACAACGAGGATATTTTTTGAAATCACAGAGAACGCCCTATAATAATTCGGACTGAGAATATTAACCGACAATACTGAAAACGCTGGAAAATAGCTAGCTATAGGTTGTTTTTCCGAGGTTTTGATACAATTTGATACAAACCGTTACGAAGCCGCGGGATTGGATGCGACGATATTCTGCGAAAATGGGAAGTCATTTCTCTTGGGGGGAACTAGCATGTACGTTACATTTTCCATGGAACAACACCCGTTTTCATATACACCGTTTTTCAAAGTCCCGCGCAAAATTCTTACGAATGCGCCAAATAATCGAAGATATCCATCAAGTGCGAATTTATTTCGGGAAGGGGATAAAGCTGAGCATGTTTATGAGGTTAAGTCTGGGGTTTTGCGTTTGGCCCGCGTGCTTGCGAACGGCCGCAGACAAGTTATAGCCTTTGGATTGCCGGGTGACATTGTTGGATTTCCCAATGGTGATTTTCATCATACGGACTGCGACGTGGTTTCGTCAGCGGAGGTCATCGCACACCGACTCAGTGAGCTTGAGAGTGCCAAGGGTGATTTAGAAATACACCGTCGCCTTATGAAGGCGGCCTTGCGTGAAATTAGCTGCATGCAAGACCATGTCATGATGCTCGCGTGCAAGTCAGCGATGGAAAAGGTCGCGTCGTTCCTTTGTGTCTTGTCTCTGCGGACGGGCACGCCGAGCAGTAATTATACCGTTTTTTCGCTGCCGATGTGTCGCGCCGATATCGCTGATTTTCTGGGTCTGACCATCGAAACCGTCTGTCGGATGTTTAGCCTTCTGCGCAAAGAGGGCACGATTGCCCTTAACACGCCGCAAACCGTGGTGGTTCTGGATATGGAAGCCCTCACCGACGCCTCTCAGTCCGACTAGCTTGCGGGCTAATATATCCCATTTTGGAGCAAGTGATCATGTCCTAATTTCTCAAGGCCATTGGCGATGTCGTCAGCGGCCAAAGGGTGGGACAATAAATAGTGGGAGGTTGGTCGGAAGGAGCGCTCTGCTGCGAGGGACAAGGCCTCCTCCCAGTCCGCTTCACCGAAATCGCCGCGCCCGACCCACATCAACGCAACCAACTCGTATTGGTGATCGAGGATCATTGCGTCTATTTCCTCAATAAGTTCCTCGTGGGACGGCTCCGTACCAACTTCTTCGTTCAGAGTGATATGATGCGATTCTGGGAGTGCATTGTCGCGGGCATCACGCGGCGTGTCTTCATCGCCCAACGTTTCCGCGCGCATCTTGAAGAGGAGCCGGCGCAAGAAATCCGGTGCGATTGTCAAATTGTTAACCATTTCAAACCCCGTTAGTCTGGCCACATTTCACAGATAGATTTTGGCAGTCCAGCTTTCACATCCCTGATCTCGCCTTCGGAAATCCTGTTGTTCAGCGTCCTGAAGACGGCCACAATATCTTGCGCGCCACGCCAATCCTGAACTTCCGAAACTTGGGCTTCGATTGACGCGATAAAATGTTCCGCCTTTTGGTCACGTAGGGGGGTATGCGCGAGGTTCCACCCCTCAAAAAACATGCCACGCACCAGCAGAGGCATCTGGGCCGAGAGCTGCACTGCTTCCTCATGTTGCAGGTGATCGCGAATTTGCGCCATTGTTGCGCGCAGCAAACGCAGGGCATCGCGGCTGCTGCTCCAAGCTAGTCTATCGCGCAATTCGTTGATCCATTCATGGGTGAGTTGAACTGTATGGTCGATCACTTCCAGTCCTTGAGCCGACATCGTGTCCTCCCTTTTTGGTGCGTGTTTTAACTGTTGCGGGCGTGCGTTTACGGTTGGCCAATCATCGGTTCAAGAAACGCCGCCGTTATATACCGCCACGGCATTTAAAGCGCAGTACCAGAGACATTTTCTGTCATTATGTAACTGCCAATCATGTGGTCAGTAGTGTCAGCAGGGTTTTGGCCGAGGAGACTGACAAAAACGAAGGCTCAGACCGCGGTTTTCACATCAGTCACAGTGAATATCTTTACTCTCGCTTCCTTTCAAAGGTTTAGCCTGAAAAAACATCGTCCGATTGATAGGAATCAACTCGAGCCTGTGATTTTCTCGACCAGATGGGGTTTGCGGCTATTGGCAACGTCGTCCCTTGCCATAAACTATGGGTGTTTATTGCTATTTGGCTGCTGCGGCATTTTTTAGAGTATGCACGGACTAAACAGAGACGCGGAGACTATGATATCTGGATGACGTAAATTTAGGGGATTGGTTTTGTCCAAAAAATCCGACCCCAATCACCGACCACATTAAATTCCTGCGAAATTGCGCGCGAGAGGTTGGTCTGGATTTCGGTTGCGGGTTGTGCAATTGGACGCAATTTTTAACCCGCTTTTTTAAATTGTGGCGTACAAAGCTAAGCCGTTCAAAAGCCGTGCGGATATCATTTATCTCGCAACAGAACGTTGATCAGCCGAGCTGATGGGCAAAAATAGTACATTTACAGTGGTTCCCACTAATTGCATTGCAGGGCAAACTGCGCCTCTATTTGCCCGAAATGGTCCCGGATGGGCCGTCAATGATGCGTCCTCCGCGCAAACCGGTTTCCCAAAACTGTCGGGTGAACTTGCGAATGGAACCCAGCTTGAACACAACGATGTCATCAAAACCTTGGCCCGTCCTTTTGAGGGTGCGCTTGCGACCCCGCTCACGGATAAACTATGGATCGCAACGGCCAATTCCCCCAAAAACGACCCCACTTTGGATTCAGCCACCGCACCGACCGTCTGGACGGGCATTGGGAAAAATACTGAACCTTTGGGCATTCCATCATGGGGCGTTCATGACCCCTGAAGAATGCGCCAAACTCAAGTGGCAGGCGGCAATTGATGGTGGCGGTGAGATGACGATGCCAAATTCGCTTCTCACAGAGGTCGATCCAAACATGTCGGAAATTTTCGATGATATGGATATTTCAGCACCAATTCCGTCGCTTCATACCATTGGGATGCTCAATGATATGATTGCGATTTATTTTGGGTCGAGTGAAAGAATGTTCAGGTAGTTCTGGGATCCTGCCGCCAAAAAACTGAGTGAAGATGAGAGTTGGGACGCCTCAAGTATCTTGGCCGAGGGGCAAGTCGCGTTAACTGCCCTCATGATCATGGGCGATTGGGGGGCTGTCCAAACGAGTGGATAGGTTTCGACCAAGACTGCCTCCAGCGTTGCCGTGGTGAACAAAAATGGCTCAAACAAGCGGGCAGTCATTTACCCTTTTGGCGATATACTCGCCGCGGGCGAAATCAGTTTTGCGCCTCCCAAAGCGGGTGGCGAACCCGAAAATAACATGCTCAATTCCGCGGATGCGGCGAACGGACTTGCGGCGCCGATAAACACTTTAGCGACCAAATTTTGACACGCTGCATTCCCTGGCGTGGCTTGATCTGACACAGGGGGCGGTCCTCATTCAAGCGCCCGATACGGATGAAAGATACTACGTTGCGACCTGTCGGGCATGTGGAGTATGGTCTTTGCATCGATTGGATCGCGCACAAACCAACGGTGAAAAGGATTTTGACGCCGTTCATGCGTTGCAAGATCATTTCGCTGTGTAGCGACGCAGTTGGCAATGCATTGGACGGACATAACGCCCATGTCCTTCATGTCGATAAGGAAGACTTACCCCCCCCCCGAAGCTTTTTGGTCGCTTTCCCTCTTTGACAACGACGGCTTCCCCACCGCCAATCCGTTGAACCGCTACGCAGTATCAAGCTGGATGCCGCTAACGTATAATTCTGACGGGTCACTTGATATTCGCATTCGTTCTGAGGCACCGAAGCTGCGGAAGAAACAGGCTGGTTGCCTTCTCTAAAAGCTGGATATGGATTGAACATGCGTTTATAAGCGCCCTATTCCGATGTCATTTCAGGCAAATGGGCACCATCGGCGGTTTCGAAGGTGATATGAAAATCAATTGGAAATCCCTTGCAATTACGAAGGGAGAGCGTACGGTTTTTGAACTCGCGCTCAATGAATTAACGAACCAATCAGGAGTGATAAATGGCTGACAAAATTAAACGCTTGCGCATAGGTGTTGCCGCAGCGGGGCTGGGGTTTGCATTCTTGGCACCCACGGCGATGGCGGATGAAGCAGATGCGGATCGCCTTCTCAAGGCGATGTCGGACTATCTTGCCGCGACCACAGAGTTTAGCTTTGACTATGACGCGACACTTGATGTTGTTTCCGTCGAGGATCAAATCATCAGCTTTGCCAGCTCTGGCGAGGTTGCTTTGGCGCGTCCAGACAAGTTTCATGCGACCAGAGTGGGTGGGTTTACCAACATTGTCATGAACTATGACGGCTCGAATTTCAGCGTTTTGGGTAAAGATGCGGGTGTTTACACCCAACTGCCCATTTCAGGGTCAATTGATCAATTGGTCGATACCCTGCGAGAAAGTTATGGTCAGCCATTACCCGCAGCCGACTTGCTCACCACGGATACATATGCCGCGTTGATGGGGAATGTCACGGATGTCAAAGACTTTGGCAGTGGCGTTTTTGCTGGCCAAGAGTGCGACCATCTTGGACTTCGCACCGATGAAGTTGATCTGCAAATTTGGATTGCGCAAGGCGATCAGCCTTATCCTTGTCGGTATGTGATTACCACGCGCGGTGAAAAACAAGGGCTGCAATATAGCTTGAACATCCGCGATTGGCGCACTGGCGAAACCTTGGCTGATGATGCGTTTACTTTTATGGCGCCTGATGGGGCCACCGAAGTCAGCATTGAGGACTACAAAGAGCAAGTCAGCGAACTGCCAGACTTCATCAGAATGGGAGAATAACAATGAAACTAGGTCGTCGTATTTTAACACTTGGCGTTTCTGCGGTTCTTATTGCTGGAACATTGGAACTGGGCGCGCATTTTGATGTTCCAGGCGTCAAAGGCATTGCTACCCAAGCGGAAGCCAGAATTGGTCGTCCCCTGACCCCAGTAAGCATTGCAGGTGTCGGGCGCAGAACCGTCCGCAGATGCGCAGTCGGCGTCTATAATTGCTAGGCTAGGCAGTCACCAGTGAATTACGGAGAGGCTAGGGGCGCAATCTTCTAGCCTCTTTTTTGTTAATGTGCCGCCCGAAGTGCTCGTTTAGGCTACTTTCTGTTAGACAGCACGACGGGTTTGCCATGAATGCAGTCAGACCAGTTCAGCCTTGATGGTTTTAAAGAAGGTTTCCATTGCTGCATTGTCGTATCAATTTCCCTTACCGTTTATCCACTGCTGGGCTGCCGATAAACTTAAGCCTCTTGGTTTGGCTCGCGAAGAACTTTGTTACCTTTTTAGGACTTCCCTTTTCTCAGTTCGGCGACTTTGCGTTCAAGGTTAGATTGCACCGCAGGTTTCTCATGGTCTTTGCCTTCTTGTTGAATCCATTTGCTCAAGGTTGCAAACCCAACGTCAATATCAGCGGCAGCCTGTTTTCGGGTGAGCCGCTCGTTAGAGCAACGCGTACCGCTTCTTGTCTAAATTCTGCTGTGCGTTTCGTTCCCATAGGGGGTCTCTTTTTGCGCATAATATGCGGTCAGAGGAGCGGCACAAACCCGTGACAAGCCCAGTCAAAATAGGAGCCTTATTGGCAGGCGCTGCATGGAGATCATCTTAAGCTCATTGATTGACTGGCTCCACATAACGCTGAAAAGACACCCCATTCTTGGAAGGCTTATGATCGGTATTGTTTTTGGCTTTGGTTGCTGGATCTCTTAATTTAAGTGGGCTCACCAATCCTAGCCGATAAATTCTGAACGGCGGCTTTGCTCTCGCAGAGTAGACCTTCCCGCCGTGAAGATGCTACACGATGCGCGAATGCCCAACGCGGCATCGCATATACCAGTCCAAAGTCCGGTTAGGGCCGTTCATAACGGAAGCGTATAAAGTGCATTTAGCAGCACGGCTTGCCAACGCCGCTTTGATATCAAAAAGTTTTGAAATACAGTAGCCAGCTTATGCAGATTTATTTTTCGCCTTCTTACCAGTCATGGTTGGTCGCTCGCCATGTTGCGCACCAGAACCTTTGAGCGCTTGATACCAAGCAGGTTTCTGGACAGGATTTGCTCCCGGGCGTTTCACTTTCGGCTTTTTGGGTTTAGGCATTTAGTATCCTTTCCGGATTTCGGCCTGAGATATAAGATATGTGATCTGATTGATACCGCCAAATTTTAACTTGGGTTGGGTGACCGCAAGAGTGAGCGCTACAAAGGCCGCTGTAAAATACCGAATTTGAAAGAACGAAGTGGTCCCCGCGAATGTCCGCAATGTGACTGCCGCGCAGAAACGAAGGCGCACGGCTCAAGGTCAGCAATGGGCCGTTCAGGTTGGTTGGCCTGTGTTTCGGTCAACGTTGGCCGCTGCGCCCGCGACCTCTGCAACTATTCTGTAGAGACTATGCCTTCTTTCTAAAGGGTGGTATTTTTTGTCCAGATTCTGACGAAGAAATTAGTACGCCAAGCCTTTTTAGACGTGTTTCTTCTTTCTTGGCGCTCATGACCCACCAAATAGTGTCTCTTTTGTAGGAGGGGGCGAGACTGGTGAAAAATGACCAGGCGGACTGGTTCGCTTCGATCTGCACCTCATACTCACGGTCAAGCGGAACGTTTCTGTGCTCACTGGAGTAGCCTTGCATATCGGTTCTGCTATTAAAGAGGTGCAGCCCTGCGGGTTTCATTTTCCCTAGTTGCAGAAGTGTTTCGACCTTCTTTACGTTCACCGCACTCCACACACTTGTTAATTTGCGTGGGGTAAAGCGTATCTTATAACTTTGTTCATCAATGGTTTTTCGAATACCGTCGATCCACCCATAACAAAGAGCGACATCAACGGATTCAGACCACGTATGGCTTTCGCGTCCAGTTTTCTTCCTGAAATAGCCCACCCAAAGCTCACTGGCTTGGGCATGATGTTCATCCAGCCAATCGGTAAACTCTTCTTGGTTTTTGAAAAAAACTGCATCGACCATTCTTGTCTCCATCGGTGGTTCATCGCCCCAGCGAAGCTGGAAGGGGTTCCTTGTTCTTTAAACGCTCTTGGGCCTAGATCACACCCTGCCGTCCCAGCAATCCAAACATCGCCTGGTTCGTTTCTTCAGGCGTTTTCTGCTGAATTCAATGACCGAAATCCAGATCGACCACCTCCTCATTGGACACAAAATCTGTGAAGGTCACCGCCTTCGCGACTGGATCATGGTCACCTCCGACAATAAGTGTCAGTTACAGTCCAGGTTTCTGTGTAAATTGATACTGCCTGTGAACCCTGTTGCTTCAAAAGCGGGCGTTCGTGTGACGCGCAGCATTTTCATCTGTGAAGCTTGGGTTGGCTAACGGTTTGTTGGACCACGTCGACGTTCAGACGGAGGCGTGCCCCCGTAGGCGAAAGACCAACGGCATCATAGCAAGAACGAGAACGGCCGCGAAGAAGAAGGGGGCACCCGGCATGTAAGTGCCCTCGGCGTCCACGGATGCCTGAAACAGCCCAGTCATTACAAGGGGCGACAGGATTGCGGCAAGGGATGACAGCGAAGCGATAACGCCCTGCACGACCCCCTGCCGATCGTCATCCGTCTGGTTCGATGCCATGGCTGTCATCAATGCAGGCACAAGATCCGACAACGCAGCAAGGATAAGAAAGACCACCAGAGCCGTAATCGACCCCGTGAAGCCAAATCCAATCATCCCGATCAGCGCCGAAATCATGCCCAGCATCAAGGTGCGGAAATCCCCGATCCACCTGATAAAGACCGGCATCAATCCCCCCTGTACCAAAGCCAAAAGCACGCCGTAGGCCGCGAGCGAAAGCCCAATATAGAGTGTCGGCCAATCGAACACTTCGCGGGTCCAGAAAGCCCAAAGCGTTGGATAAACCATGTTGGCAAATTCGAAGATGAAAATGCAAACCAGTGGCACAGCAAGCCCCGGCAAGCGGAAAGCATCGAAAATCGATTTGAACGGGTTGAGGTCGCGCTTGCCAAAAGGGCGGCGTTTTTCTGGCGTCAAGCTTTCTGGCAGCACAAAAAACCCAAACAATGCGTTGCCCGCCGCCAAGGCCGCGGCGATCCAGAACGGAGCAGAGAGGCTGATTTCAGCGGCAATACCACCCAAAGCGGGGCCAAGGACAAAGCCGATCCCGAATGCTGCGCCGATGAGGCCAAAGTTCGCAGCCTTTTCTTGCGGGGAAGACATGTCAGCAATATAGGCCGTCGCGGTAATGTAGGTCGCCCCAGCGAGGCCTGCGAGGGACCGTCCGAGAAGGAGCAGCCAGAAACTATCGGCCAAGGCCATGATCACATAATCTAGTGCCAACATAACGAGCGCGGCGATCAGTATCGGTCTGCGGCCAACAGCATCCGAAATGCTGCCCACAATAGGCCCACTCAGGAACAACGCGCCTGCATAGGCTGCCATGAGCAACCCGCCCCACAAAGCGCCTTGTCCGGTGTCACCCGCACCCACGCGCTCCATCAAGTCCGGCATGATGGGGAATACGATACCGATACCGATGGCGTCGATCATCAGCGTTATGAGAATGAAGACTAAGGCACGATTTTTGAACATGTCACCCTATCGGATGGAGCCTCCTGAAAAGCAAGATAAAAGAGGTGTTGTTTTGTGACACCTTATCCAAAACCGCATCCTCCACGTTTAGAGTTTCGCCGCCAAATGGAACGAATGCGTCCTACGACAATGTCCGTGAAACGACACCGCGATTCATCGATCCGTGACCGGACTGCGAGACTGAACAAATGCAGTGGCTTTGAAAATATCGATCTACATTCAAGGGAGGCAGAACCAATCGTGATTTTATTTTCTAACGCCTAGTTGGCCGCCATTTAGTATCAACTGGCGTGTGCTAATTTTCCGTCCCAAATCTCGGCCGATATTTTTGGATCAATAGGATCGGCGATGTAAGACGGGGTCATGATCTGTACCTTGTTTTCATTGAATACGGCAACGATATTCCGGTGAAGGTCGGACGTAATCTTAGGGATGCTCGACCCTCGTGTGGTGAAGGCATTGACCTGATAATTTATAGCGAAGTCAGCAAGTTCGGTCCAAAGTACAAAAGGCTCTGGGCGGCTTTTCAACCCATCAGTTCGTTGCGCGGCCTCAATCAGCATCGCCTCGATTTTTTCAGGGGTCTCTTCATAGCCGATCCCCACCGTGGTGTGCAAAAGCAGGCCACTGCCATGCACGCGCTTTGTATAATTGATCACTTCAGAATTCAACATTTTCGCATTTGGAATGCTGATCAACTCGTTTTTGACGGACTTGATATGTGTCTCCATCAACTTTATTTCGACCACGTCGCCGACATGGGCCCCAACTTTGATCCGGTCACCGATATTCATGCTGCGACGGTAGATCACGAACAGACCGGACAACACGTTGCTCATCACCGAGTTGGAGCCTAGGGACAGCATCGCGCCCACGAGAAGGGACAGCCCTCGAAACGCCGAAGAATCCGACCCCGGGACATAAGGAAAACAAAATACAATCGCGATCAAGATTACGGCCACTCGCAGAATATTAAATGTCGGATCGACCCAGTGTTTTTCGAAATCCCCGAGCGTAATACTACCTGCGGCCACCGCATCGAAAAACACCCGAAGCCCGCGAATTAGGAAGCGTGCCAATAGTGCAATCAACAAGATCGTGACGATGTTCGGCGCGACCGAAGCAATTCCGAGCGCAATTCTGAGGACGGGGCCCGTGACATGAGTTAGCAAAAGATTCGCCATCGGGCGGGTTTCGGCAACGGCAAAGAGTACGAAAGTTAGATAATAATATAAGCCCAGAACAAACATGATCAGTAGGATAAACTTAAAACCAAAGAGGATGAGTGCGGCAATGGCGCGAACCTGAACCATCTTGTTGGTTGCCAATTCAAACGAGGAAAACTGCCTTTGAACGACGATACTGATCCATTTGTTGCCTTTTTTACGCAGCAACAGCATGGCTCCACAAAATACCAGAAACACCAAGGTCCACATCCCGACTTCAATTGCGCTGTCAGCACGCGCGTCGTCGGTCCGGTCTGCCCTGTAATTTGAAATTGCCTCAGAAATAGCATCAGCATGCAGCCCCGCCAACACGGGCAACGGCAGTTTTTCCATATCTGAATCGGCTTGGGTCACAGTCGAAATAAGGTTTACGCCAGCAAAGATTTGATGTCCAAGCGCATCCTCGCGGATGTCCATTTTTAAATTCTTAATTGCGCTGGATCCTGCGACGTCAAGTATTCTCGTCTCAACAATTGCTGCACGTTCAACCGCGGGCTGCGCGCTTGAACCGCGCAGGAAAAACAACTCATCGCCCTCTATAACAACAGGTGCCAAATAGACGTCATCAACCTTTTCAACGTTTGCCGTAGTCTCCTCGGACGTGGTTTTGGTCTGGGCATGCAGTGGCAACGCCAGCAAAAACGATCCGATAGCAATCAACGAAAATAACCTGAGCCAGTGGAATGGCGGTTTGCGGGATACTGTGTCTGATTTGCGGAATTCCATTATGGATGAATATATCGACAATTCGAAACTGCCTAGAGGAGGTCCCGCAAACTAGGCTATTCAGGCGGGAATAAGCCAACGGGTGCGATTTGACATCAACTCAAAACGCGCAACCTTCAAGGCGCCTGCACATCTGAAAACAATATTTGGCGCAGTCATGTTCAAGGTGTCCTTCCCCTTTGTGGAAGGGGCAAGCGGACCAGAATTAGGAGAAAGTAAGGGTTTTAAATGAGGTTAAGTATAGCCGTTGCTGTAATTTTGATAGCAGGTGGAATTACCTTTGAACTGTGGCCCAAAAGCGAACAAAATCTCCAGCCCACATCAAATCAACCTGAGATGGGTGAAGTTATGGCTGAAGTGATTTTGGCTGGCACCCTTTCGCAGAATTCCCAAGTTGGGAAAAAATCGAGTTTGAGGCAAAATTGTCTGACGTCAGCGCCTGATGAACAGATTTGAGTATTTTAACAACCGAGAGTTTCTGTTCACCTTATCGATTAGGCGATCGAGATGACGAAGACGCCACAGACATCGAAAGACGCCGCTGAGAAGGTGGTTAAGTGTATTGGCGGGTCTGCGACGAGTAAAGCGTCTCGGTGCTGTGCCGCAGCGAAGGCATCCCTGTGAGCCTGCATGACCGCTGGTCGAAAGAATTTCTTGAGGCAGGTAAGCGTCGTCTTTCCGGGGCACTGCGCGACAGGAAAGAGGCGGGTCATAATAGTATTGGTCTTGTGGCTGTTCAGTTCCGGTCTCTCAACTCATTTATGCGGCCTTTCGTTCAAATGCCAAGGGGCTTCTGCCTTGATGGATTTGAAGAATGTTTCCACCATGGAATTGTCGCTTGCCCGGCAGGGTTATGCGCAGCATGATCCCGAGAGGAGGAGCAATTCCCTTTGCCGCTCATGGATAATTTGAAGCCGTTTTTTATCAGGCATTTCTGGTAATCATGCGATCGGAATTGCGAGCCGTATGATGAACGGGGTGGCCGCCGTAATGCCTGGCCATATCCAACGCGCGCATTGCCAGATCTCGCTTCATGCGATTGCTGACCGCGGCCTTCCGGGGGCGCTTGTTCTCTTTGTCGATATCTTGATGAGGCCCAGACATAAGGTCATCGTGCTGGTGCTTCTGAACCGACTTGTTCAGTGTCGACAAACCCACGCCTAAATTTGATGCAACCTGTGGCCGCGTCGGGCCGCTAGTGGTTGCGATGCGGACCGCATCACGCCGAAACACGTCTGTGTATCTCGGTGCCATTTCTTATCTCCTTCATAGCTAACAGTGCTCGAAAGAGATCGAACTGAACCGTGACAAGACTCGCCCATTTAAGGTCCCTGTCTGAGTTCAAACATAGAACTAGTTTGGAACGTGGGATCCGAGTGCTGTAATCTAGAACGTTGGAGGGGTGCAGGCGCTGATAACTCTGCACGTCTCATTTCCAACATTGCGGAAGCGATGTGGTTTGCGGCTGTCAAATAGGTATCCCTCGCCAGTTTGAAGGACTTTAACCTGATCGCCGACAGTGATTTCGATTTGGCCTTGAATAACAACCCCGACTTCTTCCCCTGCATGCGCCAGAAATTCGGGGCCTGTATCGGCACCTACTGGATAGGTCTCATCCAGCATTTGCAGGGTATGCCTGCTGGCATCTCCAATCTGTCGAAGCGACACGGCTGAGGGCCCGAATTGCGGCGCGACTTCGACGAACTCATCAGAAGTGAAAAAAATCTTTGGTTCGCTAAGCTCTTCAATAGTTGTGAAAAACTCTGCAATGCTTATGGGAATCGCATCTAGCAAACTCTTGAGTGAAGCGACAGAGGGACTGGTTTTGTTCTGCTCAATCAGGCTGACGGTGCCATTTGTTAGACCCGCACGCGCGGCAAGTTCCCGCTGCGACAACCCGTGTGCTTTTCGAATCTCTTGCAGCCGGTCGCCAATGTCCATTTTGCTATCCCTATGCAGATTTCCGCAATTATCTAAGAAGATCAACTTCCTACAACGGTTGCGCGTACAAACTCAAGCGGTCAAAAAAATGATATGCGCCCAATTGATCCTAGGCGATCCATTCCTTCTTGGCGAATAGATATTGACAGTTAAATTAAACAGGGTATGGAAATATTAAACACCCCTCGTTGGGAGAGCGGTGACTCGTTGGAAAGGACGTCATTAAATGGCCAATACAGTCAAAAATAAATCGACCAGAACGGCAATGAAACGCAAGTCGGTTATCGCAATTGTACCGGATGCCGCTCCTCTGAAGCAATCCAATGCGTCGTTGATTGCCAGACGAGAGGCCGCCGTTGCGCGTGGCGTGGCTTCTGCGGCACCGATCTTTGCAAAATATGCGGAAAACGCGGAACTTTGGGATGTAGAGGACAATCGCTATGTAGATTTTGCGGGTGGCATTGCCGTTCTCAACACGGGCCATCGTCATCCAAAGGTCGTCGCTGCTGCCAAAGCGCAAGAAGATCATTATACGCATACCAGTTTTCAAGTTGTGCCATATGAGCCCTATATTGCCTTGGCCGAAAAGCTGAATGAACTTGCTCCGGGCGATCATGCCAAAAAATCGCTGTTGGTCACGACTGGTGCCGAGGCCGTCGAAAATGCGGTCAAAATTGCGCGGGCGGCAACAGGGCGGCCGGGTGTGATTGCTTTCACAGGCGGATATCATGGTCGCACGCTGTTGACACTGGGGATGACGGGTAAGATCTCACCTTACAAAAAGGATGTGGGTCCATTTCCATCCGATATTTACCGCGCGCCTTTTCCAAGCCTTCGCGACGGTATCACTGTGCAGGATGCACTGACCGGATTGCAAAACCTCTTCCTGACTGACGCGCAACCCGAGCGGATCGCAGCGATTATCATTGAACCCGTCCTCGGGGAGGGTGGCTATACGCCCGTTCCCTTCGAAATGATGCAAGCGCTTCGCGCAATTTGCGACCAGCACGGAATTATGTTGATTGCGGATGAAATTCAGGCGGGATTTGGTCGGACAGGCACATGGTTTGCGATTGAGCATTCTGGCGTCGTACCCGATTTGATTACCGTCGCTAAATCGATGGCTGGTGGCTATCCGATTGCAGGTGTCATTGGCCGCGCAGAGGTGATGGACGCAGTAATTCCGGGTGGTCTGGGGGGAACCTATGGCGGTAACCCCGTTGCATGTGCCGCCGCTTTGGCCGCGATCGAAGCTATTGAGGAAGAAGGTCTTTTGGCTCGTTCCACTGCGCTTGGAGAATACTTCCGGACACGCTTTGCGGATATCGGCGCACGTGTTTCGCCCTACCGGATGTGGGACATTCGCGGTCTTGGCGCAATGTTGGCGGTTGAATTTGTGACAGATTTTGAAACGGCAACGCCAGATGCGGCGCTTACGAAATCTGTGGTCGCACACGCACTCAAACGGGGCCTAATTCTGTTGTCCTGTGGCATGCACGGCAATGCGTTGCGCATTATGGTGCCGTTGACCGCCTCGGACGCGATCATTGACGAAGGTCTTTCAATCTTTGAAGCTGCATTAACCGACGCAATGGCTGAATTGCACGGATAAGCGTTACAAAAGAATTCAATTTAGGCGGGCTTTTGCGTCCGCCTAAATTGATCAGCTATGTGGATAACCTGTCTCGTGGCGCCATGGACAACCGTGTCCATCGATGCCCTTTGGGTCGCGTCCGGGTAGGGCTGCACGCAAAAGTTGCATCACTGGTGATCGATTATGGGTTGGTTTGGCGGATCATTTGTTGTGGATTTTGAGAATCAGCAGGATCGCAAAGGCTGGTCATCCGATCTATTCGTTGATTATCGTCAGTATGTTACGAATAACTTACACCATTTCAGTGTTATTTTGGCCTGACACTTATTGCGATGGCATAGCAGACGAACATATCGACAAAGAACGGGCTGAATGCGCCTGAATTTTGCTCAATATTCATCGGATTGTTGAAAATAATAAACAAAATTGGCGATTTTTTGTGAATTCAGTTGCAGGAATCGCGCGATTTTGTCAGTCTCAGGGAATATTCGCTCGTTAGTGTGATCAAACATACTGGGAATTAATTGAATTAGGGGCCGTTACTAGGTCCCAATTAGGTGCGGAATCGTTGTCGGGTTTCGTCGTTCAAAATCAGATCCTCTTTCTAGGAGGACGTGACACAACTTTAGAATTGGGAGATAACTATGAGTTTTTTAAAGTACGTGGCGTTTGCCGGAGCCATGATGGCCGGGACCGCTTCGACCGCGCAGGAGCAATTCATCACGATTGGTACCGGCGGCCAAACTGGCGTTTACTTTGTTGTAGGCCAATCAATTTGTCGTCTGGTGAACCGCGGCACCGCTGAACACAACCTGAAGTGCACAGCCCCCTCAACAGGTGGATCCATTGCCAATATCAACGCGATTATGGCGGGTGATATGGATATGGGCGTCGCCCAGTCCGATTGGCAATACCACGCCTATAACGGCACGTCGGAGTTTGAAGGCAATAAGTTCGATGATGAACGGGCTGTATTCTCTGTGCACGGCGAGCCGTTCACAGTGATCGCACGCGCGGATTCAGGTATCAAAACCTTCGCTGACCTAAAAGGCAAACGCGTCAATATCGGCAATCCCGGTTCGGGCCAATATGCTACGATGCAAGTGGTCATGGATGCACTTGGCTGGACAATGGACGACTTTGCTTTAGCGTCTGAGTTGAAGCCAGCCGAGCAAGCCGCCGCACTCGGTGACAACAAGGTTGATGCGATCATCTATACGGTGGGTCATCCGAATGGTTCGATCCAAGAAGCCGTGTCGACAGTTGATGCGGTCCTAATCCCTGTGACGGGTCCCGAGATCGACGAGTTGATCGCAGAAAACCCTTTCTACGCCGCAGCGACTGTCCCTGGCGGTATGTATGAAGGGTCTCCTGATGACATCAACACATTTGGTGTAAAGGCGACGTTTGTTACGTCGGCAACAGTCGATGATGAGGTCGTGTATCAAGTTGTCAAAGCTGTTTTTGACAATTTTGACCGGTTTAAGCGCCTGCACCCAGCCTTCGAAAATCTGACCGAAGAAGGCATGATCGCCGATGGTTTGTCCGCTCCGCTACACCCCGGTGCTGAACGGTATTACAAAGAACGCGGTTGGATGTAATCCACTCTTGCGCAAAATGGCGGCGGCCTGAAAGGGCCGCTGCTGCTACGGAATCTCACAACGAGACCTATAATAATTAGTCAACAGATTTTTTACCTGACGTGTGCAGGTGACGGGGGACCGACATGACGAATGACCCAAACCAGCAGCAAAATGCGCGCGTCGAGGCCGAAGCCGAAAGCCGCGGTGGACTTAGCCAAGCCGAACTGGACGCGCTGGTCGCATCTTCGGACACGGGTGGTCGCGGTTCGACTGGTTCTGTTGGGACTTTCTTAACATGTGTGGCGCTGTCTTGGTCGCTGTTTCAGCTTTGGATCGCTTCGCCTATTCCTTTTATTGTTGGCTGGGGTGTCTTCAACGATACTGAAAGCCGGTCAATCCATTTGGCCTTTGCCCTTTTCCTCGCCTACGCAGCCTTTCCTTCGGCGAGGACGAAATTCCAAGTCGGACTTGGGATCACCGTTCCCCTTTTTCTCGCGTTCCTGTTTATGACAGGGGCCAAAGACGGCACAGCGACGTGGTGGATACCCATCATCGCATTGGCCATTGTGGCCGCAGTTATCCTAGGGTCCCCCAAAGACCGCGTACCGGTTTGGGAATGGGCGATGGCCGTTATTGGGGCGCTCGCAGCACTCTATCTGTTCGTCTATTACCGTGATATTTCCAGCCGCGTTGGCGCGCCAATCATGCAAGACTTCGTGGTTGCTGTGATTGGTCTCATGCTGCTCTTAGAGGCGACCCGTCGCGCCTTGGGGCCTGCGCTGATGATCGTGGCCACGGTTTTCCTTGTCTACACTGTGCTTGGGCCAAATATGCCCAGCATTATCGCTCATAAAGGCAACAGCCTTTCAGAGATCGTGAACCACCAGTGGATAACCACCGAGGGCGTGTTCGGGATCGCGCTGGGGGTTTCGACGAGTTTTGTGTTCTTGTTCGTTTTGTTTGGATCGCTTTTGGATCGTGCAGGCGCGGGGAACTATTTCATTCAAGTCGCCTTTAGCTTGATGGGGCATATGAAGGGCGGCCCTGCAAAAGCAGCGGTTGTCTCGTCTGCGATGACGGGTTTGATCTCTGGGTCTTCGATTGCCAACGTTGTCACCACGGGCACATTCACCATTCCGCTGATGAAGAAGGTTGGTTTTTCCTCGGAAAAAGCGGGCGCGGTTGAAGTTGCGTCCTCGGTGAACGGTCAGATTATGCCGCCCGTTATGGGGGCTGCGGCCTTCTTGATGGTGGAATACGTCGGTATCCCGTATTTTGATGTGGTCAAGCACGCCTTTCTTCCGGCGGTTATTTCCTACATTGCCCTTGTTTATATTGTGCATCTTGAGGCGCTCAAAGCGGGCATGGAAGGCCTGCCACGGGCCTATACGCCAAAACCCATCGTGCAACGCCTGATTGGTATTGCTTTTACTATTGCCGTGATCTGCGCCATTTCCTTTGCGGTTTATTACGGCATGGGGTGGATACGTCCTGCCTTCCCCGAGACCGCTGCCTATATCATCTTTGCATTCATTACATCGATCTATGTTGGTCTGCTCTATGTGTCCTCCAAGGAAGAGCCGCTGGAATTGGATGATCCAAACGCGCCCGTCACCGCCTTGCCGTTGCCGGGTCCGACGATCCGGTCGGGTTTGCACTTTATTCTGCCGGTTGTTGTGCTGGTTTGGGCGCTTATGGTTGATCGCCTTTCACCTGGTTTGTCGGCGTTTTGGGCGACAACCTACATGGTATTCATCCTTTTAACGCAGCGGCCACTCACTGCAATGATGCGCAAACAAAGTGGTCTTGGAGCCGCAGTGAAAGAAGGATTTTTCGACCTCATCGACGGTCTGGAAACCGGCGCGCGCAACATGATCGGCATCGGTATCGCTACGGCGACGGCGGGTATCATTGTGGGCGCTGTTAGCCAGACGGGCGTTGGCTCGGCCTTGGCGGATGTGGTTGAGGTGCTTTCGGGCGGCAATATCCTTGCGATCTTGTTCCTAACCGCAATCCTGTCGCTCATCCTTGGTATGGGCCTGCCAACGACGGCCAACTATATCGTGGTTTCGGCTTTGTTGGCCCCTGTCATCGTAACGCTGGGCCAGCAAAATGGGCTGATTGTGCCTCTGATCGCGGTCCACCTTTTTGTGTTCTACTTTGGCATCATGGCCGACGTAACGCCGCCGGTGGGGCTTGCCAGCTTTGCCGCCGCCGCCGTTTCTGGTGGTGATCCGATCAAGACGGGTGTGATTGCGTTCTTCTATAGCCTGCGGACGGCCGCTTTGCCCTTCCTGTTCATCTTCAACACGGAACTGCTGCTGATTGATGTGACGTGGAGCCAAGGTGTCTTTGTCTTTATCGTGGCAACCTTTGCGATGCTGCTGTTTGCGGCCGCGACACAGGGTTGGTTCTTGGCGAAGAACCGCTTCTATGAAACTGCCGCCTTGTTGCTCATCGCGTTCACGCTGTTTCGCCCCGGGTTCTGGATGGACATGGTCGCTCCCCCCTATGTTGATGAGCAACCGTCCGAGATTGCTACTGCAGCCATGAACACGCCGATCGGTGATGATTTGCGCCTGCGTGTGGCTGGTGTGAACGACCTTGGGGATCCGATCGAATTTGTTGCCGTGTTGACCATTCAAGACGGGGCAACGGGTGAAGAACGGTTGGAAAATGCGGGACTTGTGTTCCGCAACGAAGGCGACACGCTTATGATTGACGATGTGACGTATGGCAGCGCGGCTGCCACGGCAGGTCTAGACTGGGATCAGACAGTTTTACAGGTGCTGCGCCCCGTGGGGCAGCCCTCTAAATACCTGATGTTCTTACCAGCCTTACTGCTTTTGGGCTTGGTTGTCTTCTTGCAACGCCGCCGCACTGGGCACCCGATCCGCAAACAAGCCACCGCTTAAAGGAAACAGACCATGTTTAAAAACGTATTGCTTACACTTGATCTGAATACCAAGGCGTCTTGGGAAAAGGCACTGCCTCAAGCGCTGGAACTGGTGACGGCTTCAAAAGGCACTTTGCATGTCATGTCGGTGGTTCCGGATTTGGGCACGCCGATGGTTGAAAGCTTCTTTCCCTCCGACTTTGAATCCAAGGCGATCGCTGCGGCAAGTGCAGCGCTGGACGGGCTTGTGAAGGCGAATGTCCCTCAGGGCGTGTCGGTCAAACAGCATCTCGCTTTTGGCAATATCCACCATAAAGTGTTGGAGGCGATCGAGGAAACACAGTGCGATCTGGTCGTTATGGCGTCGCACAAGCCAGATAGCGTGCGGGAATTCCTAATTGGGTCAAATGCTGACAGAGTTGTGCGCAGATCACCAATTTCAGTCTTGGTAGTAAGAGCATAAATACATGCCAATCGCAGAGGCTTTAATAGCTCATCCTGGGCTGCTCTATCTGCAAGGAGTACTATCCCTATGACCCCTTTCGCTATTGCTGGCATTCAAATGCACGTCAATGCCCTTCACTCCAATGTCGATGCTATGATGCATCGTCTGGATTTGTTGATGATCCGTTTCCCTTGGACACAGATGGTTCTTTTCAGTGAACTTGCGCCTTTTGGCCCGTTGGAAAAATTCAAACTGCCGCAAGAAAACGCTGTTATTGACCGGTTTTGTGAGGCGGCCCGTCGGTACAAAATATGGTTGATCCCGGGGTCGATGTTCCTAACTCACCCCGAAAACAGTGGGGTTTATAACACTTCGCTAGTGATTGACCCCAATGGGATTGTCGTACGGCGCTATGCCAAAATGTTCCCGTTTTTACCCTACGAGGCAGGCGTCACGCCCGGAACGGAATTTTGCGTTTTCGACGTGCCTGATGTGGGTCGGTTTGGTTTGTCGATCTGTTACGACATGTGGTTTCCGGAAACGACGCGGCAACTGACCAGCCAAGGCGTTGAGGTGCTGTTGCACCCAGTGTTAACGGGCACAACAGACAGGGACGCTGAACTGTCGATCGCGCGGGCGACCGCAGCTCAATTCCAGTGCTATGTCATTGATGTGAATGGTTTGGGCGCGGGCGGTATCGGTAAATCCTGCGTTGTTGATCCTACGTCTCAGGTGCTGCACCAATCCGGCGGCCAAGAAGATATGTTCCCAATCGAGGTGGATATGTCGATGGTGCGCCGCCAGCGCGAAACCGGCTTCAAAGGCCTGGGTCAAGTGCTGAAAAGTTTTCGCGATCGTTCGGTGGATTTCTCGGTCTATGACCGGACCAGCGGAACCGATAACTTTTTGAAAGCGCTTGGGCCGCTGGAAGTGCCACTCCAAGGCTCTCGTTCGGGCTTGTATGTGGATGAGCCCGCAATTCTCGACGTGGAACCGGAGTTGGCTATGCCCACACCGGAATATGTCGAACCGGCCATTACTGACAAAAAAATAATCGGCTGATCTGCGAGGTCCGTTGGCAGGAGGCCGGCGGACCCTTCTTCGCACATCGAATTACAACTGGGAGAACGATCGATGAATTCCGTCAGCGACTATTATTCGGCGACGCAACTGCGCACAGATAACTGGAGTGCGCTTAGGGAGATAACAGGGTCCTTCGCCAGAAATATGCCGAACAAAATCTCGGCCAAAGACACCGCGAAAACACAGGAATTATTCGAGTCCCTCGCATTGATCGAGCCATACTGGGCCTTTCCAGGCATGGCGGCCTTTATTCATCTTCGTCGTTTGTTCGAACACAATAGCTATGAAGAATTGGCCTTTGCAGTTCACCGTGTGACGCGGGCTCTGACAACGGGCGCTTATCGACGTCGCTCCATTCCCTTGGAACGCGACAGTATCGACAAGGAAGAGTACGACGACGAGTCTCTCCTGTCACCCGAAGCGCGCGCCATGACCAAACCCTATTTTGAGGTGTTGATCGTTGATAACGTCAGCGACCAACAGGAGCGCTGGCTGAAAAACAATGTCACGCGCATGCGTCGTCCAGAAGACCCATTCACCTATGAAGCTGTCGTTGTTCCTAGTTTAGAAGACGCCCTCATTGCAGTCCTGTTTAATCATAACATTCAGGCCATCGTAGTGCGTCCCGGCCTTGTTTTAAAGTCAAAGCTCGACAATGAAATTCTCCATAGTTTCCTGAGCCGAGCAGGGGGAAGCGACGCAATTGACGCGATGCTGCCGGAAAACTATGGCCCAGAACTGTGCCGTCTCATTGAACGGGTGCGGCCAGAATTGGATGCCTATCTGGTCACCGACCGGTCGGTTGAAGATATCGCAGGGCTTGAACTGGGTATCTGTCGCCGTGTTTTCTACAACCAAGAAGACTTTATGGAGCTGCACTTGAATATCCTTCGGGGTGTTGAAGCACGCAACAAAACGCCGTTCTTTACGGCCCTTGTGAACTACTCCAAACAACCGACAGGCGTGTTCCATGCGATGCCGATCAGTCGGGGGAAATCGATTACGCGCAGCCACTGGATTCAGGATATGGGGGCGTTCTATGGCCCCAATATTTTCTTGGCCGAAACCTCTGCGACATCTGGCGGGCTTGATAGCTTGCTGGAACCTCATGGTCCGATCAAAGAAGCTCAAGAGCTGGCAAGCCGCGCGTTTGGGTCAAAACAGACGTTTTTTGCCACAAACGGAACCTCAACCTGTAACAAAATTGTCGTACAGGCGCTGGTGCGCCCGGGTGACATCGTTCTGGTCGATCGGGATTGCCATAAATCGCACCATTACGGCATGGTCCTTGCGGGGGCTGAGGTGGTCTATCTAGATAGCTACCCTCTGAACGAATATTCCATGTATGGTGCTGTGCCGCTGCGTGAAATCAAACATCAATTGCTAGCGCTAAAAGCCGCCGGCAAGCTTGATCGCGTTCGCATGCTTTTGCTGACCAACTGTACCTTTGACGGACTGGTCTATAATGTTGAGCGGGTCATGGAGGAATGTCTGGCGATCAAGCCTGATCTTGTCTTCCTTTGGGATGAAGCATGGTTTGCTTTCGCGAGATTCAGCCCGACATACCGCCAACGTACGGGCATGCGCACCGCGAATAATTTGCGCAAGCGCCTAAAGACGGACGAACATAGGGAAGCCTATGAGGCTCAGCAAAAGATCCTTGGCGATGCCACTGATGAAGAGCTGTTGGACGCACGACTTATTGCGCCGCCCACTGCGCGCATCCGTGTTTATGCCACCCAGTCGACCCACAAAACACTGACGTCGCTGCGACAGGGTTCCATGATCCACGTGAGCGATCAGGACTTTAAGGGCGAGGTCGAGCAGAGCTTCCACGAAGCCTATATGACCCACACTTCCACCTCACCCAACTACCAGATCATCGCTTCGCTTGATGTGGGACGTCGTCAGGTTGAGTTGGAAGGCTTTGAATTTGTGCAACGCCAGATAGAGGCCGCTATGTCTATGCGGCGCGCGATCAGCACGCATCCGCGTTTGCAGAAATACTTCAAGGTTCTGACGGCGGGCGACATGATCCCCGAGCACCATCGCCAGAGTGGAGTGGTTAGCTATTTTGACAATGAGCAAGGCTGGACCGACATGTGGGACTGCTGGCAGCAGGACGATTTTGTTCTGGATGCCACCCGCGTGACCTTGGCCGTTGGCGGCACAGGGTGGGATGGGGACACGTTCAAGAACGATGTTCTTATGGATAAATACGGCATCCAAATCAACAAAACTTCCCGCAATACTGTGTTGTTCATGACCAATATCGGCACAACGCGGTCTTCTGTTGCCTATCTGATCGAAGTGCTGGTTGAGATCGCCAACGAACTTGATGACTTGCTGGATGATGCGTCGAAAATGGAGCGGCTATCCTTTGATCGTCGCGTTAAAAATCTGACGGAAAACTATCCGCCATTGCCCGATTTCAGCCGGTTCCACGATTCCTTCCGTCCTGACAATGTGACGCCAGAGGGAGATATTCGTACGGCATATTACCTCAGCTACGATGAAAAAAATTGTGACTATCTGGAACTGGAGGGCTCCCTGAATGATGCACTTCAGGCAGGGAAAGAGGTTGTCTCCGCCAGTTTCATCATTCCCTATCCCCCAGGGTTTCCAATCCTTGTACCAGGGCAGGTCATCAGCAAGGAAATTCTCGCGTTTATGCTGGCGCTCGATGTCAATGAAATACACGGGTATCGCGCCGATCTCGGTCTGCGCGTCTTCACACCCGAGGCCTTGGCCGCCTTGCCGCAAGCCAAAAAAATCAAGAAATAACCGAATTAATGAAGGGACGACACTATGCCTACTGTGCTTAAGAATATCTCAGAAATTCGACGCTTCTTTCACCGTAACGAAGACCCAATCTACTTTATTTCGGCGACGAATTTCAATCTGCTCGGCCTCGACGAATGGGTGAAAAACTTCAAGTATATCTGCTATATCGACTGTTATGGCGGCAAGCATCCCAATGTGTTTTGCCCTTCTGAGCAGCCACACGCGGAATTCCAATCCATTGAGGATATCAACAACTATCTGCTCCAGCACAAAGAGGTCATCGACTTTATCAAGCGGCGCGGTGGCAAGCCCAAGTTTGTGTTCTTGATGTTTGACGAGGAAACCGAGCGGTTGTCAAAAGAGTTGGGGGCGGACGTCTGGTTCCCCAAGGCAAAACTGCGCACGGCGATGGACAACAAGATCGAAACCGTCCGTATTGGCAACAAGGCGGGGGTTCCGTCCGTTCCGAATATCCTGTCCGAGGTCACCAGCTACGAACAGTTACGGGAGGTTTGTGAAAAAGGCGGGATCGGGCACGATCTGGTGCTGCAATCGGCCTTTGGCGACAGCGGCCACACGACGTTCTTTATCAAGACCGAGGCCGATTTCCGCCGTCACGAACACGAAATCATCGGTGAAGGTGAAATCAAAATCATGAAGCGGATTGATTGCCGTGGATCGGCGATCGAGGCCTGCGCGACCAAGGAAGGGACGATTGTTGGCCCGTTGATGACGGAACTTGTCGGCTTTGGTGAATTGACGCCGTATCGTGGCGGTTGGTGTGGCAACGAAATCCTGTCCACAGCTTTCCCACCAAAAGTCCGCCAGAAAGCGCGCGAGTTGACGTTCAAATTCGGCGAACAGTTGCGCAAAGAAGGCTATCGCGGCTACTTCGAGCTTGATTTCTTGATCGACAAAAAGACGGGCGATATCTGGCTGGGAGAATTGAACCCGCGCATCACAGGGGCGTCCTCGATGACCAACCATGCGGCGTTTGCCCACGCCGACGCGCCCTTGTTCCTTTTCCACTTACTCGAGTTCTCCAAAAAGAAATTCGATCTGGACACAACGGAACTCAATGATCGTTGGGCCAATCCCAACATGATTGATAGCTGGTCTCAGATGGTGATTAAGCACACGGATGATAGTGTTGATATCTGTACGGCAAGTCCGGAAACTGGTATTTACAAAATGCTGGAAGATGGGAGTGTCGTTTATGATCGGTTCGACTATCACAGGCGGGCAGTTGAAAGCGAAAACGAAGCGTTTTTCCTGCGAATTCTACAACCGGGCGATTATCGCTATGAAGGCGCGGACATTGGCATCCTTGTGACTCGAGGACGCTCAATGACGAAAAGCTTTCAGTTGAATGAGCGCGCGAAAAAGTGGATTCACGGCATCAAAAAATCCGTTGAGGGAACGCCGCTCCCAGTTGCGAGTGCTGGACCTGTGTTGGCGGAGCCCGCATTCAAGATCATGTAAGGAACAGCCATGATTTGGCGTGCTATTAGTGAAGATTTGCCCGGCCCTAAATGGGCCGGGCTTTTCGCCGAATATTGGCCCAGCTATAAACGCTGGTGGCTGAAGGAAGGCGACTCTGCGCGGGCGACTTATTTAGAAAGTCGGCGTGCCCTGAAGGAATACATGCCAGAGCTTATACCGCTCTACGATGATTTGTGTGATCTGGCAGGCGGTGGCGATCAGGCCGCACGCTTCTTAAGTTTCTACTGTCCCCCTCCGTATTTGTCTGGATGCAGTCAAGCGATCTGGCCAGGAGAAGAGCCTGTGCTGGTGCGCAACTACGACTATGACCCCAACGCCTTTGATAGCCTGATTCTGCGTACAGGTTGGCAGGGGCGGCAGGTGATCGGTACGTCAGACGGGTTGTGGGGGCTGGTTGACGGGATGAACGATGCCGGTCTTGCCATTTCGTTGACATTTGGCGGTCGCCGTGTCGTTGGCAACGGCTTCGGCGTACCGCTGATCCTGCGCTATGTCCTGCAAACCTGCACCACGGCGGAAGAGGCTGGAGCGGTGTTGTCCCGCGTTCCGACCCATATGAGTTATAATGTTACGGTATTGGATGCCAAACGCCACTATTTGACGGCCATGATGGCCCCTGATCGGCCTGCAATAATCACACATGCCGCCGTTGCGACGAACCATCAGCAGAATGTTGAATGGGTCAGCCATGCGCGGTTTACGGCGACGGTTGAGAGGGAACGTTACTTGCTGCAACGTCTCACCTTGCACCGCGACCCCGAAGAAAAATTCGTCGGCGCTTTTTTGCGACCCCCCCTTTATTCTACCGCATTTGATGCAGGTTTTGGCACAATCTACACGGCGGTCTATCGACCTCGATTGGGTGAAATGCAAGTTCGTTGGCCGGGTACGACGTGGGCACAAAGCTTTGACCATTTTCAAGAGGGCGGACGCCAAGTACAAATTCCCGGCGCGGCATAGGGGAAAACGGCGGAGTCAGAGGAGACTGACCTGAGCGTTTTTGGTGGAACCAGTTTGGCCCATTGTTTGCTTCAGAAATCCGCCGACGGCACGGACCACAACTAAGTGCTTTTTCCAATTGGCAGTGGCACATGAAGGAATTTTTTTAAGGGTAATCGGCGCGCGGCCCTATCTTTGGCGCGCCGTTGATTACGAGGCTGAGGTTTTAGAAAGCTACGTCACCGCCGCTCTTAGAGAATAACGCCTGCTTGGCGTGGTAAATCACAGTCCTAGTAGAGACGAGTTCGAGTTTGTCTGATGGTGTGGACGGCTCCACCCGAACGGCATCGCAATGTGTCATGCTGGTGCTGTTACGACCCAACAGAGAGAAGGAGCCATCCACAATGGATATTACAACACTCGGAATTGATCCGTTGACCGGCAGGTGATTGCATAGCAATCGCTGAGAGGTTCACCAAGTCTGTTTTTCAACTTCACGGCATTGACACGAATGGCGTCGTGGTTTTGCAAAAGAAGTTGCGCCGTGGCG
>NZ_JBGFCF010000015.1:0-120628 GCF_041205445.1 Falsihalocynthiibacter sp. CO-5D18 | reverse complement strand
TTCATCCGTTGTCTGGCAGGCGATGCTGGCATCGCTGAGAGGAAAGGCCAGCGGTCACATGCACCGCGTCAACAGGCCGGACACATGACCGCAACCTGCAACGATCAAAATCAGCTCAAATAAATCCTTGCAAAACAGGGGCCGTCAACACATGACACCACCGTCCATACATGGCACCACCCTTGGAGCCAATGAGGAAGAAGCGAGAGGAAATTCATCCATTGCCCGGCAGGCGATTGTAAAGCAATCTGCCGAAAGGGGGGCTCGCGGCGACGATACTTCGGGCCGCATTCAGAAGCCGGATATACGTCAGAAACCGTGAAACCTATCCAGATCTAACTAAGGTGTTGCAAAAAGGAGGGGTCCATAAATGTCCACACATGATAGCACCACTCTGCCACTACTTTGATCTCCGAAAATTCATGGTATTTGAAGTTAGAATCTCGGGCGGTGCGATCCAAGCATATGCGAGCAGTGCCGGATCGATATCGGAAACGGTTATCCGGTGTAGTTGTTCGGGCGGGTTGAATATCATAGATCCAGGGGTGTAAACGCCCTGATGGTTCTCGCTGACGGCACCAGAAAGGCAGACATAACTCTCTGTAATGCCATTGTGTGCATGAGCGGGATAGGTGCATCCTGGTGCAAAAAGGACTACTCCAAGAATCACCTCGGTCGTGCGGATCGGCCCCTTGGGGCCCGCAATCTCGGCATAACCGTACTTTTGAGCTAAGCCCTTGGGAATTTTCTCGTAACCGTATTCCCAAGAAAGATCGTCACGTACAGCGTCAAGTGCTCGGACCATCGACACCATTTGATCCTTCCGACCAAGGTCAATGGAGCGACGCAAATGATCCGTTACTGGCAATCGGTCTGGGGTGCGCAAAACAACGGGAGGATTTGCCTTGATGACGCGCCCAATTGCTTCTCGAACAGCGCGCTGGTGGCTCCGTATCTTGGTGCTCCCACCGGACGCGATCTTCCGGTAAAGATCATAGTATTCCCTTAAAAGGTAACGCATATCGACGGCATCATTTAGCCGTAGTTGTGTTTGGGGTGGTGTTGGATCTTGGTCTAGTGTCATGGCTGTGCTCTTTATTTGTAGGCAGAGAAAATTTTAGGCAACTATGCGAAAGAGAGTGATTAAAACCTCACATTGACAGCACGAATTGAAATTTTGAGCAATATGTTTCATTATGTCATTGTCAGAAGAAACTGCCTTGAGCGGTGCGGGGCAACCAACTAGCGTTTGATTATAACAAAACGCTCTCCTTTTCGCTATTTCAAAACGAGCCCTAAGCTTATTTGCTTAGCGGCGATGCTTTACGTCCGATTTCCGCTCTCACTTCGAAACGTAGAGGATTTACTCCACGAGAGAGGTATTGAGGTGAGCCACCAAACGGTGCGATTTTGGTGGAACAGGTTCGGGCCAATGCTTGCTTCAGAGATACGGAGGAAACGAGTGGAACGATTGAGGTCCTGGCCTCAATGGCAGTGGCACCTAGATGAGGTTTTTGTAAGGATAAACGGTGAGAGGCACTATCTTTGGCGTGCGGTTGATAGCGAAGGCGAGGTGTTAGAAAGCTACGTGACCAGGCGTCGAGATCGGGCCGCGGTCCTTAAATTCATGAAGAAAGCAATGAAACGGTACGGCCAACCTGAGGTAATAGTCACTGACAAGTTACGTTCCTATAGCGCGGCGATGAAGGTCATCGGGAATTTGGCCAGACAGGAAACGGGGCGTTGGAAAAACAATCGGGCTGAGAATTCACACTTGCCGTTCCGACGACGAGAACGAGCGATGCAGCGCTTTCGCCGAATGCGAACATTGCAGAAATTTGTTTCTGTTCACGCCTCCGTTTTCAACCACTTCAACAAAGATCGCAGCCTTTTCCAAAGAGTTCATTTCAAAGCAAACCGCACCGCCGCTCTGGCTGAGTGGCGCGGTCTTTGCGCGGCATAAAGGGCAGTTTCTCTGTCCTTGCAGAGACGAGTTCGAATTGGTCTGACAGCACCTAGGCGCGTACGGCCTATTCCAAGGTGAGATTCTACGATTTGCGAGAAAAATCGCCACCAGAGAGGATGCGATTAATTAGGCTTGCCACAGCCTTGTGCGTTTCAAGGTCAGCCTCTGAGCCGTCAGCATTTTCATGTGTAGCAGACGCGTCCTTGAGAACCCCTAAAATTTCGCTTTCGGGCAGGACTTTTGCGTCGTTTAGCGCAAGAAGTAGTGCTTCGCAGATCGACAAAGCCGCGATTCCTGAATAGGCTTCATGGTCAGGCATGTTTTACTGCCTCTGATAAAGAAGGTACCCGATATTCAGGGTGTTTGAATTGCTCTCTGAACAGGTATACAGATAATCCCTAAGTTGCACTGATCCACATCAGCAAATAGTGCCCTTTTTTCGGAAGAGTTCGCTGTGACTCGAAATGAGGACGACATTGATGAATAATGCCTATTTGGTTCGTAAGTTGGGGGCCTTTGTCGCCCTATCCGAAACCGAACTTGCATCCCTTGAAGCCCTGCACAAGCGGCGACGGGTTTTTACCGTCGGGCGCGATCTGGTACACCAAGGGCAATCGGAGCATACGGCCTATGTTCTAGCGTCGGGCTGGGCTTGCTCGTATAAAATTCTGCACGATGGCCAACGCCAGATTATCGACTTTCAGATTCCGGGTGATTTTTTGGGTCTGCGCAGCGTTTTACTACATATGTCGGATCACAGCATTGAGCCGATCACCGACATTGAAGTCTCCGAATTTTTGGTCTCGGATTTAATGGAGGCCTTCACCCAAACGCCCCGCTTGGCCATGGCGATCCTCTGGGCCGCGTCCCGTGATGAAGCGATGGTGATTGAACATCTGGCGGATATCGGACGGCGGAGCGCGGCGGAACGGATGGCGCATTTTCTGCTGGAACTCGGTGCCAGACTTGCGTTGGTCGGGTTGGGTAGCAAAAAAGGCTATGCTTGCCCCCTCACGCAATACCTTCTGGCGGATGCCCTTGGCTTGACCGCAATTCACGTCAATCGCGTCCTACGACAGTTGCGCGAAAGCGGTTTAGTCACGTTTCGGGATGGGTACGTGACCTTCGATGCCTATGACCGCCTGACCGAATTCGCGGAGTTTGACCCAACCTATCTGGATCAGATTGGGCCGTTGTTGAGCTAAAGGTTGTACCGCAATTTTTAGTGCAGCCTTTAATCCAGCGCTCCGCCTTCGTTGTCCCAGACTTTAAGCGGTTTGGCTGCGTCCGAAAGGACGTTGGTTCCGGCGCGCTGCTCCAGAATTGCGCGGGCGTCCGACAATTGGCCGATTCCGGCAAATGCGCCGCCACCTTGCACAAAGGCCACCGCGGCACTGACCTTGGGTCCCATTGAGCCGGGGGCAAGATCGAGTTTGGCCAAGGCCTTGGGGGTGGTCATTCCGATCACGTGCTGGTTGGCTTGGCCAAAATTCTCAAAGACGGCCTCTACATCTGTAAGCAGCAAAAGCGCGTCCGCCTTAAGCTCCGTCGCAAGAAGCGCCGCCGTTCGATCCTTGTCGATCACGGCTTCAACTCCCTCCATCGCACCGTCCGCATTGCGCAGGACGGGAATGCCACCACCACCCGCACAAATCACGCAGTGGCCCGCGTTGAGCAAAGCATTGATTGCCTCGATGCCCAGAATCCGCAGGGGCAGGGGCGAGGGCACCACGCGGCGCTGCCCGCCTGTGGCCTCGGTTACCATGGTCCAACCATGATCCGTCGTCGCGCGCCTTGCCTCGGACGCGGTATAAACAGGCCCGATGGGCTTGCTTGGCTTCTCAAAAGCGGGGTCTTTTGCGTCGATTTCAACGCGGCTTAACAATGTGGCACAGCGGGAGCCCGCAGGCAGGGCGTTCATCAATTCTTGTTCGATCAAATAGCCGATCATACCATCGGTTTCCGCCCCTAGCACATCCAACGGCCAAAGCTTTTCGGGATCATAGGCGGCCGCCTGAAGCGCGAGTAGGCCAACTTGTGGGCCGTTTCCATGGGCGACAATGATCTGATGATCGCGAGCTAGATCCGCAAGGGCCGTGGCCGCAATTCGCACATTCGCAAGTTGCGCCGCCGCCGTCATCGGCTGACCCCGTTGCAACAACGCATTCCCGCCAAGGGCAACAACTATGCGCATCCTATGCCCCCATCGTGGCGACGAGAACCGCCTTGATTGTGTGCATCCGGTTTTCGGCCTGATCAAACACAACCGAGGCAGCGGATTCAAACACCTCGTCCGTTACTTCCATGCAATCGATGCCGTATTTTTCAAAGGTCGCGGCGCCAACTTCTGTGTCGCGATTGTGGAAGGCAGGTAGGCAATGCAGGAACTTCGCGTAGGGGTTTCCGGTCTTTTCCATGACGTCGGCCGTGACGCGGTAAGGCGATAGAAGGGCGATCCGCTCTTCCCAAACCTCCTCTGGTTCCCCCATCGAAACCCAAACGTCGGTGTAAACAAAATCGGCGCCTTTTAGCCCCTCAGCGTGTTTTTCCGTCAGGGTAATCCGCGCACCGGAGGTTTCGGCAATTGTTCTGCATTGGGCGACGAGGTCAGGATTCGGCCAACAGCTTTTCGGTCCGCAGAGGCGAATATCCATACCTATCAGGGCAGCTCCAATCATAAGCGAGGAGCCCATATTATTGCCCGCGTCGCCCATAAAGCAAAAGGCGGTATCGGACAGATGTTTGTGCGTGAATTCGCGCATGGTCATTAAATCCGCGAGGATTTGTGTGGGGTGAAAATCGTCAGTTAGCCCGTTGAACACGGGTACACCTGAGAATTCAGCCAAAACTTCAGCATCCTTCTGGCCAAAACCACGATATTCGATCCCGTCATAAAATCGCCCCAACACGCGAGCGGTGTCTTTCATCGATTCCTTATGGCCGATATGACTTCCCGTGGGGCCTAAATAGGTTACATGCGCCCCCTGATCAAAGGCCGCCACTTCAAAACCGCTGCGTGTACGGGTGCTGTCTTTTTCAAAAATCAGGGCGATGTTTTTGCCCTGCAGTTTTTGCACCTCAAAGCCACCATTCTTAGCGGTTTTAAGGCTCGATGCCAGTTGCAGCAGGTGTCTGATTTCATCAGGGGTGAAGTCGAGAAGGGTTAAAAAGCTTCTGCCGTGCAGGTTTTGTGGCATAATAGTATCCTTAAATTTCGTCGCGAATGAGGGGGCAGGTCATACAGTGCGAACCACCGCGCCCGCGCCCAAGTTCAGATCCGGGGATGGTGATGACCTCCACGCCTGCTTTGCGCAGCAAGGTGTTGGAATAGACATTGCGCTCGTATCCGACGACCACACCGGGCTCCAAACACAGAAGATTGTTGGCATCATCCCATTGCTCGCGGGCGGATTCATACGCATCTCCCCCCGTTGGAATGGTCCGAAGGGCTTTGATCCCAAGCGCATCGGCCACGACCTCAAGAAAGGGTTTTGCCTCCACTTCAACGGCGATGGTGTTGCCGTCGCCGGGGCGCAGGCTGGTACAGCGGATAGCGTCTGTGACCTCGGAAAAGACCGTAACAAGATCGCGGTCACAGAAGGTAAATACAGTATCGAGGTGCATCGCGCCGCGAGATTTGGGGAATTGGCAGGCGATAACGCGGGTTGCGCCGCCACTCGCAAAGAGGTTGCGCGCGATCTGGCTGACGGCCTGTGGCGTGGTGCGTTCGCCCATGCCAATCAGGACTGTGCCGTTGCCGATTGGCATGACATCGCCGCCTTCGACGGTCGCGGGGCCATGATCCTGCTTTGGGTCGCCCCACCAGATCGGAAAACCTGCATCCTTGAAATCTGGATGGAACCGATAGATCGCGGCAAGGTTCAGCGTTTCAAGGCGGCGTGCGGGCCAATGCATGGGGTTCAGGGTGACGCCGCCATAAATCCAGCACGTGGTGTCACGGGTGAAAATATGATTGGGCAGCGGCGGTAAAATGAAGTCGGCGGGGTCCAGCATCGGTGCGAGAACACCGTTGGACTTGATGGGAAGTTCGCCGCGACTCATGCCACCGATCAGGATGGTGGACAACAGATTTGCATCGACCTCCATCAGATGCGCCAGCAGATCATCAGCAAGGCCCACGCCGACGGTATTGTCGTTGATCCGCGCCTCCAGCAGCCAGCGGCGGGCCTCCATATCGGCAAGGGTCTCGGTCAGCAGTTGCCGCAAATACACCACCTCAACCCCGCGGTTGCGCATCGCATCGACAAAAGTCATATGCTCGATACGGGCCTGTTTGACCCAAATCACATCGTCAAACAGCAGTTCTGCGCAGTTTGAAGGCGTCAGACGTGCCATCGCAGCACCGGGTTTGTGAACAAGGACGCGGCGCAGTTTGCCGGCCTCAGAGTGAACGCCATAGGTCAGGGTCATGCGGTTGTTCCTTGTAGGAGGACGCCAAGACTGAGAGCGACCATGATGATAATTGAGAGCCCGAGAAGCACAGGCCAGACGAAACGGAGCCAACGTTCATAGGGGACACGGGCGATAGCGAGACCGCCCATGACGACAGCGGATGTCGGGGTGACGAGGTTAACGACGCCCTCAGCCGATTGGAACGCAGTGACAACGAGGCTGCGCGCGACGCCCGCAAAATCGGCGACGGGGGCAAGGATCGGCATCGACAGCACCGCAAGTCCCGACGTTGACGGCACGAAGAACGACAGTGCGACTTCGATCCAGTACATGACATTGATAAAGACAATCCGGTTCAGGCCAGTGACGGCGCCTTCGGCCCAATGCAGGATGGTGTCGGTGATGTGACCTGCGTCCATGACAACGACAATGCCCCGCGCAAGGCCGATGATCAGGGCCACGCCAAGTAGATCGCGCGCGCCGCCGACGAAGGCCTCAACCAAGCCTTTTTCGCCCAACCGCCCAACGATGCCGATACCGATGCCCGCAAAAAGGAATAGCCCGCTCATTTCGGCCATCCACCATTCGCTGAGGGAAACGCCCCAGATCATCACAGCAAAAGTCGCCCCGAACAGCAGCAAAACGATTTTGTGCAGAGGGGTGAATTCGGTGGTGACGCCTGCTTCGCTGCGAAAGTGCGCCTCGTTTTCGGCTTTGCGATCAAAGACCAGCGAGCGTGACGGGTCGGCCTTGACCCGCGCCGCATAGCGCATGACATAGGCGACGGTTGCCACAAAAGTGACCGCCAGAATGCCAAGTCGCAGCGTTAACCCGTCCGTAAAGGGAACCCCCGCAGCATCGGAGGCAATTACGGTGGAAAACGCGTTGACAGTCGAGCCAAGGACGCCAACCCCTGCGCCAAGCATAATTACCGCCACAGCCGTCAGTGAGTCATAGCCCGCCGCGATCATGATGGGCGTTAGTAGCACGTAAAAGGCCAGCGTTTCTTCGGCCATGCCCTCGGTTGTGCCGCCTAATGCAAACAACCCCATTAAAATCGGGATCATCCATTTTTCCCGCCCCTTCATACGCGTCATGGCCTGTTTGATCCCCGCGTCAATGGAACCCGTGGCCGTAACAACACCAATAAACCCGCCGATCATCAGAACGAACAGAGCCACGTCAATTGCGTTTGCGGTATAGCTAACAGGGTCGTAAAAACCGGCAATCGGGGCGAGGAGGATGTCAAAAATGCCCTGAGGGTTCGCCTCTGTGAGGGCGTAGGAGCCCGCGACGGGGACGTCTTTGCCCAGCACCTCCGAGGCTTCCCGCATGTATTCACCGGCTGGGATCACCCAAGTCAGCGCCGCGATAATCACGATCAGCAAAAAGAGGATGGTATAGGCCGACGGAAAGCTGAATCGGGATGGGTTTTCGGATTGTTTGGAGTTGGGGGAAGCCATGGATGTGTCCTTTGCAAGCCAGCCATAAATGGACGTTGGCGCATGTGGAAAATCTTGGTGAGGAGAATTTAGAGACGTGGTTTGAGGTTACGGAGCGGCCGTGGCTCGGCCCCTCATGGTAAGGGAGTTTGCTGGTGTGACAGTCGCAGCCACGTGGCGTCGTCTTTCATGTAGGTCGAAGTGCAGAGTGCTGTGTAGAGCGGCACGCCCTCTCGCTCAGCAGAGACACGATAGGCCACAACCGCGATACCGCCTTTGCGCGTAATATAGCGCTCGCTCATCACAACCGAGCGCCAGCGCTGCGACACGTCCGAGGATTGTCCAATCGCGTCTCCCTGTAAAAATCCGGCAGGATATGGATAGACAAAGATCGCATTCTTGGCCGTCATTTGACGCGCACTTTCTGCACCCTGTGTCCAAAACCGTTCTTCGAGGTCCCAAAGGGTGATCTCGGTCTTGATCGGGGTCGCGGGCGTTGTGGTGGTGTTCATCTCAATATCCCTGCGCCAGTAGTGCAATCCAACCAAACAACAGGACCGTCGCGATGATCTTGTAAATAGGTGCTCCAAAGGGTGGCATCATAGTTCCGGTGGAGTCCGTCGGTGCGGAGGCGACCGGTTGGGGCATGCGAGCCAGCAACGTTGCGAGGGTTTTGTCGTAATTCGGTGCGCCTGCGGGTACGTCTGTGAAGGTTGCAATCAGCGTCTCAAGACGTTTTCGCGCCGCGCCCACGGGCAATGTGGCTAAATCCGAGGCTTCGGCCCATGGATCGACGTCAAGCCGCGCCAGCATCGACAGGAGGGAGACATGCGCCCCTTTATTGTCTTGGCCGACAGGGGTGCTGAGAAACGCCGCGAAGGCTGGGTCTCGCTCTAGCGTTTCGGTTGTACATGCCATTTGTGAAATTCCTTGCTTGTGTCGAGGGGGAATCCGATATGTCCCGTGAGTCGGAACACGCGGCATTCACCTCCGTGTTTATGCGTATCCTAAGAGAGGAAGTTCGGCCTTGGGCTGACTCAAATCAGTATGCGGCCATTAGGGTGCATCTGGGAGCGTTGCTTCCTCTGTTAAACGCGATGTCTGTGGCGGATATGAATTTTTCCTGCGGCAGATATAGCATCACTCCGGGGGCGAGCGCCCCACAGCGGCGGCCCATAATCAGACTGTCCAGCGCGGCGAATCTCATGCTGCTTGCAACACTGCGCCGGTGTTTGAGGACGCACATGCTTGCACCGCTGCCAAGATGTTGGTGCAGGGTGCTGGCGATATCCTCATAGGGCAGGCCGTGGAACCCTTAGCGGCAGGATAAGGCCCGTCGCTATCGTAAACCTAGGGCATTATCTGCGGCGCAACCTTGATGTGGGTCAGCGGCCGGTCCTGTGGTGCGTCTTATCATTCTGAGCAACCGGATGTGCCGTCACCAAGCCTACTTTCGGGCTTGGGCTGCCCCAGTGCCCAGTTCTATGATTTCAGCGGTAATTGCTTCTTGTCGTACACGGCGTAATTTGGCTTGAAACGCTTCCAACTCACGCCCGATTTGGCTGCCCGCAGAGGACATGGCCTCCATACGCGCTTCATTTTCGGCGGCAAAGGCGTGCAGCGCGGCCTTGCAAACCTGTGCATGAAAGTAATCCTGTCCGAGGCTGTCTAGCAGGGCTGTTTCGGAAATCTGGGTTAGGGGACGGTCGGTTTTGGATGCGGGAAGATCAGAGAGATCAAGCGGAAACAGCCGTTGTCGCAGGAGCGCGGGTCGCCCAGAGGTCCACCCCGTATAGACAACGTCGAGTTGGGTAATCCGCCCCGATTCCACCGCGTGATAGATCGCTTTCGTTGCGTCATCGGCCAGTTTCGGGATGCCATTCGTATGCGACGGCAGTGGCCCCGCCCAATGCGGTGTGATCCCACGGGCGGCTATAATCGAAAGGCCGCGGGTGCCGATCAGGAACAGGGTTTCTGGGGTGAGGTCTTTGGGCAAACTGTCAAGCACACGTTCGCTAAAGGCCCCCGCGAACCCTTGCTCGGCGCAAAATACGAGCAGGCCAGTCCTGTCTGAATCCGTGTCCAAATTTTCGCGCGGATCGGTGCGGGGGCCGATGGCGTTTGCCATTGCCGCCGCAATCGTCGCCGCATAGCTATCGACGACATCAACTTGGCTGCGGGCCATATGGGCGCGGGCGGCGGCGATGCCCTTCATGGCATTCACCACGGCGCCGAGTTGGCGAATGCCCGTGATGCGGGCGCTTATATCGGCCAGACGTTCGGTCATGGACTTGCAGGGTCTTCGCTCGCCTCGGTCTTGTCCTCGGCCAGAGATGCAGCAAAGTGGGTCAGCGCCGTCATCAAACTCTCGCGCGATTTCGGGTCAAGTTTTCCCGTCTCGGCAAGGGTACTGAGGGCATTTGCGGCAGTATTGTCCAACGCGACGGGCAATCCTGCGCGGAACGCCGTCACTGCCTCCAGCGGCAAACTGTCGAGCAATCCAGATTGCACGGCCAGCATCAGGGCTACCTCGTCGGCCAGTCGGAACGGTTCATGTTGTGCTTGGCGCAGAGCTTCGCGAATGCGTGCTCCTCGCGTCAATTGTTGGCGCACGCGGTCATCGGGCATGCCACCAAAACGGGTAAAGACCTCCAGTTCCAAGAACTGCGCATAGTCCAGCCGAAGCGTGCCTGCCGAAGTGCGCAGGATCGGGGCTTGGGTTTTTCCCCCCACGCGACTGACGCTCAGGCCGACATCCACGGCGGGTTTCTGGCCCTGATGGAACAAGGCCGCATCCAGCACGATCTGCCCGTCGGTGATCGAAATCAGGTTTGTCGGAATATAGGCCGATAAGTTTCCAGAATCCGTTTCTGCAATGGGCAAGGCCGTCAGCGATCCGCCACCGCGCTCTGGCGACAGTTTGGCCGCTCGTTCGAGGAGCCGCGCATGGATATAAAACACGTCCCCTGGATAGGCCTCGCGCCCTGGTGATTGGCGAGTCAGCAGCGCGATCTCGCGGTGTGTGGCGGCATGTTTCGACAGATCATCAATCACAATCAGCGCATGTTGCCCTTTGTCGCGGAAATGCTCAGCCATGGTCATCCCGGCGTAGGGCGCGATCCATTGCAAGCCGGGAGGGGAGGCCGATCCGGCAACCAATACGATACAGCGCTCGAATGCGCCCCGCGCCTGTAGCGCATCAATGGCGCGGCGCACGCTGGATGTTTTTTGCCCCACGGCGACATAGATACAGATCATATCGCTCTGCGCTTGGGCGATAAGAGCGTCAACCGCGAGCGTCGTTTTGCCGGTAGAATGGTCGCCGACGATCAACTCTCGCTGTCCTCGGCCAAGGGCGAAAAGCGTGTCCACCACGACAATTCCAGTCTGCACCGGTTCGGTCACAAGATCGCGCTCAATGATCGACGGCGCAGGGCGCTCAATCGGCAGAACCGCATCGGCCTCGATAGCGCCTTTGCCATCAAGGGGGCGACCAAGGGGATCAACGATACGCCCCAAAAGCGCCTCGCCCACAGGCACATTGACCACTTCGCCCGTGCCAAAAACGGCATCACCGGCCTCAACATTTGTGGCACTGTCAAGCAGGACACAGCCGATCAAGTCGGGGTCGAGCACCCGCGCAAACCCCACCTGACCGCCTTCAAATCGTAACACTTCGTCAAGCCGCACATCGCGTAAACCCGAGATCATCGCCACGCCGTCGCTTATTTCTTCGACCCGTCCACGGTGTTCGGCGCGCGGCCCCAAAGGGGCGCTTTGCACCGCATTCTGCGCGGTGGTGAACCAGTTAGATGTGTCATGCGGCATCCTTCACCGCCTTTCGAATACGTGCCAAATCTGCTTGCCAACTGTTGTGCAGCACAAAATGTGCGCTGCGCAGTTCCAGCCCTGCAATAAGGTCGGGATCGGTGACGAAATGCAGCGAAGGCGTGCCGCCAAGGGCGTCGCATATCGCCGTTTCGAGTGCTTCGCGTTCCGTGCCAAGATCGGTCGCGGTGATGATCTCAATGCCCGAAGGATTGGCAACTAGCGTGGCGCGATCGGTGGCGGATATCTTTTCGATAGCTTCAATCAGCAGCGTCAGAAACGCGGTCTGTACCGTGGGGCTGTTCAACCGCTCCAACAGTTTGGCCGCGATGTCTAGCGAAAGATCAGAGGCCTGCGTTGCGTTGGCTTTGCGGGCAGCTTCGGTGTTTCGTTCGATGGTGGCCTGTGCGGCGGCTAACGTCTCCTCGGCCTTGGTGCGCGCAGCACCGCGGGCGGCCTTCGCGGCGGTTTCTGCTTCGACGGAGGCTTTGGCGAGGACGGCATCTCGTTCGGCGTCGATATCGGCCCGCGCTCGCGTCACCTCTTCTAGAGCGGTATCCGCTTTGTCCTGCGCAGCATGAGCCGCATCCATTATCGCTTGGCTTTCGTCCTGACGTCGGGCAATTGCACCCGCCACCGGACGCCAAAAAAGGCGCGAGAGCAGCCAAATAAGGATCAGGACGTTTACCGCCTGCAAGCCAAGGCCCCAGAAGTCGATTGTCATGGGTTTATCCTAGCAACGGGTTGGCGAATAACAACAAAAGCGCGATAACCAAGCAATAAATCGCCGTGGTCTCGATCATCGCGAGACCGACAAAAAGGGTGCGCGAAATCGTATTCGCGGCCTCTGGTTGGCGCGCAATAGCGTCCATGGCCGCGGCGACAGCGCGCCCTTCGGCCAGCGCGGGTCCAATGGCGCCAAACGATACGGCAAAAGCTGCGCAGACGATGCTTGCTAGGCTGAGATAATCCATCATATGTCCTTTTGTTTTGGGGGAAGGGCCTGCTTGGTGTCAGGCTCTGAACTTTGGCCGTCCTCGACCGTAGCGGTGATGAAAACCAATGCGAGAACGGCAAATATATAGGCCTGTACCAGCCCCGTCAGCAGATCGAGCGCCATCAGGGGGATCGGCACAAGAAGCCCCGCCAGCGAAGCAACAATACCAACGATAAACACGCCGCTCATCACGTTGCCAAAAAGGCGGACGAACATTGAGAAGACGCGGGTAACGCTTTCCAGCATGTTCAGCGGAATCATAACGGGATTGGGCGCTGCGAAGGATTTGAGATAGCCCCCCAACCCGTTGCTGCGCATTCCAAACCAGATCACCGAAAGGAACACGAGAACCGCAAGTGCGGCATCGGTTTCAAGCTGTGCGGTTGGAGGGTCTAATCCGGGCACAAGGGAGGTCCAGTTGGCGACGAGGATGAACAGGAACAACGAGCCGATAAAGGCGCGATACGGGGCCGGTTTTGCGCCGGTTGTTTCGCGGATCTGGGTATCGATTGTGTCGACAATCAGTTCCAGCGCGGCCTGTCGTTTGCTGGGAATTAAAGTGAGGCGCCGCGTCAAAAGCACAGCTCCCAGCACCAGCACCGCCATGATCGCCCATGTGGTCAGAACCGCCTGTGTGATTGGCACGGGGCCGATATAAAACAGGACGACGGAAGATAGCGGCGAATTCATGCGTCAACCTTTCGCGCCCAGCGGAGCATCAACGCCTTGGCGCATAAAACCCCAGCAAGGGCCGCAATCAGCGCAAAACCATCCGCGCGCACCGCGATATAAAAGCCCACGCCAAGGCCCGCCAACCGTCCAAAAGTCAAGAGCAGGGCAAGCAATGGATGGCCGTGCCCGATAATGAGATCTGCGGTCACGCGCAGAGCGTAAAAATACGCATATCCGAGCACCAGACCGCCCAGAAAACTGGCCGGAAGGAGGAGGGGAAGGGGCAAGTTCGCGAGGTAGATCATCGTGCATTCATCCATTTCCATGCGGTCCAGCCGCCAAGGCAAATTCCCAGCACCATAAACGGGGCTGTCCAGAAAATACCGCTCTCAAGGCGCGCATCAAGCCACCGCCCAAAGAACATTCCGCCAAGCGTTGGCACCACAAATATCCACCCCAGCACCCCGATTTGGGCGAGGCGGCGCCCCACAGAAAGGTCGCCTTCGCGCAACCAACGGTCGCGCCGTTCGCGCCGCAGACGGGCTTGGGTTATGAGCGGGTCATCTTCTGGCTCAGGTTTCACCGGAACGCTCCCTTATCTGCGCCAGAGTGAAGCCGACTAACCATGCGCCGGATCGCGTTTAACTGAAGCGCGACCGTTTCGGTTCGCTCGACACGTTCGGCTTCTGCGTCGGATTGAAATCGCGCCAAAATCTCCCGGTCGAGGGTTGCAAGGTCATTTCCCGCCACGGCCTCGCGGGTGGCAATGGCGACCGTGGTGCCGTCGGTCACAGTCAGCACGCCGCCGCGCACCGCGCAGAAATGCTCCTGTTTTGCCCGTCGCCAACTGACGATTGAGATGGTGAGCGCCGTCAGGAATGGCGCGTGGCCCGTCATTATACCAAAACTGCCGCTGGGGTCTTCGGCGCGCAGGCTGTCAATGTCCTCGTCCACGATGACCGACAATGGCGTCACGATCCTGAGTTTCATGCGACGGCCTCTTGATCCGAAGCCTCAGATTTCTTTGCGGTGGCTTCTTTTTTGCGGGCATCCTCTAGGGTGCCGACCATATAAAGCGAGCTTTCGGACCAATCATCGGTGGTCCCGTCGAGAATGGCGCGGCATCCCGCGAGGGTGTCAGCAAGGGGAACACTCGCGCCCGATATGCCGGTAAAGGCCTCGGTCACCATGAAGGGTTGGGTCAGAAACCGTTGCAAACGCCGTGCGCGCTTTACGACCAAACGGTCAGCAGCCCCGAGTTCCTCAACGCCAAGCAGGGAGATAATATCGGTCAACTCTCGGAAACGCGCCAGCGCTTGACGGACGGCTTCGGCGGTCTGGTAATGTGCCTCGCCCACGACAAGGGGATCGAGCAACATCGAGGAGGAGGCTAGCGGATCAATTGCGGGATAAAAACCTTCGGCTGCTTGCGCGCGGGACAGGACAATAACGCAGTCCATATGGCTGGAAATTGTGGTGACGGCGGGGTCGGTAAAATCGTCGGCAGGGACATAGACGGCCTGAATCGCTGTCACAGCAGACCCCGCAACCGAGGCAATTCGTTCCTGTAGCCCCGCAACTTCGGTTGCCAATGTCGGCTGATAACCCACGCGAGAGGGCAGGCGACCCAAAAGGCTCGACACCTCCGCGCCAGCCTGAACAAAGCGAAAAACATTGTCCATCAAGAGCAGCACGTTTTGGTGTTTCTGGTCGCGGAAATACTCCGAAACAGTGAGGGCCGTGAGCGCCGCGCGCCACCGCGCCCCGGGAGGTTCGTTCATTTGACCATAGACCAGCACGGTGCGCTCAAGAACGCCGGAGTCGCGCATTTCTGTGAGAAGTTCATGTCCCTCGCGAGACCGCTCGCCAATGCCTGCGAAAACCGAAATTCCTTCGTATTTTTCGACCATGGCGCGGATCAATTCCATGACCAGCACCGTCTTGCCAACCCCCGCGCCACCAAACATCGCCGCCTTGCCACCCTGCGCCAATGGCGTCAGGAGGTCGATGATTTTGATGCCGGTTTCGAACACATCGGTGGTGCGGGTTTGAGCGCTTAACGGTGGTGGTTTGGCATGGATGGATCGACGCGGTGTGTCCTCAGGCAGGTCAGGCCCGTTGTCTTGCGGATTGCCTACAACGTCCAATAGCCGCCCGAGGACAGCCTCGCCAACGGGCACGGCAACGGGGCCGTCCATGGAGCGCACGGACACCCCGCGCGCAAGTCCCGCCGTGGATTGAAACGCCACGGCGCGCACGGTTGTGAGGTCTAAATGGCTGTGGACTTCGAGTATAAGGGGTGTTGGCACATCCCACTCAACGGTGAGGGCAGTATTGATCGGCGGCAGCTCGGTCCCCGCAAAAACCACATCAACAACAGCGCCTCTGACGGCATGTACAATACCCTCGGGTAGGATTGGCGGCTTCGGCTTCGCGTCGTGCTTTCGCATGAAAAATCGGTCTTTCGGTCGTGGGATTCTGCATTCTCAACAAATGTAAAAGGTCGCTCAGGCGGCTGTGCTAATCGATGTTAGCAATATGGGAGAGAATTTTTGGAGGTTTTCGAGCCCCATCTGAACGCACCCGAAACACAGGGCTCCTATTTAAGAGCCTTGTCCTCTAGCATCCTAGCAGGCACTGTCAGAGGAAACTGACTTGAGAAGGCAGGGTGGCGATCTAGCGTTGTGTCATGATAAAACGTTTCCCTTTCCGTTACTTCAAAACGATCCCCGAGATAATCCGCCTGGCGGTGATGCTTTACGTAGATTTCCACTGTCGCTTCGGAATGTTGAAGATCTTCTGCATGAACGAGGCATCGATGTAAGCCATGAAACCATTCGATTTTGGTGGAACAGATTTGGTCCCATGTTTGCCGCTGAAATCCGCCGTCGACGCGTCCAACAACTGCGCTCTTATTCAAACTGGCAATGGCACTTGGATGAAGCTTTTGTGAAGATTGACGGAGAACGGCATTACCTTTGGCGAGCCGTTGATCACGAAGGAGAAGTGCTGGAGAGCTATGTAACAAAACGCCGGGATCGCGTCGCAGCCCTCAAATTTATGAAGAGAGGGATGAAACGGCACGGCCAACCTGAAGTTATCGTCACGGACAAACTACGTTCGTATGGCGCAGCGATGAAGGTCATCGTAAATGCGGGCAAACAGGAGACGGGGCGCTGGAAAAATAATCGAGCCGAGAATTCTCACCTACCTTTTCGACGACGAGAACGCGCCATGCACCGCTTTCGTCGAATGCGAAGTTTGCAGAAATTTACCTCCGTCCATGCATCCGTTTTCAACCACTTCAATCAGGAGCGCAGCCTTTCACAAAGAGATCATTTCAAGAATAACCGCACCGCTGCTCTGGCTGAGTGGCGCGGTCTTTGCGCGGCATAAAGGGCAGTCTCACTGGCCTAGCCGAGACGAGTTCGAATTTGTCTGACACCACCAACGCTCTCCTTTTCGCTATTTCAAGACGTCTCCTGAAATCATCCGTCTTGCGGTGATGTTGTACGTCAGATTCCCACTCTCACTTCGAAACGTGGAAGATTTACTCCACGAACGAGGGATCGACGTGAGCCACGAAACGGTTCGGTTTTGGTGGAACAGATTTGGCCCAATGTTTGCAGCTGAGATCCGTAGACGGCGGGTCAGTCGGATGCGATGTTACTCGAATTGGCAATGGCACCTGGACGATGCATTGCCCGGCAAGGCATGCTTGCATGCCTGAGAGGGTTTTTGTGAGGATAAACGGCGAACTGCACTATCTCTAGCGGGCCGTGGATCACGAGGGTGAGGTGTTGGAATCCTACGTTACGAAACGCCTAGACCCCAAGGCCGCATTCAAATTCCTCAAGAAAACCATGAAACGTCATGGCAGAACCGAGGTGCAAGTTACCGACAAACTGCGTTCCTACTGCGCGGCGATGACAGTCATTGGCAACGCGGCGAAACAGGAAACAGGACGCTGAAAAAACAATTGCGCTGAGAATTCACACTTGCCGTTCCGACTACGAGAGCGAGCGATGCACCGCTTTCGCCGAATGCGAACCTTGCAGAAATTCGTTGCTGTCCACTCTTCCATTCACAACCATTTCAATCAAGACCGAAGCCTCCCCCAACGGGATCACTTCAAGGCCGCTCGTACTGCCGCTCTTGCAGAATGGCGTGGACTTTGTGCGGAATAAAAGGGCAGGGCTACTGGCCTAGCTGAGACGCGTTCGAATTCGTCTGACACCACTCCCTGGGTACGAAAAGCGGCGCGTATACGAACCAAATACACCCAAAAAAACCGTAAACCACCCTGCAAGGCAGGACCATTCCAAGTCTTGGGTTGTGGGCGACCAAGTGTTCACCTAGCTTTGTTTCGGTAAAACTTGGGTATCCGCACCCGATGACGCGCAATCTCTTGGGAGCGAATAGGGGCACAGAATGCTACTTGAATTTGATTCCGTCCAAAAGTCTTTCCCTAGCAGTGATGGACCGGTGCCGATTTTAAGGGGTGTCACTTTTGGGTTGGCCAGGGGCCAAACGATGGCCTTAACGGGGGATTCCGGAAGCGGCAAAAGCACACTTTTGCACATCGCAGGTGGATTAGAACCGTCTGATTCTGGTGCGGTGCGCGTATCCGGTCACACTCTGACACACCTTAATGATGCAGCGCTCGCCGCTTTGCGTCGAACAGAGATCGCGTTGGTTTTTCAGCAATTTAATCTGATCCCCTCCCTTACCGTTGCTGCAAATATTGCGTTTCAGGCACGGCTGTCAGGTCGCGAGGACCAGGCTCATATTGACCATCTCGTTGCGGCTTTGGGTCTAGCGGACCAATTGAAAAATTACCCAGAGACACTGTCTGGCGGGCAGCAGCAGCGGGTCGCCATCGCTCGCGCCCTTGCCGCCAAGCCCAAGCTGTTGTTGGCGGATGAACCTACCGGAAACCTCGACGAAACAACTGCTGCGGATGTTTTGGAGCAGATGATGCAACTGGTGGCGGACACCGGTGCGGCGTTGCTGATTGTTACCCATTCCCCAAGAATTGCGGAGCGCATGGACCTTGAAATGCATTTGCGCGGCGGTCATCTGGCGTGATCCGAACCTGCTTGGCTGCATTGCTGTCGCATTGGCGTCGCAACCCGATCCAGCTATTTGCCTATATCACGGGCCTTGCGCTGGCGACGGCGCTGTGGTCCGGCGTGCAGGCGATCAACTCCGAGGCCCGTGCGAGTTATGATGCTGCTGCCTCCACGCTTGAAGACGGCCTGTTTGACCTGTTGCTCCCACGGCAAGACGAAGCGATCCCACAGGCTGTTTTTGTCTCGCTCAGGCGGTCTGGATGGCTTGTTTCTCCTGTGATTGAGGGGCGATTGGACGATGTGCGAATTTTGGGTATTGATCCAGTAACCTCTCCTCTGAGCTTTGGGGCAACTAACGGGACGGATGGGCCGCGCGCACTTGAGTTTATGCGCATAGGAGGTCTGTTTGCTGACGCAGAAACCGCGCGGAGCCTAGAAGGGGTGGTCGAGGTTTCGGTCGACGCGAATATCCCAACCGGCATCGCCGTCGGAGATGTTGGGGTTGTGCAAAGGCTGCTAGGGCGCACCGATCTGACGCGCCTTATCCTGCTGCCAGATCAACCAATCACGCAACCTCAACTGAGTCTTGTAGCGCCTGACTTGCGTCTTCAACCCGCTCAGCAAGGAACCGACATCGGTCAGTTGACCGATAGTTTCCATATGAACCTAACGGCCTTCGGTCTGCTCAGTTTTGCTGTTGGGTTATTCATCGTCCACAGCACAATTGGGCTGGCCTTTGAACAACGACGCGGCATGATCCGGACCTTGCGGTCACTGGGAATGCCGCTGCGAACGCTTGTTACGCTGATCACGGTAGAGATGCTGACTTTAGCCACACTCGGGGCTGCCTTGGGGATTGCGCTGGGTTACTTCATCGCGGCGATGTTGCTGCCGGATGTGGCCGCCACACTGCGCGGGCTTTATGGCGCGGAAATCTCCGGTACGCTTGAGTTGCGCGCGGAATGGTGGATGTCTGGCCTCCTGATCACTGTCCTAGGAACGGCGATGTCCTTGGCGGGCCGAATCTGGCAAATCTCAAAAATGCCGCTTTTGGCAAGTGTGAAACCAAGGGCGTGGGCGATGGCCTCCGCATCGCGGTTTCGTCTTCAGATCGTAAGCGCGGTGGTCTTACTTTTGTCAGCATTGCTCCTTGCGATTTTTTCGACGAGCCTCGTTGCAGGCTTTGTTCTACTAGGTTGCCTTCTCATTGGTTCGGCACTCGCTCTGCCGGTGCTGCTGGAACGGATCATAACATTGTTCGAAAACCTGACACATTCACCAGTGTGGAGTTGGTTCTGGGCCGACACGCGGCAACAGCTGCCCGGGTTGAGCCTTGCTTTAATGGCGCTGTTATTGGCGGCTTCTGCCAATATTGGCGTCTCGACAATGGTGTCGAGCTTCCGGTTGACCTTTGTCGCCTTTTTAGATCAACGGCTTGCACCAGAGCTGTTTATTCAAACAGATAGCGCCGATCAAAGTGCCGAATTGGAGGCGTTCTTGTTGCGAAAAGTGACCGAAGTTCTGCCGCTCCTCTCGACAAACATTCAGATTACGGGGCAGCCTGTGCGCTTGTTTGGCGTGCGGGTCGGTCCGACTTATCGCGAAAACTGGGCTTTTTTGGATGCCGCGCCCACCCCTTGGAATATGGTCAAAGCCGGTGAGGCCGTTGTCGTCAACGAGCAGTTAGCACGCCGCTCCGATCTGTGGGTTGGAGACATGGTGCAGATTGCGTCGGATTTTAACCTGCCCATTGCGGCGGTTGTTGGGGACTATGGAAATCCAAGAGGGCAGGTTGTTATGTCCGAGACCGTATTTCAAACGATGTACCCAGATATCCTAGCGTCGCAATTTGGGGTGCGGACCCAAGACGCCGCGGGTCTGCGCCAAGAGATCGTGCAAAATTTTGACATCCCCAACAGCGCGATCACCGATCAGGAAGCGATCAAGGCTCAGGCACTGCAAGTGTTTGAGCGGACCTTTACCGTGACGGCCGCTCTGAACGCTCTGACACTTGGCGTGGCAAGTTTTGCTATACTGATGAGCCTTCTGACACTTGCCGATATGCGTGTGCCTCAACTGGCGCCCGTCTGGGCTATGGGCCTTACGCGCCGAAGCTTGGGCCAGTTGGAACTGTTACGCATCGTTCTCCTTGCGGCGCTAGTGTTTCTATGCGCATTGCCGCTTGGTTTGGCGCTGGCATGGGTGCTACTCACAATCATCAATGTTGAGGCCTTTGGCTGGCAATTGCCGCTCTACCTTTTCCCGCAGGAATACGCGCGGCTGGGGGTTTATGCTTTGATAGCCGCGCTCTTGGCGGCAACTTGGCCTGCGCTGCGTCTGATGCGAATTGCACCGTCCTCCCTGTTGAAAGTTTTTGCAAATGAACGTTAAGTTGCTGGTTTTTATATGCTTATGGCCGATGAGCGTGATGGCGCAGGGTTTTTTGGGCCTAGGCGCGGATGCCGAAGGGTTTGCGATTCCGCAACCTGATCCGAGCTTCTCTTTTCCCACGGAACACGGTCCGCACCCAGACTACCGTATCGAATGGTGGTACCTGACTGCAAACCTAACGGGACCGGACGGAACGCCTTATGGTCTGCAATGGACGTTATTTCGGTCTGCCCTTTCACCCGGTGATACGAACGACTGGCAGTCGCCCCAGATTTGGTTTGCCCATGCGGCCATCACGACCCCCGACCAACATTTTGCCACCGAACGCTTTGCCCGTGGCGGGATCGGCCAAGCAGGTGTGCAGGCAAATCCTTTTCATGCTTGGATTGATGAGTGGGCGCTGCTGGGTCCGGATTTCAACAGGATGACACTTACCGCAAACGGCCCAGATTTTGGCTACGCAATGTCGCTTAATGCAGAAGGACCTTTGGTCTTCCACGGCGACGACGGGTACTCCGTAAAGTCCGCCGAGGGGCAGGCAAGTTATTACTATTCCCAGCCGTTCTTTAATATCGAAGGGGTATTGACGCTGCCGTCTGGCGATGTGCCTGTCACAGGTACCGCATGGTTGGATCGGGAATGGTCATCCCAACCTCTGTCTGACACCCAAATAGGGTGGGACTGGTTTTCGCTCTCCTTTGAGGAAGGGTCAAAGCTCATGGGGTTTCAATTGCGACAAACTGACGGGTCGTTCTATTCATCCTCGACATGGATCGCACCCGACGGGGCAAGCACGTCCTATTCCGACGGCTCGTTTACTGCGGAACCACTCGCCGAAAGTAGAGTCGAAGGTCGAAAACTACCAACCCGTTGGCGTGTCACATTGCCAGAAGAAGGCGTCGATGTGAGCGTCGCTGCCCTAAACCCAAATGCGTGGATGGGCCTGTCGATCCCATATTGGGAAGGTCCAGTCACGGTAGTCGGCAGCCATGAAGGACGGGGATATCTGGAGATGACAGGCTATGATTGATCCGGGCATTGTCAGAGGAAATTCGCTTGGCGGTAATGCTGCACGTTCGATTTCCGCTTTCACTGCGTAATGTGGAAGACCTACTGCATGAGCGCGGTATTGATATTCGCCATGAAACTGTCCGTTTTTGGTGGAACCGGTTTGGCCCGGTGTTTGCTGCTGAAATCCGGAGGAGACGGGTTCAGTAACTTCGTGCTCATTCGAATTGGCAATGGCATTTGGACGAAGTGTTCGTAAAAATCAACGGTGAAACCCATTACCTCTGGCGGGCCGTTGACCACGAAGGTGAAGTGCTTGAAAGCTATGTCACCAAGCGCCGGGATCGCAAGGCCACATTGAAATTCCTCAGCTTTACCATGAAACGTCATGGTAAAGCTGAGGTGCTAGTTACCGATTAACTTAGCTCATACGGCGCCGCGATGAAGGAGATTGGTAACGCGGCGAAACAGGAAACTGGTCGTTGGAAAAATAAACGCGCCGAGAACTCGCACTTGCCGTTTCGACGACGGGAGTGGGCAATGATCCGCTTCAGGCGCATGAGAACCTTGCAGAAATTCGTTGCCGTCCACGCTTCCATCCACAACCTTTTTAACCAGGACCGAAGCCTCTCCCAACGCGATCACTTTACGGCCAGCCGCACCGCCGCACTGAATGAGTGGCGCGGCCTTTTTGCGGCATAAATGGGCAGGGCCACTGGCCTAGCTGAGACGAGTTCAAATTTGTCGGACAGCAACTCACTGAGGCGATTTCGGAATCGTCGGACAGCGCCAAAATTTATTCAATGGAGCAACAAGTCAGACGCTGAGATATCTAGGCAACGTCATTGGAATGGATTTTGCGGGATTGGTCGGCCACTGTACGATTGTGTCCCATCTGTTCAAAGAAGAAAGAGTGCGCTTATGGTAAACTCAGAAAACAGCAATTCATTCTTTGCTGCCTTCCAACGTCCGGCATGGATTGTCATGATGGTGGCCCAAATGTTGTTGGGGCTCGCATTGTTCCTCACATTGATCTTGAAGTTTTACATGCTCGTTGTCGGGGTGGATGGCTGTCTTGAAGGAAGCACATCCACGGGAAATTTGATCCGCTGTACAGGGACATTAGAAATCGTCGCTAATTTTATCTTTGCTATGGCCGGATTTAGATTCGCAGAATTTATGTTCCAAGAACGACCGCGAGCGATGTTAGGGCCATTGATGGTGGCTGTTTCTGGGGTGTTTGTTATGCTCATGTCCGGCCTGACGTATCAGGTTGCCACATGGTCCGTTGCTGCGACTATTCTTACGCTTATGCTGGCCATTTCGGCGATTATTGCGGCGCAGGTTTACCTGCGTTCCAACAATCACCGGTCCTAATCTTCAGATAAAAAGACGTTTGGTTACACCGGCGCACTTGTCGTGATCAGGGAATGGCTGTGAATGAGTCACGGTAAATTCCATTCCCCAAGCGCCCGTGTTGGTGGTTTGGGGGTTATAACTAGATGGGAGGAACGACACATGAAAAAAACACTTTTAGGATCATTGTCCATGCTGGCGCTTGTCAGTACGGGGGCAACGGGTGTCATGGCAGAAACGCTGAAAATTGGTGCTCTGGCAACGCTGGAAGGCACGTATACCCAACTCGGTGAAGATGGTATCCGCGGAATCACAACCGCTTTGACAGCGGCAGGAAACATGGCTGGCGGTCGCGACGTTGAGGTCATCACGATTTCCACCGATGGCTCACCTGACAGTGCGTTGCGTGCGGCGCGCAAATTGGTTGAGCAAGATGGCGTGGACATAATCCTTGGCCCCCTCTCCGGCTCTGAAGGAATTGCTCTACGGGATTATTCAAAAACCCAGCCTGGAACGACATTTATCAACGGTATTTCTGGTGCACAGGAAACCACCTATGTCACACCGTCAGAAAACTTCTTTCGTTTCAATTCGGATGGCGCGCAATGGTCTGTTGGCCTAGGCAACTATGTGTACAACGAAAAGGGCTACAAAAAAGTCGCAACGATTGGTGAGGACTATTCTTTTATCTACACACAGGTTTTCGGCTTTGCGGTTGAGTACTGTAGCGCAGGTGGAGAAATCACAGAGCGCTTCTGGGTGCCCCTTGGTACAAAAGACTTCGGCTCGATCATCGCGGCATTGCCTGATGATGTAGACGCGATCTATCTTGGACTTGGCGGCGGCGACGCTGTAAACTTCCTCAACCAATACCAACAGGCAGGTGGTGAAGCCAACCTGATTGGTGGTTCGATCATGGTTGACGGTACTGTGTTAAACTCAGAAGGCTCCGCGAAAGACGCTCTGATTGGCGTTCCCTCGTCGGGCATGATGGCGGACACGTCAACCGATCCGCGTTGGACCAGCTTTGTTGATCTGTACCAAGGCACGTTTGCCGAGGGCGACCGCTTCCCATCACCGTCCTTGTTTGCCCTTGGATACTACAACGCGTCGTCGGCCATGTTGCAGTGCATGGATGCCGTTGGGGGCGATCTTTCCGATGGCCACGCGGCGTTCCGCAGCTGTTTGAGCAATCTGACATTGGAAGCGCCAAATGGCGACATCACGCTTGACGAAAACCGCCAAGCCGTTGGCTCCAACTTCGTTGTTGAAGTGGTCGAGCAAGCCGACGGTAGCCTCGCAACTGAAGTTGTGTCGGTTGTTGAAGGTGTGAACCAAACTCTTGGCCTTGACGCCGAAGCCTTTGCGGCAATCGGTCTTCCAGGACGCGACACACCGGTTTGTAAGGCGACTTACTAATCTAAAAATGGTCCGGACGGCATCGCTCGTCCGGACCCCCATTTCCACGTATTCATTGGACATCGCCTCGACATGACGCTCATCACTTACCCGACTCGCGTCCATTTTGCCGATGATGTCTTGCAGGAAGCACTTCACTCCGAATTGGAACGTTCAGGGTGCAAAGCCCCGCTTTTGGTTTCAGAAGCCTCGCTTTTGGAATCGGAATTCGCCGACAGGATATTGTCGGGCCTACCTGTTTCCTCTCGACCTCAGCAATTGACCTTTTCGCACCATAGCGATTTGCGCCAAGCAGCGAAAACGGCGATTGAACAACCCTACATTCCAGACGTTATCATCGCATTCGGATCTGCGCGGGCGATCGAAGTTGGCCGAAAATGCCGGTACAAATTGATGCAAGCTCATGGCAAACGGCCGCTGCTTTTTGCAGTGCCTGGAGTGGACGGGCTTCCCGGGCCCTGTACTCGAAACCTCGAAACATGGCGTTCTGGCCTGCCGTCGGTGCTGATTTGTGATCCGACAGTCGCTTTGGGTGCCGAGACTGTTCAACTTTGGCGATCTATTATTCTAAGCCTTGTTCGTTGTATCGAATCCTATTTGGCTGTTGCCTATAATCCAACAGCCGACGGGATGGCTTTGGACGCCCTTATACGATGCGTTTCTAACTTTCCTAAAATAGATAAAAATCAAGAGCTTAACCTTTTGCGCGAGTTGATGGCGGCAAGCCTGAACGCGGCGCTGTCGCAAGAAAAGGGGGTCGGCCCGACCCTGACCTTGGCGGCGGCGCTTGCCGACCCGCGTGCGGGAATTGAGGAGCCCGAGTTGGCGCATGCCATTTTCCCAAGTGCGATCAAATTTGCGTCTCTAAACGGAGAAAAGGTTGAGACCCTGTTGAAGTTGATGGGCGCGCCAGATCAAAGTCTTGAGGTTGCCTTGACACGTTTGATGGCGCCTGTGCCCTTTTCCAAAAACCTGTCTGACCTTGGAGTTGCTCCAGAGAGGCACTGTCAGAGGAAATTCTCTTGAGGCTGGCAGGGCAAGCAACTAGCGTTCGCCCATGACAAAACGCTCCCCTTTCCGCTACTTCAAAACGAGTCCTGAAATCATCCGTCTTGCAGTGATGCTCTACGTTCGGTTCCCATTGTCGCTTAGGAATGTTGAAGATCTTCTGCATGAACGAGGCATCGATGTCAGCCACGAAACCGTCCGTTTCTGGTGGAACCGATTTGGCCCAATGTTTGCAGCTGAGATCCGTAGAACGCGGGTTAGTCGGATACGATGTTACTCGAATTGGCAATGGCACCTTGACGAAGTTTTTGTGAAGATAAACGGCGAACTGCACTATCTATGGCGTGCCGTGGATCACGAGGGTGAAGTGTTGGAATCCTACGTTACGAAGCGCCGGGATCGCAAGGCCGCATTGAAATTTCTTAAGAAAACAATGAAACGTCATGGTAAAGCCGAGGTATTAGTTACCGACAAACTTCGCTCATACGGCGCCGCGATGAAGGTAGTTGGTAACGTGGCGAAACAGGAAACGGGTCGTTGGAAAAACAATCGCGCTGAAAATTCGCACTTGCCGTTTCGACGACGAGAGAGTGCCATGATCCGCTTTAGGCGCATGCGAACCTTGCAGAAATTTGTTTCCGTCCATGCATCCGTTTTTAACCACTTCAATCAGGAGCGCAGCCTTTCCCAAAGAGGTCATTTCAAGATGAACCGCACTGCTGCTCTGGCTGAGTGGCGCGGTCTTTGCGCGGCATAAAGGGCAGTCTCACTGGCCTAGCTGAGACGAGTTCGAATTCGTCTGACACCACCATGATGTATGTCCGGATTCCTCTGTCGCTCCGGAATGTGGAGGATTTTCTGCATGAACGCGGCATCGCCATCAGCCACGAGTCAGTCCGTTTCTGGTGGAACCGCTTTGGCCCAGTGTTTGCTGCGGAAATCCGTAGGAGACGGGTGGACCGAATGCGTTCGGGGACACATTGGCAATGGCACATGGATGAAGTGTTCGTGAAAATAAATGGGGAGCAGCACTACCTTTGGCGCGCGGTCGATCACGAAGGGGAAGTTCTCGAAAGCTTCGTTACAAAGCGCCGCGATCGCAAAGCTGCATTGAAATTCCTCAGGAAAACGATGAAACGGCATGGCAACCCGCATATCTTCGTGACCGACAAACTGCGACCCTACGGTGCGGCGATGAAGGTCATCGGCAGCGCCGACAAACAGGAAACTGGCCGCTGGCTCAACAATCGTGCCGAGAATTCACATCAGCCATTCCGACGAAGAGAACGGGCAATGATCCGCTTCAGGCGCATGCGAACCTTGCAGAAATTCGTTGCTGTCCACGCTTCCATTCACAACCATTTCAATCAAGACCGAAGCCTCTCCCAACGCGATCACTTCAAGGCCAACCGCACTGCCGCACTCGCCGAGTGGCGCGGCCTTTGTGCGGCATAAAAGGGCAGGGGTACTGGCCTAGCTGAGACGAGTTCGATTAAGTCTGACACCACCGTTTTCAACCATTTCAATCAGGAGCGCAGCCTTTCCCAAAGAGATCATTTCAAGAACAACCGCACTGCTGCTCTGGCTGAGTGGCGCGGTCTTTGCGCGGCATAAAGGGCAGTCACACTGGCCTAGCTGAGACGAGTTCGAATTTGTCAGACAGCACCGATTGTGATACTTTTCTTGCAAGATCCAAAGAAATCAATGCATCTAGCGCAAGCCTGAAACGTGGATCACGCGCGGCATGGCGCTTCAGTACATTCACATTCCACTCCAGCACAGTGCTCTCTCGGGACAATACTGCAGTGCCCGAGGCCGAGTTTCCTGTCAAAAAAGAAACTTCCCCGATGAATGAGTTTTGCGGAATCGAAAAACTTCCGTTTCTTTTTTCGATATGAGCCTCACCATCAAGGATGTAGTAAAGCGTGGCGACCTTTGTGCCAGCAGTGGTTAGCTCGAATCCAGCCGGCCTAACGACCCGGCTTGTCGCACGCATCAGTTTTCTGAAATCTCCAGGGGGCAGATTGTTGAAGTGGAGATAAATGTCTCGGAATTCCTTGGGGATTGCCCTAGCAGAGCGTCTGTACATCAAACCCAGCAGCCCCAAAGTATTTGCAGTCCCTGTCGCGACACTTGCCCAGATTGCAGGCCAAAGCGGCGTGCTATCGACGATTGCATAATACCAAATGTAGAGGACAGTTCCGATAAGTAGCATCGTCCGCAAGACCACCTGATTGATGACCAAATATCCAAAGACGAACATTCCAGCCGCTGCAAAGACCAGATAGTCAGTTAAGAGCAAGTCTTCCATTATACATCCGCAACTGTTGATTTTTCATTACATCATTAGCCAGATGAAAGGCATATCTCAATGCAAACACTCAAAAAACCTCGCGGGATGAACTTTCTGAATACGAAATTTCAGTATAGTTGGCGCTTTTCCCTTTATCTTCAATCCCTTTAACCCTCATAGTTCAAGCCTGAAAAAAAAGCAGAGGACTGGTCTCGCCCAACTGTGCAGAAAGGAAACTATGGATCAATTCGCACATCTGAACTGGATAGAAGCAGTCGGTTGGTTGGCATCGTTTCTTACTGTGGCTAGTTACTCTGTCGGTACAATGTTGCCGCTACGCATACTGGCGATTTCCTCATCAATTTGCTTCGCGCTGTATTCATTTTCGCTTCAGCTATGGCCACTTTTGGCAATGGAGTTGATCTTGCTTCCGATCAATATTTATCGGTTCTGGCAGGTTCTTTCGTTACGTGTGAAGGTGAACTACAAAAGCGAAAAGAGCCAGTTCGATTTCTCTGTTATTAAGGCATATGGAAAGCAGCTGCACTTTACCAAAGGGGAGACTGTGTTCAGGAAAGGTGATGGAACCGATTACCTCTACTTCATTGAAACGGGGAGGATTTCCATTGTGGAGTTAGGAGTAGAAATGGTGGCAGGTGATATTTTCGGAGAGATAGCATTCTTCACGGATGCAGCCACACGAACCGCAACTGCAAGCTGTATCGAACAAGCTGAGGTTTACGCTTTAACTGAAAAGCAGCTTATGCGGTTGCAGTTCGAAGACCCGCGCTTTGGCATGGCGGTCATGCGGACCATTACGCAGCGTTTACTAAATTCCGCCCGCAAATTGCCCATTAAATCGGAATATTCCGACCAAGCAGTTTCTTAGTTGCATAACTGCCACTGAAAAGAGTTCCCCAATCCTAATGTGAGTATCGAACGATGTCATTTCAAACTGTCGAACTCATCGGTTTTGCGGCCTCGGCGCTAGTATTCTTGACATTCTGTATGCAGACCCTCCTATCACTTCGGTTGATTGCCGCAGCTTCAAACGTCCTTTTTATAATCTATGCTGGAGTCGCAGGGTTGACCCCCATTCTTGTTTTGCACGGATTACTATTTCCGATAAACATTTGGCGCCTACAGCAGCAGTTAATGCTACGGCGCAGGATAGCCAGTACGTTCAGCCATCCCCCCGAAATAAACATACTGATGCCGTTCATGACGTTTGAGAAATTTGAGGCCGGGTCCCAAATATTCAGCAAAGGCGATCTAGCGGACCGACTTTATGTCATAATCGACGGCGAAGTCAGAGTTGAAGGCGTTGAGCAAACGATCAAAACAGGCGAGATATTCGGCGAAATCGGCCTGTTTTCGGGCGAAGGACTTCGCACTGGAACTGTGAGCGCAGTCGGGCAAGTTGAAACATCATGGATCAACCGGACGACAGTCATGAAGGTTTTTGAAGACCACCCAGACTTTGCGTTGGCGCTCACCATGCTTATTACGTCGCGCCTAATTGAAAATCAGACAACTCTACACAACCAGCTAAAATTGAATGACAACATAAAAATTCCATCTGTCTCATGAGGGCGCGGGCAAGACATCTGTAATACCTGTCCCCTCAAATTTATTGCTTTATCAGGTGACCTGCCTGAACCGTCATTTCAACGCCCTTGAGATCGAAACTTTGCAGGTCAACGGCTTCGTTCTGTCGGCCAGCCGCATTGAGCGCCGCTTCGCTGATCAAAACCTCGCCAGCCTGTGCGGCATCGGAAAGTCGTGCGGCAACGTTCACATCATAGCCGAACGCGCTAATTTCTTGCAGGTCATTGCCAACCGATGCAACAGTGCCCAGATAGGCGCGTCCTGAGTGCAAGGCGATCCCCACGGGCACGCTCTCGCCCTTAAAGGTCGCATTCTTCAATGTCTCGGTCATTTTAAAAGCGCCTTCGACTGCCTTCTTCACATAATCCTCACCGCTAAAACCAGGAGGCCAAACGCCAATTATTGAATCGCCTTGAAACTGCAGTACAAATCCCTCTGAACGCCAAAGAACCGGAATGATTGTTTCGCGCATAAAAACGATCAATTCTTTAAATTCTTTGGGGGACATGCGAGAGGAAATCTCGACCGAGCCGCGCAAATCACAGAACATGATCGCCAGATCAACCTCTGCACCGCCCGGGAACGCCTTCAAAAATCCATCGCATGCGTTACAGAATAGCGGATTTCGCGACGATGCCTCTAGGCCCATTCGTTTGGTAATCCAGCCACCAAAACCGTTCAATGGCGCGTAACACATCTTGCATCGCGTTCGGCCCGGCAACATGGAATAGCGCCTTTGCTTTTTCGCTAGGACCGGATGTCCGATTTGAAAAACTTGATGCCAAAGCTCTTCGTTTCCTTCTTCACGGGCGAATTCGTCCAACTGTGGAATTGTGCTCATTTTTTAGGATCCTTTGGTGATGCACTCATAATGAGCGACGGTTCTTCAAGCACTCCTGGGCTGTTACAGACTGCGGTCGCAGCCAAGAATGTAGGTCCGGCTTTGACTTTTCGAACTGGCCCCATGCCGCGGTAAAGTACCGAGATTGCCTCCCCTTCCTTAAAGGGCACGTCTTTAGGAATTGTTCGATTTCCGGTTTTTGGATCGCAAAGACGTAGATCAGGGGCCGACACCACAATACCCGCCTCAAGAAGCGGCTTGTCCAACCATAGCGGCGCTTCTGCCAAGCTCATAATGTGATCATAGTCTGGGCCAAACATTGGCACCTCAAACTTGCCAGAGCTCAACGATGCGGTTTGCAAGTTGGTCATATGTGCTTCATCCCCTTCTCCCCAGAGTAGGTAGGTCGCATAGTCGGGTTGCTTAAGATGATGGGAAAACGGGCGATAAGTCACAATGCGCTCAACACGCACATCAATGTCCGCGATAATTGGTTTTAAGCGTTTTTTGTCCCATGGGAAAAAGTGCGGGTCTGCTTCTTCTTCGTCTGTGAAGGCTGGAAGCCCCTGAAAGATGTTCGCTTTGAATGTCGGGCGGCGGCCGGATGGAATCTCTGGGATCATAAACTGGGCAGAATCCGCGTCATCATTGCAAAGGACAAATGTATCAAGCGGATACATCTCGCGCGCCTCATTGTATGTTGATTTGGCCTCGGGCGGCAGTTCGAGTTTGATAACGAGCTGATACTTGTGCTCTTCGTGATGATATTGGGTCATATGAACCCCAAAAACGTCCTTATCGCCAACCAAAATCAAAGCATGTTGATGAGGGTGGTTTGTGACGAAATTTGATGGCCTCGTTGTTGTCATATTATCCATGTGCGGCATCCTTTCAGAGCATATTTGGGGTGAAAGCGCTAGACTGGGTCCGACAGGCCGTACTTGCGCCGTAAATCTGCTGCTAATTTTTTGGCTTTGTCCTTCAGGGTCTTGGCAAGCATCGGAGTGAGATCACCGTCAGCGGTGGATGTCATGAAGGGGTTTTGCTGGGTCGACGTCAGAAATTTGATATCCATTCCGGGAACCGGATCAACGCCACAACGCGTCGCAAAGTGATCTACGAAATCTTGCCCGTAGGTGCTTGGTCCAAACTGGGAGGATGTCACAAACAGCGGTGCTTTGGGAACGTTATCCCCCCCGAACTCTTGCACCGACAGTTCGTTGAAAAGCGCAGCATTTAGCTCGTTCATCAAACCAAGGTCGCGGTTGATACCCTCAGCGGTTTTGAAATTGATAGTATACGCGCAAATTGTCTGATCCGAACCGAGGCGGGTGAACAATTCCATCATCTCCGAGTCGTGGAAAAGCTTCTCAATCAAGGCATCATTTTTCAATGGGACAATTTGCCGGGCAATATAGTCGCATTGTTGCGCAACCTCATAACTGTTGCCGCCATCACGCTCTGCTGGAAGCCTTTGAAATGGCGTCAGCGTAACATCGTCATCCGAGGCGAATTCAGCCAAGAGCGCACAATAGAAACGCTTTGAATTGAACATACATTTTGCCAGTAATCGCCCATAGCCCGATTTATCGGCTGGAATGACTGCATGTGAAAGATAGACAGCGGCGGCGACTGCACCTGGTTTTGAACCTTCAATTCCATAGACGCCGACGCTTGGAACTGTCCCGCCGTGAAATACAACAGGGGCGGTAAAAGCGACAACGTCTCGCATCGCGCCATTGCGATAAACGAGTGATCCCACAGCATAAGGGATGAAACCGGCCTTATGCGGATCGACCGTGATCGTATCGCATCGCGCGAAGGCTTCATATTGTTTGGTTACATAGCTCCCCATCATAATCCCGGGCGACATCCCAAGGTCGTGGGCAAAAAATGGATCGTCTAATTCGGGCCGCTCCTGCGCACCGCGATGCCCTTCCTGAACGCCAAGGTGCCGCGACATAAGTCGCGCCTCCTCATCGCTACCTTCGAGACCTCGAGACGCGATATCAATCTCAAGTTTGGAAGGACGCAACATGGATGCAAAGTAGCCACCCCAAGCCGCATCTGCATGAAGCGAGAACTCAAGTCCCAATTGCCGGTATTCGTCACGAATATCAGCAATATCAGCGAGTGGATCCACCGCGCTTTCTTCAGTTGTTCCCATGACTGCAACAACTTGAAGAACGGGCCGTTTCTCAGCAAGGCAACGGTCAAGGTGGCGCCGCAAATCGACCGTGTCCATCCGACCATCAAGATCCACACGAACAGGCAGCACGCTGGCCCGACCAAGCCCAACAAGCGATGCGCCCTTAGGCCACGAATAATGCGCCGTTGCAGGCGCAAAAATAACCGGAGCAGGTACGTCTGGCAAATAGAGGCGCGAAAAATCAATCATGCCGAGATCAGCGATTGTCCGCCCCGCTAAGCTGGCTGCAAGCGCATTGGCATCTATACCAGCCGAAGCGGTCACGCGTACCAACAAGCCAATTGCTTCATCAATCGGCAGGTTAAGAAGCTCCCAGCTCGTCAAATCAATCAAAGTTTTGCGTTTGCCGTCGAGCGTCAGAACCGTGACGTTACGCCCGTCCGAAAGCGCTGGATCGTGTCGGATGGCATCAACCAACGCCAGAGGCAAATATTTGAGGTTGCGCACGGCCCAGATTGATTCCGAATTAGCGACCGAACCGTCGCAGGTCAGATGCCCCCAAGGTCGCGGCAAATCGCTCTCGGTTTCAGGGTCTCTGTAGCCCAACATGCGGCAAATATCGTCACAGACGGCCATCTCAAGCAGCGTTGTGACCGGAGAGGCCTCCGTCGCGACGTTGTTCTGATTATAGAGCAATCCTGCCATATATCCAACGAGCGACGGAAGCGTGGTGTCCCAGTACATGTGGGACTGATTGCGATAGCTGGAAAGCGGAATGGAGGATCGCAGATGTGCCAAGACTTCGGAAAGTCTCTCCTCCATTAAGTCTGTCGATCGCCGGTAAGCAGGGTTTTCATCACTGAAAACGGCAAGGGGCGCCATATGTGGGTCTTCGGGTTGATACGTTCGGCGCGCCTCGAGATTAGCTTTGATTGCCTGGTCTAACAATTTGCGAAATACCGCTTCGTTTTCGCCTTTCGGGCCCAAGAACCAAGCTGCCGGGGTGCCGACTGATACTGGCTTGTTTAGGCTGAGCTTGTCGGGATGACGCCGACGAAAGGCATCTATTGACTGGTGCAAGTTTTTGCTACGATGTTGGTTCGTCAAATGTGCATCTCCTTGGGCATGTGTTATTTTGTCAAATATTGCTCTGGGTAAATACGATCACCTTGTTGCGTCGGAGTCATAATTATGAATCCGCGGCTCGCGTAAGGGTTCAGCAGGCACAAACCCAAGAAATGTTCCGTAGAAAGACAGCTCCTTTTCAACCGAGTCGACAATCGAAGATGCCCGACCGAACCCGTGCCCCTCACCATCATAAAACTCAAATGCGTGCGGCAACTTTCGTGCGTTCAACTCGTCAATCAGAACATGTGCCTGTTGCGGTGGAACAACCGGATCTTCGGTGCCTTGGAAAAGAATAATGGGGCAATCGATCTGTCCCACGTGGAATAGCGGCGAGCGCGCGCGGAAAAGCTTTGAGGCCATAGGGTAGGGGCCCAGTAATAATTCTGCGTAGCGCGCCTCAAGTTTGTCTGTGACCTTTGCGATCATCTCAAGATTTGAAATACCATAATAGCTGGCTGCCGCTCCCAGTTGATCCGTAAATGTCGCGAGTGCCAGAGTGGTAAAACCGCCAGATGATCCTCCGCGCGACACAACCCTGTAAGGATCAACATGGCCGCCCTGAACAAGGGCTTTCACCGCGCCTACACAGTCCTCGACGTCGACCTTCCCCCAAGCGCCATACATAGCCCGTCTAAAGGCTCTGCCAAATCCTGTGCTTCCCCGATAATTAACATCCACCACTGCGAACCCGCGCGAAGTGAAGAATGGGATTGTCATGTCAAGCCCAGCACTTGCAGGCGCTGTGGGCCCTCCGTGAATAAGGATCATCAGCGGAGGCTTTTCTCCTTCGGGGGCTTTGAAATTGGGGTTCTTGGGCGCATAGTAAAAGGCATGGGCCTGCGCTTCGCCATCTGGACCGCTGGGAAATGTGATCGTCTGCGGTTCTGCGATACAGGCGCGCACTTCGTCTTTTATCGGCGGCGCTGTGGGTCGGATTAGCTCGATTGCGTTGGTCTCTAGATCCATCCGATAGATCGCGGAGGGCTTGGTAAATGACCCTGCAAGAAATACGGCATATCCATTGGACACATACAAATGCTGGATCGAAGAAAACTCAGTTTCGATCGCGTTTACAGCGCCGGATGCCACGTCCACGCTGACAAGCGACCAAGTACCGTTTCGTGTGACACATGCGATAATTCTGTCCGGTGACGCGAACCCAAACGAGGTCCCTCCCAACCTCCATGCAGGCGCCGCATATTCTCCTGTTTCGCGGGTTACAGGTTTAAGGGTATCCCCTTCGACTTTACAAATGTTTGCCCAATAATCCCCGTCAATTTTCACACGGTCTGATATGACATATAGATGTCCATCGAGCGACCAAACCGGATTTACGATCGCTTCGTCAGAAAAACGCATAAGATCGGCAAGGACGGGGTTTGACAGTTGGTCGATATGTTCTGCTGGCGCACCAGCAATCATGCGGGGATCGCGGGGGGCTCCAGATGGATCAATTTGAGTGACCCAAAGCTGCGTTCCCTCCCATGGCATGGAAGGGTAATTCCAAGTGATCCAGCAAAGCTGCGTACCATCCGGTGAAAGTCTGGGGCTGGAATAAAAGTCGCCCCCTTGCGCGATAATCCTCGGCGGCCGCTCCCCTGCTAGATCCAATGCAACGAGTGATTGCGTGGGCTGCCCGTTTGTAATTACGCTTGTCTCTTCCATTACAGCGTAGACTACGCCATGCGCAGGATCGAGTTCGAAGTCCGCGTATGTTGCTGCGACAGGGGGTGTAATAGGTTTGGGAAGCTTGCCCCCAACGCACAGATGAACCCGTTGATCACGTGTTTTGGGAAAAGCATCGGCCTGATATTGAGTGAAGGCCAACACCCCGTCCTTTACACCAAGCGCCCCACCTCCATATGAGTTGACAGTCGTACGGGCGCTAAACCAACGCGAGGTTGCGTCCTCAACACCTGTGGTGGGCGTCCAGCGCATTATGGCACTACGGCCCGCTTCGTCTGGCCTGCTCTCGACCCAAAAGATCGCATCACCGTCTAGGCAAATCTTTTCAACTTTCCGGGTGCCCTCAGCAAGTGATGCAGGGGCGAGCGGCGACAACCACTCACCATATCCGCGTATCTCAACTTGTTCTATAAAATCCGCCATTTAGCCCCCTGATGACAACATACTAGAGTGGAAGATGAACCCACGGCAACTTTTTTGTCGGCTCTTAGGGAAAGAAGCAGCAATGAGGCACTGTCAGAAGAAACTGACTTGAACATGGTAGGACGGTTTCGTAGCGTTTGCGGATGACAAAATCTTCGCCATTTCGCTACTTCAAGACGTCTCCTGAAACCATCCGCCTGGCAGTTATGATGTATGCTCGGGTCCCGCTGTCGCTCCGCAATGTGGAGGATTGGCGGTGTCAGAGGAAACAAGGGGGTAGTGTCAGATTAAATTCGCTTGAGACGGGCAGGGCGCTGATCTAGCATCTACGGATGGCAAAACGCTCCCCATTTCGCTATTTCAAGACCAGCCCAGAAATCATTCGCCTGGCGGTGATGATGTACGTCCGGTTTCCTCTTTCACTGCGCAATGTAGAGGATCTTTTGCACGAGAGAGGCGTCGATGTTAGCTACGAAACTGTCCGGTTTTGGTGGAACCGCTTTGGCCCAATCTTCGCTTCGGAAATCCGTCGTAAACGGATTCAACAACTGCGGGCGTATTCGAACTGGCAATGGCATCTGGATGAAATGTTCGTAAAAATCAACGGTGAACGTCACTATTTATGGCGCGCGGTTGATCACGAAGGTGAGGTGCTTGAAAGCTATGTCACTAAGCGCCGTGATCGCAAAGCGGCATTGAAATTCCTCAGAAAAGTGATGAAGCGCTTTGGTCCACCACATGTCATCGTGACCGATCGCCTTCGGTCTTACGGCGCGGCGATGAAAGAAATTGGCAATGCGCAGAGACAGGATTTCGGGCGCTGGAAAAACAATCGAGCGGAGAATTCTCATCTACCGTTTCGACGACGAGAACGCGCCATGCACCGCTTTCGCCGAATGGGAAGTTTACAGAAATTTGTCTCCGTCCACGCATCTGTTTTCAACCACTTGAATCAGGATCGCAGCCTTTCCCAAAGAGTTCATTTTAAGCGCTCACGAACCGCCGCTCTTGCCGAGTGGCGCGGCCTTTGCGCGGCATAAAGGACAGCACTACTGGCCTAGTAGAGACGAGTTCGAATTAGTCTGACACCACCCGCTGGAGCGCTTTGTTGCGCTGACCTCAACGAACCCTGCCAAACTCTGTGGTCTCTATCCTCAGAAAGGCGCACTTGTAATCGTTCAGACGCCGACATCACTCTTTGGGATCCGACCAAAACAGCTGTTATTTCGCAGGACAATCTGCATCACGGTTGCGACTACGCACCTTATGAGGGGATGCGTATTACGGGATGGCCCACACGCACAATTCTGCGGGGAGAGACCATCGTACTGAACGGCGGTATCGTCGCGAAGATGGGGGTTGGCACCTATCAAACCCGTGGCACAAGCGCAGCATTGGATATACTTGGCGGCGACTGATTTGAGGCGGGTTCGCGCAATTAAGGGCGGTGATAATGGCCTAGCAGAGATGCGTTCGGCCTTCGCCTGACTGAACATCTCATGGTGTTAGAACATCCCGCAATTTTTTCATTTGTTTGGGGCTTTCGCGCAGGTCGAGCGCAGAATGAAGATCAACTAAATGGCTTCGCATTAGCTCTTCGGCCCGCGTGGCTTCATGATCTTGGATCGATTGAACCAAGGCATTGTGAGCGTGGCTCTCGCACAACGCACTTTGTCGCCGCCAATAAAGCGCAATGATGAGCGACGATCTTGCAATCAGAGTTTCAACGAAACCGGCAATGGTCGCCTGACCAGCAATCCGTGCAATTTCAATATGGAATTGGCCAGATAGGTAAAGTGCGCGGCCAATGTCTCCGGCATCCAGGGCTGCATGCTCCTCTGTGATGTGCTTTTTTAATTTTGCGACATCTGCTCGAGTTGCGTTCAGGGCGGCAGAACTCGCGGTCCGAGGCTCTAACAATTCCCGCGCTTCAAATATTTCGCGGGCTTCTCGCAAGCTCGGCTTTGCAACATGTGCACCACGGTTACGTTGAATTTCAACAAGCTGGATATGCGCTAAATATTGTAATGCTGAGCGCACCACAGTCCGAGAAACGTTGTAAATCTCCCCAATCTCATCTTCCCCAAGTTTTGTTCCTGGAGCGAGACGGTGCTCATGAATTGCGAGGGCAAGCGCCTTTGCAACGCGATCACTAGAACTTCTTTTTTCTGGAGCCGCTGAGGTTGTCTTTGAGGTCGGTAGCATAGTTTGTTTCCTTCAATTCAACTCATGGCAGACCTCCAGGCTGTAGACAAGAGAATCACACATTGAATGCGAAGTGGATTGTTATTGTATACAAACTTAATTCAAGTTGTGTTCATAAAATGGGCGCATATCAGATAAACTGACCAAATATCGGGCAAAGTGGACCGCCTCGGTCTTTTGGCGTGCGGGTACGTTTGATTTCACCTGCGACTCAGTCTTCAAATAAGTCAACGCAACGGGGGAATTATGAATAAGCCTGTCCTAGATCTCGAGTTGATATCGGTTACCAAACGTTACGGTCCAACTGTGGCTGTTGATGCGATCAGCCATCATTTTAAACCTTCCAGTTACACATGCCTTCTTGGTCCGTCCGGTTGTGGGAAATCCTCGACTCTTCGTATGATCGCTGGACATGAGAGTATAAGTGAAGGCTCAATTTTGCTTGCAGGGCGCGATATTTCGCGCTTGCCGCCAGCCAAACGCGGCACAGCTATGATGTTCCAGAGCTACGCTCTTTTTCCTCATTTGAGTGTCGTGGATAATGTCGCTTTTAGTCTAAAAATGAAGGGCGTCGACCTTAAGGAACGTCGCACAAAAGCCGGTGAGATGCTTGAGTTAGTTGATCTCAGTGTGCTTAGTGATCGACTTCCTGATCAGCTTTCTGGTGGCCAGCAACAGCGCGTCGCCCTAGCGCGGGCTTTGATCACTCGGCCTCAGGCTTTGCTCCTAGACGAGCCATTGTCGGCACTAGACCCCTTCCTGCGAGTTCGAATGCGCACTGAGTTAAAAAGGCTCCAAAAAGAACTTGGGATTAGCTTTGTTCATGTCACCCACGGCCAAGATGAAGCACTGGCGTTGGCGGATGAAATCGTCGTGATGAATAACGCCGTTATCGAGCAGGCCGGACCCGCGCGTGAAGTATTTAAAGCCCCAAAAACCAGTTTTGTTGCGCAGTTTATCGGCGGACACAACGTTATCGCACTTCCCGAAGGCCGCTATTCAATTCGCACAGATGAAGTTGCGGTAACAACGGCCGAAAAGGGGACTCTATCTGCCAATGTGATGGCGGTTGAGTATCAAGGTACCCACGTGTCTATCATGGCAAAAATTGCTGGAGATCAAGAAGTTACAGCTCTTGTGGCCGAGGGTGATTTCTTCGAGAACCCGCAAAATCCCGGCGATCAAATTGGTCTGACATGGGACAAAAACAACCTACATAAATTGACAGCTTAACACAGTATTTTTATCGACTAGGAGAGCAATATGACAAACTTCACGAAACGATCCGGCCTGAGCCGCCGTACCCTGCTAAAGGGCGCCGCCTCAACAGCAATTGCCGCGGGTGCCGCAACAATGGGCGCACCTATGGTTTGGGCTCAAAACATCAAAGACGTCACAATACGTCAGTTTGGTACAGGGGTTTCCAACCTCAATGAAGTGGCCACAAAGGTCAAAGAAGACCTCGGCTTCACTCTTGAAATGACAGCTCTTGATACGGACAGCGTAACTCAACGCGCCGCGACGCAGCCCAACAGCTTTGACATTGCAGATATCGAGTATTTCATCTGTAAAAAGGTCTGGGCTGCCGGCAATTTGCAGGCCATGGACACGTCAAAACTTGCGAATTACGACAAGATCGTTGGCACGTTCCGCTCGGGTAAGTTGACACCCGAAAGCGTGATCGCCCAAGGAACCGCGCCGCATACCGTTGGCTTTACCTCCGGCCAAAACGGTACCGATTTTGTGCAAGAAGAATCCGGTTGGATGACTTTGATCCCTACTATTTACAATGCCGACACACTTGGCATCCGCCCAGATTTGATCAATCGTCCAATCAATAATTGGTCTGAGTTGCTCAACCCTGAATTCAAGGGCAAGGCGTCCATCCTCGACATCTCCTCCATCGGTATTATGGATATGGCGATGGTTGTGGAATCCATGGGTGAATATACATACCCCGACAAAGGCAACATGACCAAAGAAGAGATCGACCTTACTTTCGCTATCTTCACGGAAGCCAAGAAAAACGGCCAGTTCCGCGCCTTTTGGAAATCGTTTGACGAGAGTGTAAATCTAATGGCGTCTGGCGAGGTCGTTATTCAATCCATGTGGTCTCCGGCGATCACAGCCGTAAAATCCAAGGGCATTGATTGCGTTTATCAACCGCTCGAAGAAGGCTACCGCAGCTGGGGCGGTGGTTTGGGGATTTCTGCAGCACTTTCTGGCTTGGAGTTGGAAGCAGCTTACGAATACATCAACTGGTACCTCTCTGGTTGGGTTGGCGGCTTCTTGATGCGCCAAGGTTACTACTCCGCTGTTCCTGAAACCTCCAAGCAATTTATGTCTGAAAATGAGTGGGGCTATTGGTTCGAAGGTAAAAAATCTACCGACATCATTACATCGCCATTCGGAGACACATTGGCTGATGCAGGCGCCACACGTGATGGCGGATCGTTCACAGAACGGATGGGTGCCGTGGCTTGTTGGAACTCCGTAATGGACGAAAACCAATACATGGTGCGCAAATGGAATGAGTTCATCGCGGCCTAGAATAACTGGGTTGCGCGGTAATTTCGTTGCGCAACCCATCTCTGCGAAATTTGGAAAATTATGTTAAAATTACGCGAAAGCAAGGCCTTAACGGGATGGCTCATGGTGTCTCCCTTGGTGCTCATCTTGCTGGTATTTCTTGTGGCTCCGATTATCATGATCGCCATCGTTAGCTTTTGGCGCGCAACCGAATTCTCAATTATTCCAGCTTTTGACTTCGAAAATTATGAGTTCCTATTTGGATCGTCCGTCACATATCGCGTATTCTTCAACACCTTTAAATACGCGCTGATTACCTGGATTTTCACATTCAGTATTGGATTTACAGTCGCCTACTATCTGGCTTTCCACATTCGAACGCTTACGTGGCAAATCGCCTTGTTTTTAATATGCACAATTCCATTCTGGACCAGCAATATTATTCGGATGATAAGTTGGATTCCATTTCTCGGGCGAAATGGAATCGCAAACTCGGCACTCATGTCTTGGGGTGTGATTGATGAGCCAGTCGATTGGTTATTGTTTAGCGACTTTGCCGTGATCCTCGCCTTTATCCACCTCTATACCCTGTTCATGGTCGTGCCAATTTTCAATACGATGATGCGCATAGATAAGTCTTTGATCGAGGCGGCGAGGGACGGAGGCGCAAATGGTGCGCAGATCCTTTGGAACGTCATCCTCCCTCTGACCAAGCCTGGTATTATGATCGGCACGATCTTCGTTGTGACCCTAGTCATGGGAGATTTCATCACAGTCCGGTTTATGTCCGGTAGCCAGTCGGCCAACGTCGGCCGTCTGATTTCAAACGATATTTCGCTTCTGCAATATCCATCCGCATCGGCAACCGCAATTGTTCTGCTGCTCACCGTTCTCATAGTGATTGGCATAATGTTGCGCTTTGTCGACATCAGAAAGGAGCTCTAAATGGAACCGCGTTCCCGCTCTTTCTACGTGTTGACCGCGTTTTTTATACTGTTTCTCGCGTTCCTTTACGGCCCAACAATGACCATAGGAATTTTGTCCTTTCAGGGTAAAGGCGGTGGTCTCACTTTTCCAATGCGCGGGGTTTCACTTTATTGGTTTCGAGATCTTTTTGAGCAACAATCCGTCGGTGATATCTGGGGTAGTTTTCGCCGCAGTATAGCCCTTGGGATGATGGTTATGGTGACAACTGTGGTTGTTTCGGTGATGGGAGGACTGGCGTTTCGCAAGCGCTTCCCCGGGTCGTCTATTCTCTTCTACCTCATCATTACATCCCTCGTGATCCCGTCTATCCTTATTTCGCTTGGGGTCGGGTTGCTGTTTTCTCAATCCGGCTTAACGGTGCATTGGGCGACGTCTGGATTTGGATCGCAGCTCACGTGGACCTTGCCGTTTGGACTGCTGATCATGTTCGCAGTCTTCAATCGCTTTGATAAGAGTTATGAGGAAGCCGCGCGCGATCTGGGCGCAACCCCGTGGCAAACGATCCAACACGTGGTGCTACCGATTATCGCGCCGTCTTTGATCGGCGTGGCTCTCTTTGGCTTCACGCTAAGTTATGATGAGTTCGCGCGGACTTTGCTTACCGCAGGGAGCTACAACACTTTGCCGTTGGAAATTTACGGGATGACAACGAATGTCACCTCCCCAGTTCTCTATGCGCTTGGCACGTTAACAACCGTGTTTTCGCTCGCCATCATTGGAGTGTTCCTTGGTCTTGCGCTCCTTGGTAAGCGGAGGCGCGCAAAAGTAGGAACCGACGCGGGTAAGGGAATGGTATGATCGTTATTATCAACCCAAACAGCACTGAAACCATGACCGACGCGATGGTGGATATAGCGCGTTCCGCAACTCCAGACGTGGCAATTGAAGGCTGGACGTCGCATGACGGACCTCCCGCTATTCAAGGCCCGAAAGACGGGGAAGACAGCATTCCTCCCTTGTTAAAACTCGTGCGTTTGGCAGCGGCAAAGGGCGCGCAAGCAATTATCATCGGTTGTTTTGATGATACCGGCCTCTCTCAAGCGCGCAAAATTGCTGCCTGTCCGGTCATTGGCATTGGTCAAGCCGCGTATCACCTTGCCGCCCTTGCGGGGGAGCGGTTTTCTGTTGTCACAACTCTAGATGTGTCGGTGCCGGTGCTTGAAAGCAATATACAAAGTTATGGCCTCACGGGGCACCTTGCAAAAGTGCGCGCCAGTGGTGTCCCTGTGCTCGATTTGGAAACCGACCCTGAGACGGCCAACCCAAAGGTTATTGCTGAAATTAACCGCGCCGTGAGCGAAGACCGTGTTCAAAGCGTGGTTCTTGGATGTGCGGGAATGGTGGGAATCCCTGCGATTTTTGGTGAAGATAGCCCAGTCCGATTGGTGGATGGAGTCGTCGCTGCAACAAAAATAGCGCGTATACTCATTTAGTCGAGAAGACGATTTACCCGAATAGAGGCATATTCAAATTTATCCGGCAGCACCGTTGCGGGGGTAAAGCCCTTGGTGCCCTAAATTTCAAAAGGAGGACGACATGGATATTAAAGTTGATGTAATAGCTGCTGCCAAAACCATCGTGGAAAACTACCTTGAGCGCTCGATGATACCCGATCCCAAGGGGGCGGCGGCCTATGTCAGCGATGACTTTCATTTGGTTTTCACGGGAGGGCGTAATTTTTCTGGGCCAGTTGAAAGCACTGCTTTTAATGCCAAACGGTACGCATGGGTTAAAAAGCGGTTCTTGCGTACTGATGCAGCGTTAGATGCGGAGACGGGAGACGTCCACGTCTACAACACGGGGTATCTTTTTGGTGAATGGAAAGACGGAATATCGTTTGAGAACAATCGGTACATGGACAAGTTTGTTGTTCGCGACGGAAAAATTGTGAGCACGAATGTTTGGAATGACAGCGCCGAAATATTGCTGCACAAAGCTGGCCTCGCGGAAGCGGAACTTTAAATAATGTTAAAAGATCACGGGCGCTACTCTTACTCCCCAATTCCCAAACGCGCGGACTATAGCTGGCCAGATGGTAAACGGCTTGCTGTTTATATTGGGCTTAACCTTGAACATTTTGCTTTCGGAGAGGGTCTTGGTGCCGAACTGGCGCCCGGTGGTCCTCAGCCTGCCGTCCTGAATTACGCGTGGCGTGATTACGGAAACCGCGTCGGTGCTTGGCGGATACTTGACATGTTCAATGCGTTGGACTTGCCTGCCACCGTGATTGCGAACAGCGCTATGTATGGGTACGCGCCTGATCTCATGACGGCGTTTCGCGAGCGTGGAGATGAGGTCGTCGGGCATGGGCGCACGAATTCTGAACGTCAAAATACTCTTGGTCACAAGGGTGAGGCCGCGCTAATTTCAGAGGCCACTGCGATACTGAAAAAGGGCGAAGGTACATGTCCTAAAGGTTGGCTGTCACCTTGGATCTCCGAAAGTCACGATACGCCGGAGCTGTTGGTGGAGGCGGGGTATAGATACACGCTCAACTGGTCCATGGATGATCAGCCGGTCTGGATGCAAACCTCGAACGGACGCCTTTTGTCGATTCCATACCCGCAAGAAATCAACGACATCCCGTCCATTGTGGCGCGTAAAGATAGTGCGTCCGATTTCGCCGATATGATCATTGATAACTTTGATGAGATGTTAGAACAGTCAACACATCAGCCCCTTGTCATGGGTATTGCTCTACATCCATACCTCGTAGGCCAGCCGTTTCGGTTGCGACATTTGCGACGGGCACTTCTCCATGTTGCGTCCCAACGAGATCAAATTTGGCTGACTAAAAGCGGAGAGATCCATGACTATTGTCGCCAGCAGATACCAACGCTCATCGCTTGATCCAGTCGTTGGCAGGCTCTTTAGGGGAACCACACAACTTTTAGCGGCAGTTATCACAGCCCAATCTATAACCACTTCAACCACCAAAGGCATCTCGAAAGCAGGCAATCCATCAACCAAAACGCGCAACTGCTCTCACGGAGTGGTTCAATTTCTGTGCCGCATGATGATTGACTTGATGTGCCTTTTGGGGCGTGCTCAAGTTTGTCTGACAACACCGCTTCACCTAAAGATTGTCGGCCAAGAGAATTTCAATTCTGATTTTCTCTTGTGATGCGAGGGTTGTTCGGTTTTCGCAGTTCGCACGCAGGATGCGTACCGCGCTCCGTACCAGATGTCCCGGATCCTGCGTAACCACAGCATCCAATGTACCGTTCATTAAGGCGTTTACTGTCGACGGGGTCCGTTCGTGTGCAATCTGAAGATGCCCTTTTCCCCGTCCATATATCTGAGCAGCTTCGAGCACTTCTCTGGCTTCTGAGCCCATGATGTATAGACCGACGAGATCGGAATGCGCGGTGAAAATTGTTTCGATAACATTATGAATGCGGGCTGGATCACTGTGCGTTTCTAATGAAGGAAGAACTTTGAACGACGCGTAATCTCGGTTGATCACAGCATCAAAGCCCAGGCGACGCTCTAGGCTATCACGCGACTGCATGGTGTCAGTGACAACAGCGATTGCTCCGCTTTTTCCCGATAAAAAGCGCCCCATTAGACGACCAGCCGTCGCACCGGCTGCTCGGTTATCAATGCCAACAAAGTCCCCTTTTTCTTCGTTATTCTGGTTCGATATGAATGGAATCGTTTGAATTTTACGCTCTCGCATGCGTCGTATAGCATCGCGAATTTGGGGGAATTCAGGGGCCATAACTGCAACACCGTCGTAGTCTTCAGGTTTTAACCGAGACAGGGACCTAGCCGTTTTATGCGGATCTTTTTCATCCACCCGAAGCACCTTAACCTCGATCATTTCCGCTCGGAAGGCTTCGTTGATTTCTGTTATTCGGTCCACAATTTCTTTGAGGAATTCATCACCGTCTTTTGGTAATACGAAACCAAACCTGTATCCGCGTTTTCTGGCAAGTGTCGCGGCCAACTGGTTTCGCTCAAACCCTATACGCTTGATCGCTTCGTTGACGGCGTCGATGGTCTTTTTTCTAACACCCGACCTCGCATTCAATACTCGATCAACCGTTGCAAGGCTGACACCCGCTTCAGCGGCAAGATCTTTGGTTGTTGGTCGCATGTAGAACTTGCTCCGTATTTCAGTATTCTTTGCAGATATACGCGTGGTGTTACCCTATAATCAAGCTTTTTGAGGTGCGGACCTCAAAAATGTCTTTACTTGAGGTGCGCACCTCATTATGGATTGTGGACGTTGAGTCGTGACGAGGGGGTTGCGACCACACTAATGGGAGGAAATTCAAAAATGAGAAAGCAATTCACCACTACGGCTGTATCCGCAATCATCGCTGGTACAATGTCGTCAGCAGCGTTTGCCGAGGATCTGACCCTTTGTTGGGCTGCATGGGATCCAGCAAACTCTTTGATCGAGCTTAGTAAAGATTTTGAGAAGGCTTCCGGCCACGAAATGAATTTTGAATTTGTGCCTTGGCCAAATTTCGCTGACCGCATGCTCAATGAGCTGAACTCTGGCGGAAAGCTTTGCGATCTCATGATCGGAGACAGCCAATGGATCGGCGGCGGTGCCGAGAACGGGCACTACATCAAGCTGAACGACTTTTTTGATGCAAACGGCATCACGATGGATGATTTTATTCCCGCAACCGTGACGGGCTACTCTGAGTGGCCAAAAGGCACGCCAAACTATTACGCTCTGCCAGCATTTGGTGACGTTGTTGGGTGGTCCTACCGCAAAGATTGGTTTGAACGTCCAGAGCTTCAGGCCGAATTTATGGAGAAATATGGCTACAAGCTTGACGCTCCAGCCACTCTTGAGCAGTTAAAAGATATTGCTGAATTTTTTCAGGGGCGCGATATTGACGGCACCACAGTTTATGGAGCCGCGCTTTACACAGAACGTGGGTCTGAAGGCATCACAATGGGTGCGACTAACGCGCTTTACAATTATGGTTTCCAATACGAGAATCCAGAGTCCCCTTATGAGCTTGAAGGTTTTGTGAACTCTGCAGGTGCCGTTGAAGGGCTGGAATTCTACAAAGAGCTATACGACGTGGGAACACCTCCAGGCGCCTCAAACTGGTATATGGGTGAAAACATTGATGCTTATCGTTCGGGTCAGGTTGCAATGTCTATGGGTTTTGCCTTCGTTTGGCCCGGTGTAGAAGCTGATCCCAATGTTGGTGGCGGCCGGTCCGGTTATTTCCCGAATCCAGCTGGTCCCGCAGGTCAATTCGCTCAGCTGGGCGGCCAAGGGATTTCGGTTGTAGCGTATTCTGATAGGCAAGACGCAGCCCTTGAGTACATTCAATGGTTCGCCCAGCCTGAAGTTCAGGCGAAATGGTGGGAGCTCGGTGGCTACTCTGCTTTGAAGGCAGTTGTTGAAGATCCAGGTTTTGCGGATAGTCAGCCCTACGCGCAGACGTTCCTAGACTCGATGGCTATCGTGAAGGACTTCTGGGCTGAACCAGCATATGCTGAATTGTTGCTGGCTATGCAGGCGCGCTTGCACAACTACGTCATCGCTGGCGAAGGTTCAGCACAAGAAGCACTTGATGGTCTTGTCAAAGACTGGACCGAAACCTTCGAAGACGAAGGTAAGCTCTAGGTTAACTCCCTGTCGGGCCTTCTGGCCTGACGCTTCCCTAGCCATAGATCCGTCTTTGGGCCATTGACAGGTCCTTGGCTAGGGAAACATTACTTAAAACCACACATCGGCGGTAGAACTGAATGAAACGGCTCTGAAAGCCGCGATGAAGGATGATATTCAAATGACACACTCACCGATCGAAAGAGCGGCACAGGTCACGCCTGATACGGTTGCGAGAAAGATAAGAGGCTTATCTGATCGCACTATTGCCTGGATTTTTGTCGCTCCCACAATCTTCCTCCTTCTAGCGGTCAATATTTTCCCGCTCATTTGGACGATCCGTCTCAGCTTCACAAACTTTCGCGTGAACCGTCCTAACAATGACGTTGAATGGGTCGGGTTGCGCAATTACCAGCGCATTCTCAGTGACAGCGACATCTGGAACACGATGCAAGCTACGGCCCACTTCTTGCTTTGGACAATCGCTCTACAGGTCCTGATTGGCTTCTTCTTAGCCTTCTTGATCAACAAAAAGTTCAGGGGCAACGATATGTGGACGACGATCATTGTTTTTCCCATGATGTTGTCACCCGCTGTCGTCGGTAACTTCTGGACGTTTTTATACCAACCTCAAATTGGACTGTTCAACTATGTTGTCACTTTCTTCACTGGTGGTGACCCCGCGAGTTTCTCAATGATCGGAGACGTGCATCTTGCCCCTTGGTCTATCATCATAGCGGATACTTGGATGTGGACGCCTTTTGTTATGCTGATTTGTTTGGCCGGACTGCGATCCATCCCAGATAGCATCTATGAGGCGGCTGAATGTGATCGCGCCAGCAAATGGCGCCAGTTCTGGACGATCACCATTCCAATGGTGCTGCCGTTCCTCATGTTGGCCGTCTTGTTCCGAGGGATCGAAAACTTCAAAATGTTCGACCTTGTGGTGCAGCTCACAGGCGGTGGTCCAGGTAATGTCACGACGCTGACGTCCATCGACCTCAAACGAGAGGCCTTTGAAAAATGGCGCACCGGCTATTCCTCGGCTTATGCCGTCATCCTGTTTGTCACCGTGTTCGGCCTCGCTTCGATCTACGTGAAAGCGCTCAATAAGGTAAAAGACAGATGAGTTTTTCTGTAACAGAACCGTCCTCGAGGACGAAATGGTTCGCGGGCGCATTGGTCGTTGGCTATGCCATTATCACTCTCATGCCGCTGCTTTGGATCATTGCAACAGGCTTTAAGTCACCGGCGGATTCAATTTCTTATCCACCAAAGGTTTTCTTTGAACCAACGCTGGAAGGGTATGTGAATTTATTCACCGAACGTACGCGTGCTACGGCAGGTATGTTGGAAGAGGCCGGTGAACCGAAAAACTGGTACGAGCAAATTGCGCGTGATCGGGGGTCAGTAATCTCTGGACCGTCGCGTTATGGACAGCGGTTTATGAATTCGGTCATTATTGGGTTTGGGTCTACCGCCCTATGTATGATCCTCGGAACGGCTGCAGCCTATGCATTCAGCCGCTTTAGGGTCCCGTTCAAGGATGATTTGCTGTTCTTCATCCTATCAACACGGATGATGCCGCCAATCGCCGTCGCTATTCCGATCTTTCTGATGTTCCGTAATCTTGGCTTAAATGACACGCACCTTGGAATGATCCTGCTCTATACGGCAGTGAACCTGTCGCTCTCTGTTTGGCTTCTCAAGGGGTTTATCGATGAGATTCCGATCGAATATGAGGAAGCTGCGCTGATTGACGGATACACTCGGTTTCAAGCTTTTTACAAAGTGGTTCTTCCACAAGCGGCAACGGGCATTGCATCGACAGCGATCTTTTGCCTGATCTTCGCATGGAACGAATACGCTTTTGCGGTCTTGTTAACGTCCGGTACCGCCCAAACGGCACCGCCCTTTATCCCAACTATTATCGGGGTGAGTGGTAAAGACTGGCCTGCTGTCGCCGCTGGCGCCACCGTGTTCCTGATCCCCGTGATGATTTTCACAATCCTTCTGCGTAAGCACTTGTTGCGTGGCATTACATTCGGAGCAGTTCGCAAATGAGCAACTTCATCAAGGGACTTATGGGGTTCCGTCGGGGACCTTGGGAGATGCTCGCATCTATCTTAATCGCGGTAGGGGTCGTGATGTTGATGCAGCCGGTTTACCTCTGGCTCTTCACGTACTCCTTCATTGTCACGCTTATCGGCACGGTGATGTTCATCGTCGTCAGTCATTTTCCGGAGTAACCTATGGCACAAATACGTATTGAACACGTGCGCAAAGACTTCGGGTCGTTTAACGCCGTGAAATCCTCAACCTTCACCATCGAAGACGGTGAGTTCTTCATGCTGCTTGGCCCGTCTGGTTGCGGCAAGACGACAACGCTCCGTATGATGGCTGGTCTTGAACTTCCTACATCTGGCGAGATTTATATCGACGGTGAAGAGGTGGGCATGAAACCTGCCAGCCAACGAGATATCGCCTTTGTGTTCCAGATGTTCGCTTTGTATCCGCACATGAATGTCGGCAAGAACATAAGCTACCCGCTGTTATCGCAAGGCATGCCAAAAGCGGCCGTTAAAAGGAAAGTTGGCGAGGTCGCAGAAATCCTCGGCATTACCGACATCCTAAAGCGTCCGGTGGGCGGCTTGTCTGGCGGAGACCGTCAGCGGGTTGCTCTTGGACGGGCAATTGTTCGCGATCCAAAAGCATTCTTCATGGACGAGCCTCTGGGAGCTCTGGACGCTGAGTTTCGGGAACATATGTCAGAGGAGTTGCGCGCGCTGCATGATCGCATGAATGCGACGACTGTGTATGTGACCCACGACCAATTGGAAGCCATGCAAATGGGTGATAAAATCGTTGTTATGAATCACGGAGTCGTGGAACAATTTGGCGTGCCCCAGCAAATCTACGATTGGCCCGCTACCAAATTTGTCGCGCAATTCCTCGGATCACCGTCAATGAATTTCCTCGATTTTAGCGGTATGGTTGGCTCAAATGCCAATCAAGTCTCTCTGGGCGACACACTATTTCAAATACCCAAGCAAATTGATGGTGCCGTGGGGAACCTGACACTGGGCGTGCGTCCAGAGCATGTAAAATTGAATGACAACGCTGAGTACAGAGGCCGCGTTGTGGCCACCGAATATTTGGGGACCACACAAATTGTGAGTCTCGCTACAGCCAATGGTATGGTGAAAGCGCGTGTTGCCAGCACTGAAAAAATCTCAGTTGGTCAAACCACCGGCCTGAATTTTGATGCGCGCACAATCACAATTTTTGATGCTGAAACAGGCCGTGCCCTCAAATCACAGGCAAATGAAAAGGTGCTGAATCATGGCTGAAGTTCAACTCACGAATGTATCAAAGAGTTTCGGGGATGATGTCGCATTAGACAACGTCGATATGACGGTTCCAGATGGATCGTTCGTCGTTTTACTGGGGCCAACGGGTGCAGGAAAAACGACGACACTTCGTATGGTTTCAGGGCTTGATGCGCCAGACAGTGGATTCATCAGTATTGGAGGCCATTCGATGACTGGCTTGACGCCCGCGCAACGCGATGTGGCAATGGTCTTTCAACAATACTCGTTGTATCCTCATCTTACCGTCAAACAGAACTTGGCGTTTCCTCTGAAGTCGCCTCTCATGAACCTCACGGCCGAGGAGATTGACCGCAAGGTCGGAGAAGTGGCGGAAGTTTTGCAGATTTCTCACAAGCTAGACAACAAAGCAACGGCCTTGTCCGGCGGAGAGATGCAGCGGGTTTCGATTGGCCGCGCTCTTGTCCGAAATCCTTCGGTCTACTTGATGGATGAACCACTCAGTTCGTTGGATGCAAAGTTAAGGTCAGATTTACGTATTGAGTTGAAGAGCATTCAGGCAAATTCTGGAGCGACTTTTTTATATGTGACACATGACCAAATCGAAGCGATGACCATGGCCACCCATGTTGGCGTATTGGATGCGGGAAAGTTGGTGCAGTTCGGATCACCAAGAGAAATTTACGAGAACCCAGTGAGCGTATATGCGGCCAGTCGTTTGGGCCAGCCTCGGATCAATGTGTTGCCAGCCGATGTCTTCGGTGGCGCTCCGGAAAATGCAGTGACGATTGGCTTGCGCCCAGAGCAGATCACGCAAGGCGATGGCGAAGAAAGCTTCGTTCAGCGGGTTGAACACTTAGGTGATCAGACGCGATTGCATCTGGCATTCAAGAACCACGCGCTGATCACGGTAACCGATGCTCACACAGACTTAAAGAATGGCGATATTGTAAAAATTAGCCCTAACAAACCATTTTACTTCGACGCCAATGGCGCTCGGGTTGCTTGAGGGAGAAAACCATGGCTCAATTTATCAACCAAAGGGAAAACGCGGTCACGGATGCGATCGACGGTGTGATCCGGAGTTCTGGCGGTGCTTTAGCACGGTTGGATGGGTATCCACATATTCGGGTTGTTATTCGGAACGACTGGGGAAAATCAAAGGTCGCATTGGTTTCGGGGGGCGGCTCAGGGCATGAACCAGCGCATGCAGGATTTGTAGGACGGGGGATGCTTACGGCGGCGGTCTGTGGCGACGTTTTTGCATCACCCTCAGTTGATGCTGTGCTCGCAGGAATACTCGCCGTGACGGGCCCCGCGGGCTGTCTACTTATTGTCAAAAACTACACTGGTGATCGCTTAAACTTCGGATTAGCAGCAGAAAGAGCCCGCGCATTTGGCCTCAAAGTGAATATGGTCATCGTCGATGATGATATTGCACTACCGGATTTGGCGCAGCCCCGTGGTGTGGCAGGGACGCTGTTTGTCCACAAAATTGCTGGTGCGTTGGCCGAATCAGGTCAGCCTTTGGAGACTATAACTAAAGCGGCCGAACGCGTGGTTGCAGGCACTAAATCGCTCGGAATGTCGTTAGACACATGCACTGTTCCAGGCTCCCCAAAAGAAGATCGAATTCCATTGGGTAAGGTTGAATTGGGTCTGGGTATCCACGGAGAAGCGGGTGTTGAACAAATTTCATACGTTGATGCTAAGCAATCCGTTGCCGCAATTATCGAAAAGTTAGCACCCCTTTTGGAGAACAAACCCCATGTGGTTTTGCTTAACAATCTAGGTGGTTCTTCTGTTCTTGAGATGTCGGTTCTGGCAAATGAATTAGCGAATTGCTCAATTTCCAAAAAACTGAAGTTTATCGTGGGCCCGGCGTCAATGATGACTTCTCTAGACATGCGCGGGTTCTCGGTTTCCGTCTATCCGGTTAGTCCTGAGGAGGAAGAATTGTTGAAGGCTCCTTGCACCCCTGCCGCGTGGCCCGGATGTATGGAATTGAAGCAAATTCCTTTGATCGAATTGCCGGATGGTCTAACGCCGATCCAACCGGTTCCCTCCAAGCACGATGAAACAGCCGAATTTTTAACAAAGTGTTGTGAGACACTGATTTCAGCCGAGGCCGATCTGAACGCACTGGATGCAAAATCTGGAGATGGCGATACAGGGTCCACACTTTCGGGAGCCGCTCGCGCACTCATTGGAGCTCTAGATCGTCTGCCACTTGCCGATCACACACAGCTTTATCGGGCAATCGGACAAGAACTCAGTCAAACGATGGGCGGCTCGTCGGGAGTGCTACTCGCAATTTTCTTTACAGCGGCGGGCGATGCCGTTTCGAGCGGATTGCCCATGGTTGAGGCTTTGAAAGAGGGACTTAAACGGATGCAGCATATCGGGGGGGCACAAGTGGGTGACCGGACAATGGTCGATGCGCTTAAGCCAGCTTTGGACGCGCTTTCAGTCGGTATTGCACCAGCGGCTGAAGCCGCCCGCAAAGGGGCAATTCACACATCGACGATTGTGAAAGCAAAGGCAGGACGCGCGGCTTACATTAATGCCGAACAGCTACAAGGTCATATAGATCCCGGCGCAGAAGCTGTGGCGCGACTGTTTGAGCATTTGAACGCCCCCTAGTCTCTAACAGGCGGTGTCAGAGGAAACTGGCTTGAGAAGGGCAGGGCTACCAATTAGCGTTGTGTCATGAAAAAAAACGCTCTCCTTTTCGCTATTTCAAAACGAGCCCTGAGATTATCCGTCTTGCGGTGATGTTGTACGTCAGATTTCCACTCTCACTTCGAAACGTGGAAGATTTACTCCACGAACGAGGGATCGATGTGAGCCACGAAACAGTTCGGTTTTGGTGGAACCGTTTCGGTCCCATGTTCGCTACAGAAATCCGCTGTCGGCGGGTCCAACAACTACGCTCTTATTCAAACTGGCAATGGCACTTGGACGAAGTTTTGGTCAAGATTAACGGTGAGCGACATTATCTTTGGCGGGCTGTCGACCACGAAGGTGAGGTGTTGGAAAGTTATGTGAGCAAACGTCGAGATAGGGCTGCGGTCCTTAAATTCATGAAGAAAGTGATGAAACGGTACGGCCAACCGAAAGTCATCGTCATTGACAAGTTACGTTCCTATGGTGCCGCGATGAAGGTCATCGGAAATGCCAGTAGACAGGAAACGGGGCGTTGGAAGAATAACCGAGCCAAGAATTCACACCTACCTTTTCGACGACGAGAACGTGCCATGCACCGCTTTCGTCGTATGCGAAGTTTGCAGAAATTCGTAGCCGTACATGCTTCCGTTTGTAACAACTTCAATCAGGGTCGCAGCCTTTCCCAAAGAGACCATTTCAAGCTTGCGCGCGCCGCCGCTCTCGCCGAGTGGCGGGGACTTTGTGCGGCATAAAAGGGCAGCAGTACTGGCCCCGCTGAGACGTGTTCGAATTTGTCTTTAACCATCGTCCCCAGTTGGGGGGAGGATTTTAGCCGTAGGAAGCGAGGGCGACCTGCCGGTGGGGTATTTGGAGTTCTGCGTTTTCACGAGCAACAGTACGATTTCAGTAAAGGCCTCACTCTATGGCTTACTCAAGGGCCCTCTCAGATCGTGACCCGTGTGATCGAACTACCTCCGTTGCCAAAACAAATCTCCGTAAGGGTTGACGAATTTTGGATCTTTATCGATCTGATATACATTACACGCCCAGATTTTCGGCAACCGCTGTCAATTTTCGAGCAACGGCGTCGGCCCAAGGTTTCGACTGCCTGCCTCACTAGCAAACCGCCTAAGTTTGCGCCGCACGCACCTATGCTATTGCTGCATAGCAGCATGTTGTAATGAGTTATTGTGCATGCGCAGCATTTCACTACCTTCCAATTGAACGGTGACGATAGCGCTACCAACAGCGCACCAAACGCACCACTGAGTACAGGAGCATGAGAGATGACCCATACAGCAGACCTTTTTCATTCCGGAATTCGGCTTCGCGACTGGCTTGAAGCCAGCAGAAAAGCAGCAGCAGTGCGCCGTGCGCAGCACAGTGTGTACGTTCGGACACTGCGCGAACTTCAATGCTCGTCCGACCGCGAGCTTGCCGACATCGGCATCTCTCGGCTGTCGATCAAGGAAATTGCATACGAGGCCGCATACGGCCATACGCGTTCGCGGGCGGTAAACCGGCAGTCATAGGCGTGTCTCACTTGGGTAATTCCAAGCTGGCACTCTAAAACCGAAAAAGGACTAACCCAATGAAAAACAACGTGAGCACCGCAGGCATTCCGAACTTCTGGCCGCAACTGCGACACGCTGCAGGCGGTTTCGCTTCGTTCTTCGCAGGTTGCGCATCCACAGTATACTTTGGCCTGGCGAGGTTCGTGGCCAATCTACAGATTGGAAGAATGGAATCCGTCCTCCGCGCAATGTCAGACGAAGAACTGGCGCAAATTGGGATCACACGAAGCGATATTAAGCGTCATGCGAAATTCCTGGCCACATACGAATACGACGGACTTTAAACAATGGATTGCGCGGCACTGTCAGAAGAAAACCGGTTGAGGCGGGCAGGGTGAACGCCTAGCGTCGCAGGATGACAAAACGCGACCCATTCAAGTACTTCAAGACGAGCCCGCAGATCATCCGCCTGGCAGTGATGCTTTACGTTCGGTACCCTCTGTCACTCCGGAATGTGGAGGATTTGTTGCATGAGCACGGGATCGAAATTAGCCATGAGACTGTGCGGTTTTGGTGGAACCGGTTCGTTCCGTTGTTCGCCGCGGAGATCCGAAGAAAACGGGTTCAGCACCTTCGAGCTCATTCGAATTGGCAATGGCATTTGGACGAAGTGTTCGTAAAAATCAACGGTGAAACCCACTATCTCTGGAGGGCCGTGGATCACGAGGGCGAGGTGCTTGAAAGTTATGTCACCAAGCGCCGGGATCGCAAAGCGGTGTTGAAATTCCTCAGAAAAACAATGAAGCGCTTTGGTCCACCACATGTCATCGTGACTGATCTACTGCGGTCTTACGGCGCCGCGATGAAGGTCATCGGCAACGCTCATCGACAAGAAACTGACCGCTGGCTGAACAATCGGGCCGAGAATTCACACCAACCTTTTCGACGACGAGAACGGGCAATGTTGCGCTTCCGACGAACGCGAACCTTGCAGAAATTCGTCGCCATTCATTCGTCGGTGTTGCCAGACAAACTTGACGCCCCAACTGTTGATCCTTAATTTTGGTGAATGACAACACAAAACCCATTCAAGTATTTCAAAACGAGTCCTGAAATCATCCGTCTCGCTGTGATGTATTATATCCGCTACCCGCTCAGTTTTCGCCAGGTTGAAGATATCCTGCATGAGCGCGGGATTGATATTTGCAACGAAACAGTGCGGTTTTGGGTCAACAGATTTGGTGCAAAATTTGCTAAGGAGATCCGGCAGAAGAGGGTGGGGCACCACTCAAATTGGCAATGGCACTTGGACGAGGTTTTTGTGAAAATAGATGGTGAGATATTTTACCTTTGGCGTGCCGTTGATCATGAAGGTGAGGTTCTTGAATGCTTAGTTACAAAGCGGCGCAACAAGGCTGCGGCGAAGAAATTTATCATAAAGACGATGAAAAAGCATGGTGTGCCTAAGATTATCACAACGGATAAACTACCGTCCTATGGAGCAGCCTTTCGTGAGATTGGCGTTGCCGATAAACAATTATGCGGCGGCCGATCCAACAACAGATGCGAGAATTCGCACTTACCATTTCGACGTAGAGAACGAGCGATGCAGCGTTTCAAGACGGTTGCGACACTTCAGAAATTTGTCAGTTATCACAGCGAAATCTATAACCACTTCAACCACCAAAGGCATCTAGAAAGCAGGCAATCCTTCAAACGAAAACGTGCAACTGCTCTCACCGAGTGGTTCAATTTCTGTGCCGCATGATGATTGACTTGATGTGCCTTTTGCGGCGTGCTCAAGTTTGTTTGACAACACCCGAAAACGCACCAAAGACGGCAAAAGCAAAAGTGAGATCATCCGCTGCTTGAAACGCTACATCGTCCGAGAAATCTTCACGCATCTTTGCAGGCCAAAAATATTGGAACACCCGTGTTGACAAATATAGGAGCTTCATAACCACGCTCCGTCAACAGGAAAATTCCATCAAAAGATTATGTGGGGCTAGATGTGGGGCTGAATGGCGCGCGGATACATTTTTTGCAGCATTTTTAAATACTTATCGCCAGATTTTGGCGGAGAGACAGTCCGTCGAAAAGTTTTTCAGTTTTGTTAAATCTATATTTATTTCAATGCATTACATGTTTGCGGTGCAGGCTGCAATCTGCGATATGTGCACTAAATTGTGTACCAAATTGTGCACCATTATTTTGTACAGACTCTACGAAAAGGTGAAGTGCTACGCTGTAGGGGCCATTAGGCCGAGGCACTCCCGTCAGCCATGCCACAAAAGGTAAAGGGCTGCCTTACTGGCCCAGCTGAGACGAGTTCGAATTTGTCTGACTGCACCCGCGGGCTTTATACTTATAAGTAAAATTTACGTAAAATTTCGAAAAACTTGGGGGACCAATGGTCTGGACTTACTGAATGACCTTAATTTTCGGCGCACGAAGCGGGGTTTTTGCGTGCGATTTTCGTTAGGAGAAAACGTCATACAAGCTTGGCCGCGATGCGTCGAGTTGGAGCAGATCGAGGCTGGCGGCTATGCCGTCTATATGGTCCGAGATCAATTTATCCAGTAGGTCCAAATCGGAGGAGATCAGGGCGTCGAGAATCTCGGAATGCTCTTCGTGCGAGCAGCATTTCACTCCGGGTTTCTCGAAAAGTTGGATGATCAACGACTCCCGCGCGATGAGGTCGATCAAGTAGCGTTTCAGAACAGAATTCTCCGCGACGCCAGCAAGTAGAGCATGGAACTCGCCCGAAAGGGCAATGAGGCGATCTTTGTCGCCCTTCTCTAGCGCCACTTTTTCGCGTTCTATATGAGTCCGAAGACGGGTGATGTCCTCGGGTTTTAGTCGCAAGGCAGCTTCGCGGGCGATTGTCGTCTCGATACAACGGCGCGCGATAAACATGTCGGTGGCTTCTTTGGTCGAGGGTTTTGCGACCGACGCGCCGCGATTGGGTTGATGATCAACAAGCCCGTCAAAGGCCAGTCGCGCGAAGATTTTGCGAACTGTGCCCCGCGTTGTCCCAAAAATGCGACAGAGTTCAACCTCCCGCAGCCTCTGACCGGGCAGAAGTTGGCGTGCGCTGATTGCGGCGCGAATCCGATCGTAAACTTCGCTTTCGTGATCGTTAAGCCGTGCCATACCTCGCCTGACGTTAATTCAAAGTGTTCAAATATTATGCAGCATTCAAGGTATTTGCAATGCTACTCGCTAAATAAAGAACCTAGGGGGAGTGTGCGTTACCCTTTTGATATATATGTTAAAAAATATGGATTGCTTCCGATTTTACCACTGGTGTGTAAATATTGTGCGCAAAAATAATTTGAATTGTTAACAAAAGTGTGGCTCAAGAAGGGCTTAAACGTGTTGCTGGACATTGATCTTTGCTGTGCGAATGCGTTTCACGTTGTTGTGCTCAACCAGACATGAAAAGGGTGAAAATGCAGTCCAATCCGCCCAATTCAACCGTTTTTGCGGGGCTGCGTTGATGCGCCTGTTGGTCGTAAATCCCAATACATCCGAAGAAGTGACGCAAGCCTATGTCGCCAAGGCGCGGCGTATTGCGCCGGCGGGCGTTGAAATCCAAGGCGTGACAGGCCGCTTCGGAGCGCGGATCGTAACAACCGAGGCCGAAAATCTAATCGCGGCGCATTCGGCTTTGGCGCTTATTGCCGAACATGCGCGGGGGTTTGACGGTGTGATCCTTGCCATTTCCTTTGATACCGCGAAGCTCGCTGCGTCCGAACTCTTGCCAATGCCTGTGGTTGGCATCACCGAGGCGGCACTGACCGAGGCTTCAGCGGACGGGCGCGCCTTCGGCGCCATTATCTTTGGCGCATCGAGTCGCCCTCTCTACTCACGCCTGATCGCTGGATATGGCATTTCACCCTTGGCTTGGGACTGTGTGGAATTCGACTCGGCTGCGGATTACTTTAACGCAAGCCGTCGGGATGACGTCATATTTGCTGCTGTTGATCGCCTTGCCCGTGCAGGCGCGGAGGCTGTGGTCATACTTGGCGCGGCGGTGGTCGGCGTGGCGGATCGCCTTGCGCCGCGTGCCACAATTCCACTTTTTGACGGTGCAGTGGCGGTGGCACTCTGTGTGTCACGTGTTGACGGGGGCGAGGCTGGCCCGCCGCGTCCTGTGCCCGTTGGCGAAACACTCGGCCTGAGCGCGCCACTCACAAATCTGATTGCTGGAAATTGGCAAAGAGAAGGAACCTCATGAGCGCGACTATTTTTCGAAACGTTCATCTGCTCGATTTGGATCGGGCGGATGGTATGACATCCATCACCGACGTTCTTATTCTCAACGGTCGTATTGCCAATGTGGGCGATGCAGTGACGCCGCCTCAGGGCGCGACAATCATCGACGGTAAGGGCGACCTCCTTATGCCCGGCCTCGTCAACGCGCATTTCCATTCGTCAGTAAACCATATGAAAGGGCGGCTTGCCAGTTTACCTCTAGAGTTGTTCATGCTCTATGAAAGTCCGGCCCTTGAAGCCTTACGACCGACCCCGCGCGAAGCGTATTTGCGCACAATGTTGGGCTGCATCGAGATGCTGCGCTCGGGCACCACCGCCGTGCAGGATGATTGTTTCTTCGTTCCCGAACCGACGCCGGAAATCATCGATGCCATCTGCCAAGCCTACATCGACAGCGGCATCCGCGCCAATATTGCGTTGGACGAACCGGAACTTTCCGAGGTCGAGAAGCTTCCCTTTCTTGGCGACCTTGCCCCTCCTGAATTGCGTGAAATTTTGAGACGCCGGCCAAAAAATAGTAGGGGTGAGCTGTTGTCGCTATACCAACATCTCATAGACAATTGGCACGGTGCTGGAATGGGCCGGATCGGCGCGGCGGTGTCCTGCTCTGCACCTCAGCGGGTGACGCCAGAGTATTTTGCAGCACTTGATGATCTTAGCCGCAAGCATGACTTGCCCGTCTTTGCTCACATGCTTGAAACAAAGCTTCAGCGTGTGCTGGGCCATGAGAAGTTTGGTGGTCGCTCGCTCGTTCGCTATACCCACGATTTGGGGCTTCTGTCTGATCGGATGCAGGTCATCCATGCAATCTGGGTGGATGGCGAGGATCTTGATCTGATCGCGGCCGCTGGCGCCAATGTGGCCCATAATCCGAACAGTAACCTTAGGCTTGGGTCGGGTTTAATGCCCCTGCGCGAGATACTTGATCGTGGCATTAGCGTTTCGTTGGGCGTGGATGAGGCGATCGCCGATGACGCGGTTAATATGTGGTCCGTGATGAAAACGGCTGGCATGATCCATACGCTGTCCGGTCATGATCCCGACCGATGGCCCAGCGCCCGTGATGTGCTGCAGGCTGCGACTGCGGGCGGGGGTCGCGCCATGCGGCGGCACGGGCTTGGGACGCTAGAAATCGGTGCGCCGGCGGACGTGATACTGGTTGACCTGTCTACCCTTGCTTTTCTTCCACTCAATGATCTGGTCCGGCAATTGGTGCATGTCGAACTGGGCAACTCGGTACGGCTGACGATGGTGGCTGGCGTTGTGGTTGCAGAGTCGGGACATGTGACCAGCGTAGACGAGAAAAGTCTTTTGGCCGAAGCGCGCGAAATGTTTCGCGGCAAAGCGGCAATACTGGAGCGTGCGGCAGTAGAGGTTGCGCCCTTGGTGCCACTTTACCGCGCTATGCACGACAAGGCGGTCGCCCGCGACGTGGGAATGACGCGCAATCTTTCTGGAGGTCTGGCATGACGCTACCGTGGCGCTATTCTGCTTTGCCCACACGCAGGGGCGCGTCTTGGCCCAACGGTAAAAAGCTTGCGCTTTGGGTCGCAGTCGGGGTTGAAAGCTATCGTCCTGACGACGGCCTGACCGAAGATATCCTGCCGCGAGGCGCACCACCTGACCTCGTAAATGCCGCTTGGCGCGACTACGGAAACCGCGTAGGGGCCTTTCGGCTTTTTGACCGGCTTGCGCGCTTTGGCATTCGGCCCACAGTTTTACTGAATTCGGACCTGTACGACGAAGCCCCCGCGGTTCTGGCCGCGGCCCGTTTGGTTGAGGCCGAGATCGTGGCGCACGGCCATTCTAATTCGGACAGTCTGGCTGGAATGACTCCCGCCGAAGAAACCACCTATGTCACCGACGTGCGGGCGCGCATCGCGGCGGAGGAGGGCTCCCCCCCTGGGGGGTGGTCAAGCCCTTGGCTCGCCCATTCGCCGACAACCCTCGACAGCCTTGCTGGGGCGGGTTACCAATATCTGCTCGACCTGAAGCTCGACGACCAACCCGTCTGGCTGAACACAGGGCAGGGGCGGTTGCTCTCAATTCCCTATGCCGCCGAACTCAACGACAGTACGACAATGATTGGCCGCCAGACCGACGCGCGGACCTTTGCGCGGATGATCCTTGATGAGGCCGAGGAGCTTCTGGATGGAGGGGGACAGCAGCCGGTGGTCATGAGCATCGTGTTACACAGTTTTGTTTCGGGCCAACCTTGGCGTCTGCGTGCGCTCTCTGAGGCTTTCGAGAAGTTACAGTCCCGCGCCGACGAAATCTGGTATACCACGCCCTCCGAGATACATGCGGCGGTGTTGGCCGATCCCAACTTAGCTGCGGAGTAAAGCATGCGTATCCTCTTTGCCAATCCAAACACCTCCACAGCGATGGCCACAATCATGGTGGACGAAGCCCGCCGCGTCGCCGCCCCGGGTACCGTTATTGATGTCTGCTCTGCGCCCTTTGGCTCGGCGTATATCTCGACGCGGGGCGAGGCTGCGGTGGCAGGGCACGCGTTGCTTTCGGCACTGGCCACGCATTACGATGGCCATGACGCGGTGATCGTCGGGGCCTTTATTGTGCCCGCCGTAACCGCCGCTGCAAAAGAAGTCATGCCCGTCCCGCTGATTGCGACGGGGGAGGCGGGGCTGGCGGCGGCTTCCCTGTTGGGTCAGTCGCTATCCATATTATCGATAGGTGCGCCTTCGCGACGGATGACCGCAGAGCTGGTTGCCTCGACGGGCCTCGGGTCCCGCGTCGTTTCGATCCGTGACCTCGGCCTGACAGGTACGGACCTTACGGAGGATCAAATCGGTGCCGATTCCACCGCGTTGGCCTTGGCACGCGAGGCGGTTGATGACGACTTGGCTGACGTCATCCTGCTGGGCGCAGGGTCGCTGGAAGGGATGGCAAGACGCATCCAGCCAAAACTGCCAGTGCCTGTAGTTTCCCCCGTTGGGGCGGCGGTCTGCATGGCCGAGATGGCCGTGCGTCTCGGCTTGCCGAAATCACGCGCGGGAACTTATGCTGCGTCTGCGGGCATTGACATGGCGGGTCTTGATCCTGCCCTTACGCGGCTTTTCCGAGGCGATTGACCCTCAATACCCCATAGCTCTTGGCAGCGATGTAACAATCGCTGGAAAGAACATGCACAAGAAAAGCACCGCATACATTGCCGCGATGAAAGGCCAGCTTTCGCGCACCAACTCGGTCATTTTTACGCCAGTGACACCGCAGACAACAAAGAGAACCACCCCAACAGGCGGGGTCAACATTCCGATCACGAGGTTCATCACAAAGAGAAGCCCAAAATGCAGCGGGTCAATGCCGAACTGCAACGCAATAGGATGGAAAAGGGGCACCAGCATGATGTTGGCAGCGTTTGATTCCAGAAACATTCCCACCACCAGCATCATGGCCGTGACCAGCAGGAGGAACACGATAGGGCTGTCGGTCACTTCTTTTAGTAGGGCCGCAAGCTTCATCGGCAGTAGATCAATGGTGAAAAGAAAGGTAACCGTCGACGCGAAGGCGATCATTGCCCCCACCATTGCCGTGGTTTTGGCGGCGGAAAGCAACACATCCGGTAGGTCTGATATTTTAAGCTGGCGTGTGACGAAAAATCCAATGAGCAGCGCGTAACAGACGCCGATGGCGGCTCCTTCGGTCGGGGTAAATGCCCCCGCGACGATGCCCCCGATCACCACGACCGGCATCATGAAGACCACGATGGAGCGGCGCAATTCCCGTAGGGCAGCCACCAAGGTGAAGGGTTTTCCGGCGAGGGGATAATCACGCTTCCACGAGATAAACCAGCACAGCGCCATGAGCGTAACAAACAGGATTAGGCCCGGCACGACGCCCGCCATGAACATACCACCGACAGAAACCGACGATCCTGCCATAAATGCATACACAATCATGGCACCAGAGGGCGGGATGATTGGCCCAAGGTTCGCGGCGGCTGCGACCACGCCAGACGAAAAGCCCAACCCGTATTGTTGCTTGAGCGATGGCACGAGCGTCGTCGCCAACGCCGATGCATCCGCCACTGCGGCACCCGAGACCGACGCCAAACCAGCTCCCGCGATGATCGACACCTGCGCCAAGCCACCGCGCATCCGCCCAATAAAGGCATTGGCGAAATCGACCAGCCGATCCATGATCCCGCCCTTGAGCATGAGTTCGCCCGCAATCATGAACAGTGGGATCGACATCAGAGGAAAGGAGTTCACCGCATTTAACATGCGGATGGGCATGATGCTCGGGTCAAACCCCGCCATCCAGAGGCCAAAAATCGCGGCGCAGCCCAGTGAGAACGCCAGTGGCATGCCCAAAAAACCCAAAACAAAAAAACAGGCAATGACGGATAGGCTCATGGGATTGGGGTCTCCGGATCTGCTGCCATTTGCAACAGGTGTAAGGCGGAATGCAGGGCACCCACGATGATGGGGAAAAAGAAGACGGCGGATGTGATGTTGATTGCGCCCATCCGTTCGTTCCATGTGACGCCTGCAACGTTGATCGCGGTCCATGCTACCAGTAACAGCATCAATCCCGCGATCAAATAGGTCGCTCGCTGCACAATCCCGCCAAGGGGGGCAGGAAACTTAGCCACGAAAATGTCGATACTTACGTGCGTTCCGTCACGGATACCGAGTGGGATTGCAATAAAGATGGTGGTGACAAAGGCTAGGCGGGAAATCTCGTCCGCCCAATCAAAGGAACCGTTGAAAACATAGCGCATCACAACTTGCGCCGAAACCACCGCAGCCATAATGGCGGCGGTGGCGATAACGACCTTGCGCGCACCGGAATCGGCGTGCGCAAGGAAAGTGACGAGAAAGTTTTTAATCACTGGATCAGTTCGATGGAGAAGCTATTTCAGCGTCGAGTAGTGCGACCAACTCTGGATCAAGGCGCGCCTTGGTTTCGGCTGCGACGCCTGCTGTTCCCGTGCGCAGGGCGGCGGCGAGTTCTGGTGAAACTTCAGTGTAGGTCATGCCCATTTCGATGATCTTGGCAAGTGCGGCATCGTCCTGTTCTGCTGCAAGGGTGCGTTGGAGGGTAACGGCAGTATCCATTGCCTCTGTTACCCAGCCTTGGGCTTCGGGAGCAAGGCCGTCGAACCATTTCTTGTTTGCCACGACGGAGATGAAGTCAAAGAAATGGCCTGTGTTGGAAACGTAGGGCTGCACTTCTGGGTATCCTGCAACTTGAATGATGGAGAATGGGTTTTCTTGCCCGTCGACGACCTTTTGCTCAAGCGCCGAATAAAGCTCGTTCACGTCCATGGCGAGGGGGTTGGCGCCAAGCGCGCGGAACGTGGCAAGGTGGGTTTCATTCGGCTGAAGACGGATTTTCAGACCCGCGATATCGTCTACAGTTTCAATCGGATGCACCGAGTTGGTGAGTTGGCGGAAGCCAAGTTCCATATAGCCCAGTGAAGTTATGTCGTGTGTGGCTAGCTTTATGTCGAGCGCGTCACCGACGGGGCCGTCGATAACCTTGAACGCCTGTTCCCGACTTTCAAACTCAAAAGGAAGGCCGACAATTTCCAATTCAGGCACGGTACGCGTCAGGTAGGCGCTGCCAACCCAGATAATTTCAACCGTGCCGATTTTGACGTTTTGAACGTTTTCGGACGCGCCACCCAATTGGCGGGCGGGGAAAATGTTGACTTCGATTTCGCCACCGGAAAGTTCTTCGAGCTGGCTTTTAAAAGTTTCCATAGCAACCGAGGACGAATGTTCCGTCGCAAAGTTTCCGGCAACCCGGATCACATCAGTTGCGTTTGCTGCTGTGGCGAGTGCGAAGAAAGATGTGGCGAGAGCGAATATCTGACGTTTCATGGGTAGTCTCCTGAGGTTCGGTTGGTTTTATAAAAGTTGTTCTAGAGAGGTTTTGGCACTGGCACCGAATGTCCGGCGACAACGCGCCCGAATGACTGATGCGATTTCGGCCAATGTGCTTGTGTGTTCTTCGAGCGGCGTCTCGTTCAGGCGGCGCTCGAAGATTTCGAATAGAGTCTTGCGGTCGGGAACCCGATGCAGTGCGAGAATGAACGGATGATCAAAGCGCGCGCGGTATATTTGATTAAGCTCAGCCAATCTCAGGGCCTCTGCCCGCGATAGGCTGTTCAGTCCAAGGCGCGCTTGCTCGAATGTTGATTCTATTGTCATCCGGCCTTCAGCGGCTTCGGCACCCGAGAGTTCCGGATGGGAATTGTACAAAGCTAACCGTGTTTCATGGCGTGCCTCGATTATAACTTCGACCAGAGCCTTAGCGAGGGTTTCGTCCGACGAAAAGGGCCGCTGGTCGACCACAATTTCGGTGACCCATGGCGAATTCTCGACCAAGGGTGCGAGTACGACAAGAGCCTCGTCGCGTTGGAGCATGTTGAGTGTGTTTAGAGAGGAATTCATGATGCCGTCCGCTTGCTGATAATGCAAACCTACGTATTAAATGCATTGCAATCCATAACATAAAGATCGATGCTTCGTTCGAATTATTCGAATGGTCTTAACAATGCCCTTAAACTTGGTTCCCCGCGTCCTACTGTATGTCGAGGCTGTTGCCGAACACGGCTCAATTCAGGCTGCTTCGCGTGCGATTGGTATTTCAGCTTCGGCAATTGATCGTCAAATCGTATTGCTTGAAGACAAACTGGATCTCCAGCTTTTTGACCGGCGAAGTACGGGCATGGATCTGAGTGCTGCTGGCGAAATGTTCGTGGTGCTGTCCCGCAGGTGGCGCGACGACGAAAACCGTGTTCTTTCGGATGTGAAACAGATGCACGGTGTCGAAGTCGGTCTTGTGCGACTGGCAACGATGGACAGTCTTACCAATGGACCTTTGCCCCAGATATTGGCACGGATCGGGCGGGAATATCCTCGGGTGGAGATCGAAGTAGAGATCATGACGCCCGACGAAGCCCTTGTCGCAATTGACGAAGGTTTGGCGGATATCGTGTTGGGGTTCAATCTCAAGGCGTCGCGCGATTTGCACGTGCTCTGGAGCGACGAACTGCCGCTTGTGTGCGTCGCGTCTCCAGATCATCCAGTATCGGAACGCGAGACGATCTCGATCAAAGATGTTCGGGCCTATCCTTTGGTTGTTCAAAGCGCAAAACTTGCCATTCGACGGATACTTGAAGCGCGGCACACGTGGCTTTTCTCCGATACGAGGCCGCCAGTTGTGACCAATTCTTTGCAGCTCCTTAAGCAAATGGCGGTGTCAGGCTCTCACATTGCGTTGACGTCGGAACTCGATGCCTCTTCGGAACTTCTGGACGGTAGCCTGATCGCCATTCCTATCTCGGAGCAAAAAATCTCTAGTCAATCCATCGGACTTGTTGTGAGTGTGCGCAGGACATTGCCCCGCATTTGTACGACTGTTTCTGAAATTGTTGCAGAAGAGATCGCAAGCTGTATCGCCGAAGTTCGGGGCGTAGCCGCGGCGCGGCAGGTGGCAAGGCCGACGGTGAGGGATGGCGATTTGTTTTGAAAAAGATAAAGAATTTAGATCAAAGTGGGGGGTGGTTTGCAGATTTGTGGCACCCTCACATTCAAAGTAGTAACCCTATCAATTGAAACAGACCACGAATCCCTTTTGAGGCATCGCGGCGAACGGGATGAAACTCGAGTGAACCAGATCGCGCTTATCAATCCGAATTCCAATGCGGAAACAACCGAAAAGATGGTCGCGATTGCTCGCAAGGTTGATCTCGATCTAGTAATAGACGGCTTTACCGCGCAACGTGCACCGAAGCTGATTATCGACAAGGCGTCGTTGGATGCCAGTGCTGCCGAGGTGGTGGAAATTGCAAGTGCAATGCACGGATACTCTTGCGTTATTGTGGCGGCCTTCGGCGATCCAGGCGCGGATATTTTGCGAAGAAATTTGCCGATGCCGGTCATTGGTATTGGAGCGGCTGCGGCGCGCAGAGCGATGCGGGAGGGCATGCCATTTGCCGTTGCGACCACAACACCCGCGCTTGTGCCGAGTATCGATACCTTAATGCGCGCCAATGGGGGTGCAGCCCCATATATTGGATCGTTCGTTCCGGAAGGCGACGCGGTTTCCCTTATGGCGCAGGCCGAGGCGTTGGATCGCGCGTTGTTGCACCAAATTGAACGTGCCGTTCATGCAGGTGCGAGGCAGGTTATTATTGGCGGCGGACCCTTGGGCGAAGCGGCTGAAAGGCTGTGCGGTCAGGCCACGGTGCCCCTGATCCATCCAATCAAGGAAGCGGTCAAAGAATGTATTGCCCTCATGGCGACCAAAAATGGAGAATGAAATGAGTGATGACTGGACTGCAAAGCTTGTGGCTGCGCATCGGGCGAACAGTCGGTTTGTGCCAGAGGGCGCGGGGCCTCAAAACTTTGACGACGCGTACCGGATTCAATCAGGTGTGTGCCGCGAAATGGGTGCAGTTGGCGGCTTCAAAACGGCCCGTAAGCTAGGGGAGGAGCCCATCATGGCGCCTATTTTTGCGGCGAGTGTGGTGCCAAGTGGCGCGCAGCTGAACGTGGCCGATATGATGGGTATTGAGTTGGAAGTGGGATTACGGATCCTGTCGGATTTGCCTGATGATTTCGCAATGGTTCCTGAGGGCGACTTGGCGGCGTACCTACAGCCCGTTGCGGTGATCGAATTGGTCGACACGCGCTTTGACGGGCCATTGTCCCAAAATCCTTTGGTCAAACTTGCCGATAATCAGATTAATTTTGGTCTTGTCGTCGGGGGAGAAGTTCAGGCGTGGGACGGTCGCGATATTGGCGTTGTTGAAGCGCAATTGCGGGCTGGGGACGATCAGGTTTTATCTGGGACGACCACGGTTCCCGGTGGGTCCGCCTTGGAGACTTTTGCAGCGCTTGCAAGGCGGATTGGCAATCATTGTGGCGGGCTGCGCAAAGGTCAAATCGTCATTACTGGGTCCCTCCATCCGCTGGTTTATTATCCAAAAGGGTGCGAGGTGGAGGGCGAGATTGCAGGTATTGGCACGGTAAAGGTTACGTTGGCGTAGCAGCCAATGCGGGCCATCTAAACGGGGCGACGCAGGTTGAAGCAAGGTCCGTCAAAAGCGCTTCTGACCCGTGTTGCCCAATAAGCTGCATTCCAATCGGAAGCCCCTCTGATGCAGCGGGAAATGCGACAGCAGGAAGTCCTGCCGCGTTGACCCATCCTGTGAAAACCGCATGACCGCGCGGTCCAACAGTGTGCCCGTCAATCTCGGTTGGAAAAGGCTCGGAGGCTGGCCACGGATTGGCTGCGGCAGTGGGCGTGAGGACTATGTCGTAGGCCGCGAACAACGCCGCTAACTCATTTCGCAACGCGAAGACGATCTCCATAATTTGATATAGGTCTGTTGCTGTTTTGGATGCTCCAGCTTGTGCCATCTCCAAGTATTTGGGGTTCGCACTGGCGCGCACCTCCGGTGCCTGAGTGAAATAATTTGCAAGGCCAATCGCGCCGATCTGGCTCCAGACGGCATTCAGCGCCCTTAGATCAATGGGCAGTTGCGCCCGCGTTACGGGATGGCCCAAGGCTGCGAGCCTCTCGCATGTATCATTGAAAGCCTCGCGGATCGTCGGATCGCAAGGGGACTCTCCCAAAGCCTCGACGGCCAGAATACGCATACTTTTCAAAGGCGTAGGCGGGCAGGGGGTGTCGGCGAGGACCATGTCCAGCAAAGCAAGGTCCCGCGCGCTTCGGGCAATAGGCCCAACCACCTCAAAATCAAGAAGAACCTGCGCAAGCCCGCCGCGGCGACCGACATGCCCGATTCCGGGTTTCAGCCCCAAAAGGCCGGTGTAGCCCGCAGGTCTGCGGATTGAGCCGCCTCCATCCGTTCCGATTCCAGCCGCTGCCATACCCGCAGCGACGGCCGCAACGACGCCGCCGGAGGATCCACCCGGTGTTAGCGCAGGATCAAAAGGGTTGCGCGTCACGCCGAAAGTCAGATTGTCAGTGTACCCTTCAACCGCAAACTCAGGCGTGTTGCCTTTGCCCAAAAATATTGCACCTGCCGCGCGCAATTTAGCGATAGGCGCTTCATCGTGAGTACAGGCAAGTTTGGACAAATAGGCATTTCCCCAAGATGCGGGCATGCCCGCTGTCACAAGGTTGTCTTTGATAATAAGCGGCACGCCATCCAAAAGACCAAGCGGCGTGCCATTTTGCCACCGTTGTGTGGACGCGGCTGCTTGGATCAGCGCGTCTGGATTTATCGCGGTGTAGGCATTTAGCGTCTGGTTGAGGGCCGCGATGCGCTCTTGCAGACAGGCCACCGCCTGTGTTGGCGTGATACTGCCGTCGGCATAGCCCGCGAGCAGATCGGTTATATCCAGTTTCCAGATACTCATCCCATGATGCTTTCGGGCAACCACATCACGATACTCGGCCACAAAATCAGCGCTGTCGCAAACAAAATCATAATCGCCGCATAAGGGATGGCACCGATAACCACGTCCAAGAACGGACCGTTGTCATCGCGCACGCCCTGCACAACATAGAGGTTCATTCCAACCGGTGGGGTGATCATGCCAAGTTCGCTCATCAAAACGACAAAGATGCCAAACCAGATTGGGTCGATACCCGCCGCAACGATGATCGGAACGGCAATCGGGATTGTCAGCACCTGCATCGACAAAACATCCATAAACATGCCCAAAATCAGATAGAATAACATGAGCGCAAAGAGCAGCGCTATTGAGGTTAAGCCAAGCCCCTCGACCCAATCACTCATGGCGCCAGTGATCCCACCGAGGGCCAGCGTGACGTTCAGCGTAAAGGCTGCCGCGATTATCAAAAGGATCATGCCCGTTGTTTTAGCGGTTTGGCGAAAGCAGATATCCAGAAACGCAAAGTTAAGCTTGCCTTCACGCCAAACAAAAAGAAGTGCCACGATCACGGCAAGAGCAGCACTTTCCGTGGGGGTCGCAATCCCCAGATAAATCGAGCCCATCACAATCGAGAAGACCACCGCGGGGGGGACTAAATGTCGTAGGGCACTGATCCGTTCGCTGCGGGAAACCTCAGGAGGGGCGGCAACATCGTCGGGGCGCCAATAGTGTTGAAGGGCAATCAAAACCATGAAGGACAGTGTCAGCAAAATGCCAGGCACAATGCCCGCAATGAATAACTGCCCCACAGAAACATTCGCCAGCGATCCATACACCAAAAGGTTCACGGAGGGCGGGATGAGAATGCCCAAAGTGCCGCCCGCCGCGAGGGAGCCAAGCGAGCGTGAGGGGGTGTAGCCACGTTCGGTCAACGAGGGGAGGGCCACAGTGCCGACGGTCGCCGCCGTTGCCACAGAAGATCCGGATGTAGCGGCAAACAGGGCGCAACAGCCAATGTTGGTGTGTAGTAATCCCCCCGGAAGACGCCCGAGCCAAAGGGCCAATGCGCCATACATCCGATCCGCAATACCGGACCTCAGGAGCAACTCGCCGAGCAAGATAAACAGCGGGATCGCCGTCAGAACATTTTCGTTTTGAACTCCCCACAGGACGGGCCCCATACTTTGTAGCAAAACCGGCCCATAGAGGATCATGCCACCGACAACCCCCATAGCCACCATGACCACGGCAACCGGAAAACCGATTAACAACAAGCCCATCATGACCGAGAAGCCAATTGCGATATCAAGAATTGTCATGTTATTTTCCTGCCCGTTGTTTGAGCCCTTGCAGCTCTTCGGCGAGTTCATCCGCCGCGCCTTTTGGGTTGAATTCGGCGGTTAAGGTCGTGTGGCGGCCCGTGAAAAACAGCCATGTGGCGCGGAGGGATAAAACAATGGCGCAGATCGAGAACACAGCGAGCGCCCCGTACCATGCGGATTGCGGCCAGATCAAAGGTGTCGCCCAAGGGGTCGGGGCGGTTGAGCCGTAATCAATCGTATCAATGATCACAAACCACCCAACATAGAGAAAAAAGCACCCCAAAAGCGCCATGGCAACGGCCGCAAGCCAGTCGATTAAGGACTGAATGAAAACCGGGAATTTCTGGTGTAGGATGTCGATGCGGATATGGGCGCGTTCTGCGAGTGTGACCACAAAAGCCAGCGAAGATCCAAAGGCGAGAATATAGCCCCCCAGCTCGTCCGCGCCTTGTAGGGACGTGTTGAAAAGCTTGCGCATCACGGTTTCCAGAGAGACGAAGGCCGCGAGAAAAAGAAGCGACCAGCCGAAGAGGCGGCTGATCCAAGTGGCGATATAATCCATTGATATCCCTTATTAATGAGGTCTGAGGGCGGCTTGCACCGCCCCTAGATAAAATTTAAAAGTCGATATCAACGCCGACAGTTTCCATCCAATCGCTTGAGCAAGCGTCATTTGTGGCATCGCAAATTTCTTTCCAAGCAGGGAAAGACACATCCGTTACCGCAGTGGAAATGAGCGCTTTGTCTGTCTCGGTCACTTCGACCAGTTTCAGGTCATAAAGCGTGCCTGTCTCGCAGGGTTGTTGCCCCACGTTGCATTTAACCGCATCCGCGAACAGTTCTTCGGAATAGGCCCAAATCTCGTCGCTCAGAGTGTCAAAAGCGGCCTGCATCTTGCCTTGATCTTCGGCGGACAGCGCGTTCCATTTGTCGAGGTTCATGCCGTAACCATTCATGGCGAGCTGGAAAGCGATTGGCAGCATATAGGACGTAACTTCTGGCCAGCCAGCGGAGTTCGCGGAGGAGGGCCCCGTGATCGCGCAATCAACTACGCCACGAGCCAAGGACTGTTGCACATCCCCAAAGGACAGCGGAACCGGTGTGCCACCCACAAGGGAAACAAAATTTGCAAGGTTCTGGTCATAGACCCGCACTTTGAGGCCCTTCATATCCGCCAGAGAGGAAATTTCTGGCTTACAGAACAGCACTTGAGGTCCGAAGGGCCAAACGCCCAGAAGTTTTGTGTTGAATTTTTCCTGAAGGCGCGCGTCGACCACGGGCAGGTATGCAGCGGCCGTTTTCTTGCCCGTTTCATAGTCGGGGTTTAGCCCAACAAGGTCGAGGCCCAGAATGGTTGGCTCGTCCCGCGACACCTGACTTAGGCGCAAGGAAATGATGTCGAACAAGCCGCTTTTTAGCACGCGAAGTTGCTCGGTATCTTTAATCCCAGTGACATCGGCAGGCTGAAAATCTGCATCAATATCGAGTCCGGTACGGGCCGCGAAATCTGCAAAGAATGGACCTTCAACGTTTTTTTGAATGAGGCCTGTTCCGGCGGGCTGGCCCATGACGCGCATCGTTTCGGAGGCGGCGGGTAGAGCCATCGCGCAGAGCGCCAAGCTGGTAACAAGGGTTTTCATCTTCATGTCGGTCTCACTTTCATTTAGGTTGGGGTTTAAATTTCTGAAAAACGCTGGAACACTGAGCCCCATCCGGTGACGCGCGCAGGGTCAAGCCCGACTTCGCGCATGCAATGGGCCGCTGTGACCGACACGGAGTCGAATACAGCTACGCCCGTTTCTGCTTCGATTTCAGCGGCTTGAGGGGCACCTCTAAAGTTCGTGCAGACAATTGAGACGGCAGCAGGTTTGGCCTTGGCAACCGACCGTATCAGGGCGGCAACATGGTCCGCCGAATAGGTGCCAAACGCGTGGTTGATTTTTTCGTGCAGACGTTCATCCGCGGTGACCGCAATGCCTTGGCCTGCGTAATTTTCGATAATGAGGTCTTGAATTTCGCTTATATACGGCGTCACAAGACCAAGGGTTTCAATCCCGAGGCCTCGATAGAGCCGGTCATAAGCAAGGGCTGTGGACGTCGCCTTGATACCCGTTTCGGTCTCAATTGACGCGCACAGCGCTCGGTCCGTGTCTAGCCCCAGCCAACTGGCCGAAGTGCCATTCCAAGCGATAAGATCAACCTGTGCCTCCGCGAGGCGATTGGCGGCCTCCAAAATGGGTGCGTTCGTAAATTGGGTTTTCGACGCATCCGACATTGAAATTTCAACCACGCGGAAGCGCCCAAAATGTGCGGAGGCTTCGTCGCCAAACGGGGCAAACATCGCGGAGGTATAAGGTTCCAGAACAGTATTCGAAGAGGGGGTCAGCATTCCGATGCGCTTGCCGGTCTGCCTTGGGTAAGATTTCACAACAACACCTCCGGCGATTTGCGAGGCAGATAGGTGCCACTGGCGTTTTCTGTGATGGTGTTGTTTTGGCAAACTGTTTTGCCGCGCAGGATTGTGCGAACGGGCCAGCCCGTGACGGTAAACCCTTCCCATGGCGTATAGTCAGACCCGTGATGCAGATCGGTTTGGGAAATTTTTTTGGTGAGGGTTGGGTCCCACAAAACGATGTCTGCATCCGCCCCTACGGCGATGGCGCCCTTGCGGGGGGCCAAGCCATACAAACGCGCGTGATTGGTGGCGGTCAGCTCGGCGAAGCGGCTAAGAGAGATGCGTCCCTTCATCACGCCCTCTGAAAACAGGATGGGCAGGCGCGTTTCAATTCCTGGAATTCCGTTCGGGATATTTCGAAAGGAGGCGCGTGCACCAGCCGCGTCTTTTCCTGCGGGGTCGGCAAACCTGAAAGGACAATGATCTGATGAGAACAGGTTGAAATCGCCCCGCTCAATCCCCGCCCAGATCGCATTTTGTTCGTCGGTGTCGCGAGGGGGCGGCGAGCACACGTATTTGGCTCCTTCAAAACCGGCGCGGTCAAGATCATCGGCGGTAAGCGTGATATATTGAGGGCAAGTTTCCGCGAAAACCTTTACGCCGCGCTGCCTTGCGCGCATGATTTCGTCGAGTGCCGCGCCATTTGATACATGCACGATGGTCACGGGCACACCAGCTATTTCCGCCAACGAAATGGCGCGATGCGTGGCTTCCCGCTCGACGGGAACTGGACGGGTGCGGGCATGATAAAGGGGAGCTGTCTCGCCGTGTGCTTCGGCCTTGTCGCGCAGAAACTCTATGGCGGCTTCGTTTTCTGCATGCACCATGACCATGGCATTATGCCGTTTGGCGGCATCCATCACTTCCAGTATTTGGCTGTCAGAAAGAGCTAAGCCCTCGTAGGTCATGAAGATTTTGAAACTGGTATATCCCGCTTCAATTAAGGCGGGTAGATCCTGTCCAATTGTTTGCGGATCGGTATTCTTGATAATTAGATGGAAAGATACGTCCACAAAACACTGCCCATCAGCCTTTGCGTGATAATCCGCAACGGCATCGCGCAATGTGTATCCGTCTTCTTGCAAACAAAACGGCATAACAGTGGTGTTCCCGCCACAAGCCGCGGAACGGGTCGCGGAGGCAAAATCATCCGCCATCTCAATCCCGGGGCCAGAAGGCTGGGCGATATGGACGTGGCTGTCGATCCCACCCGGAAGCGCGATCAACCCAGTGGCGTCAATCACTTCAGGTGCGGGCCCGAGATCCAGCCCAAGCGTGGCGATACAGCCGTCCTTGATACCAATATCACAAAGGATTTCCCCACTGCCTGTGACGACGCGGGCGTTTTTGATGATCGTGTCATGGTACATCACACGTTCTCCTTGCCAATGGCTGCGGCGAGGGGCGGTGTTAGTCCGACCGAGGATTTCGCAACGGGCTTGGAGGCGCGGTTTGCAAAGGCCCCTTTGTCGGTGATCTGTGCAAGGGCCACGGCCTGCGCCGCAGCGGCAGCAATCGGATCAATAACGATTGCCGGAACCTCAAGAGCGATATCAGGGGCTAGCCCTGCCAGAGGCGCCCCCCCCATGATAATGACGTCTGCGCTATCTTCTTGCACGGCCTTCGTTGCCAATTGGATCATTTCTTTACGAAGTTCGTGGCGAACAGCCGAGACATCAACTGAATGGGCTTCTGGTGTTAGAACCCCACAAAACCGGGCGCTCAACCCCGTTGCATTGACACAATCGGTGTACCAGCGGTGCATCACGCTGGAAAAAGTGACTACGGCAAAGGTTTTGGCCAACAGCGCGGCCGACATCACGGCGGCTTCGGCCATGCCAACAATCGGTATATCAAAGAGTTCACGTGCCGCAGCGACCCCAGGATCCCCAAATGCCGCGACGATGACCGCGTCAAAATCCGCACCGTGCTCGGCGATCATGTCTAGCACAATGCCTCCTGCAATCTGTGCTTCGGCTCGGCTCGCAATGTATGGAAAACCGCGCTCGGCTGTGATCGCTACAATCTCAACATTCGCTCCAACAGTGCGCTGAGCGATGTTTGCCATCGTATCGGTCATGGACTGTGTCATGTTGGGATTGATTAGAAGGAGTCTCATAGTGCGGCCTTTTTCATGTTATACCACTCAAATTGAAGGCGGTTCTTCAAATGGCATTCCATTTTAATATGTTGAGCTGGGAGAGGAGTGCACAGTAAATGCAAACAAAAAGACCGATTTTTTATAGATTGATTGAAATTTGGGCACGTTTTTTGCCGCAATATCGAGTCTTAGGCGCGCAATGAAAAATATGGCATTCCATTTTGAGGCACTTTGTTTCACGGGGCCGCAGGGGATTCGCGCTTTTCACGATTTTGGCGTTCAGGCATCGCTTGAGTTGCGTTTGGGCGCGCCAGTAGCGCCTGCCGAACTTTAGGTCAGTCGCGTTTTTTAGTTTCCGTTGGGAACGTGACGGGTGGCGGACTGGCGTGTCCGCGATCAAAAGCCCCTCCGAGTTGCCACGAAGGAAGTTGGGGGGAGGTCGAAAATCGAAGGGAAAACTTTCAGAGCGCGTTTTGGTCTATCAATCGATTTCAGCCTGTTTCAGAACCTCGGCAACTGTGCGGCCCGTGTTTTGAAGGTGAGCGCACCAAGTTCGACGCGCACCGTCGCCGTCACGAGACCGCAAGTAAGCCATCAGTTGCTCGTGTTCCTCGACGGATTCGTCCCACCGTACAGGATCAATAATCGCCATAAAACGGCCCCGACGCGCCCGCGCCATCAGTTTGGTATGCGCGTCGCTTAAGATCGGATTGCCACACATCCGAAGAATTGCGTCATGGATCTCTGAATTGGCGTCAAAATAATTCTCGGCATTACCGATCCGTTTAAATAACAGCATTTGCGCGTGCAGATCCTCCAGGATATCAAGGTTTTCGTTTGAAATCGTCGCCGTAAGCCTCTCTGCAGCTAGGCTTTCTAACGACGCGATCACATCGAATAAATCAAGGGCCTGTTGCGATGTATATTCCGTTACCTGCGCCCCTTTATTGCGAGAAATATCGATCAACCTATCGGCGTGAAGTAACTTAAGGGCTTCGCGGATTGGCGTGCGGGAAACTGCTAGCTCGATCGCGAGCTTGCGTTCAACAATACGTTCGCCTGATGTTAGCTGCCCCTTTATTATGCGGTCACGCAATATTTCTGCGACCCATTCCGCCACTGCAGTTAGGTCTTTTCCGGGGGGGGCAAAAGTTGCGGTGTCCACCATTCGATCCATCCTGTTTCCAGAGTGACAATATGGGATGCTATCTCATTATGCTATGGAAAAAGGTGAAGCGGCAGAGTCAGATGGAACTGTCTTGAGTGGGCATTGACACATTAACTCGACGAGCGGGATTGCTACGGATAGTTGTGGTCGAATGAGCAAGATATCCTACGCACGCCACCGATTCCCACCGACAATAATCCAACGGTCTGTCTGGCTGTATTTCCGATTTCCGCTAAGCTTTCGAGACATTGAGGAAATGCTGGCCGAACGCGGGATTGATGTCAGTTATGAGACGATCCGTCGATGGGTTTTGAAATTCGGCCCGGCTATTGCTGCGAACGTCAGATCCCGCAGAGTTCAACCTTCAGGAACTTGGCATTTTGATGAGGTCTTTGTTCGCATTGGCGGTAAACGGATCTATTTGTGGCGAGCCGTAGACGATGAGGGCGAAGTTCTTGAAGTCCTGGCCCAACCTCGCCGAAACAAGCGCGCAGCCCATAAACTTATGCGGAAACTCCTAAAGAAGCAGGGATATATTCCGGATAAGATTGTTACCGACAAGTTGGGTTCATATTCTGCGGCACTTCGGGAGCTTGGCCTGGAGCATCTTCATGTTACAGGTGGTCGACTGAACAATCGGGCAGAAGTTTCACATCAACCGACGCGCCGACGGGAACGGCGAATGGGCAGGTTCAAATCGCCAGGTTCAATGCAACGGTTTCTGTCTGCCCATGATGCCATCTACAACCATTTCAATTTGCAACGTCATCTGATCTCCCGCTCAAATCTCCGTCACTTACGCGCTAAGGCGCTTGCTGAATGGTGTGAGATTGTTGCCGCCTAAATTCGGGCGGTTTCAATTTCGCTGACCTGAATGAGTTACTGTGACAAAGCCTCTTGCGGCGTAGTAGAGCGGACTGAGGTTATAAAACACTCGGTACATCCGCTTCTGCAAACAACGACCATTCATTTAGCAACCGCAGCGAATGACCGCTTCCCGCCCTTATAGGATCCTCCAGCCAAGCCACATACAGATCCAGCACCAGCACCCTGAGCTGCTTCCTGAAGGCCATCTTTGGTTTCGGCCCCGGTTTCCCCACAATGTCCTGTGGCAGGTACTCGTCCCACACCCTATCCACGAACTGGACCACTTCTGGGTGATCGGACCATCTATGCACGTCAATGGGTCGGGAATGCCAAGGGTCCTCTATTTCGTTCATCGTCGTAGGGTCCTTTGGGTAGTAGAGGTTTATGGTTGGAAGGAGGAGGAAGAGGAGTAATTACACTATTATTAGGGAACTATAACAAGGGGCTACCTACTGGGGGCCTGGTAAGGTCACCTCTTAGGGGGATTTTTCCCTCCCTCTCTCTCCTCCTATTTTATCCATTACTTATACCTATTCATTACTAGGTATCTCCCCCCCACAATTACTTCCCATCCAGGATGATTTCACCTGAGAGAATAAGCCTGAAGGGGGGGGGCTAAAGGGGCCTAATAGCCTGGGGGGCATAAACAGGGGCATTTTGGGTCCCGATAGGAACCCTGTCTGCTTAGTCAAATGATCAAAAATGAATTGGCTGGGATGGTAGGATTCGAACCATCACTACATCATTTGATGCACCCCAATTAACGCCCTGTTTTCAAAGGCTTACAAGGAGATGGCCATCGCAATTGTCTGGGCGCTCGCCGTTGAGGAGGGAGTTCTGGAGTATCCCGCCATTCACTTTATGAGGATATCACGGAACCGGTTGCGGGTTCTCGTCGGGGCGCTGCATCATCAATTTAGGAGCCGGATCGCTTGAGCATCACACTTACGCAAACTGCGACCGTGCAAAAGCCAGTCCCAGACTTTTAGCGGGATCCGGCCGATTCACGGCATGATCCGAGTCTGGCGTATCCAAATACCCTGAAATGTCCGCGAAAACACCGGGTAAAATACGATATTATATAGTGTTATCAATATGTTATGAGTGTTGGCTGTGGGCGCAGTCCTGAGCTAGCGAGTCTCGCCCGAAATTCCCTGCTAACAGGGAAATTAACAGGGAATTTCCGTAATATGAGAGATATCTGAGGTTTTTCACTCGGAATATAGACGCATTTACAGTGCTTTACAGGTGATTTCCCTAAGAATGTTAACAGGGAAATTTATTTTGTGAACAGGGAAAGAATTGAGCGTAACAGGGAGTAAAATCGTTCAATGTAGATGCCTCTATAACCTACCGGAAATCGAGCCTTCTCCAGTGAAGGCCCCGTTTTCACCCCTAAAGTCGAAATATGCTGGATGTAGCGTAAGAAACAAACGGCGCGTTGGTATCGCGTTCTGCCTCATATGCAAGCATTGAAAGCTGTTCTAGCGCAATTGTCGGTGCCAATCATTGCGATGGCCGGTGGTGCTTTGTTTTTGAGCGAAGCCCTGACGTTACGATTTGTTTTGGCTGGTGTGCTGGTAATGGGAGGCATCGCATACGGTGTGCTCGCGCCTCATAGGCCCGAAAACACTGATGGACGCTAGAGAACTGAGGTCGCCGCTTGTACTTCGGTCAGTCAATCGGGTCGCAGAGAATTCAGCATTCCAACCAAACATTGAGTGACCGCGGCCTTAGCCGCGACCAAAATTGCGCATTATTTATCGAGCAGTGTTGCTCCTGTTTCCAGTCGCGCAATTTTCCCATCTCGTAGAGAATATGCTAACAGAACCGCTTCTCTCGATCCATCCGGATAGTCATTTATAGAATGGACGACCAAGATATCGTTGTTTTCATAAATGCAACGACGTTTACCAAAATCCATGCTGTCGGAACTCATCATTCCTCGTAACATATCGGACATATCGGCCTTATTCATCTCGGTTCCAGTTTGGTGGCGGACAAAAACACAATCGTCTGACATCAGATCAATGTATCCGTTAGCGTCTCTGTCTATCGTGGCTTTCTCTATTTTCTCGTAGATTGACATAATTTCCTCCTATCAAGATGTTTTACGATTTAGGTGCAATATTGTGATTCAGACGGAACAGGTTTCCGCCGTCATATTTGGCTTTAACTGCGCTCAGGCGATCCATATTGACGCCATAAGCGCCTCCGACGCGATCTACGTCGTCCTCAGGCATGAAGTTCACATAAACACTGCCGGTTGAATATTTGGCGGTGTCGTCAAAGAGTTTACGCGCCCAACCGATACAGAGGTCATCACCCGAGGGTTCGGCCCAACGCGTATGAACATTCATAATGAAATGCGAGGACCGCTGTGGATAGGCCGTCGCATCATCTGCAATCCGCGCCATCGCACCGCCAACATGGGCGATAAAGACTTCGCAGTTTGGATCAGGGAGGGTCTCAATTGCATTCAAAAGAACCTGTACGGCATCTTCTTTGAGTTCATTGAAATCGTGGCTTTTCCAGTAGTTTCGCATGCCAGGTGTGAGCAGCGGATCAAACGCTTGTTGCCAACCAGCGAACGGCGATGGTCCGATGACATCTGCGATAGGTTTGCCCAGCGCTCGAAGTTTTTTGAGTGCGTCGCCCCCCCCATCCTCATCGCCGATATAGCAAACTGCGAACACTAAAACGGGTTTCCCGTGCCAGTCTTCGGGAAGGAAGGGCAGCGGTGGCGCCTTGCGCATCACAACCCATACAGTCAACTCGTCAGGAGCAGAATTGGCAATTCCCTCAAATTCTCGCAGCAAAGATCCGGCGTCCTCAATTGGATGCACAATCAACCCAGCCAACACTTCGGGACCGACGTCATGAAGTTGGAACTCAAACGAAGTTACAACTCCAAAGTTACCGCCGCCGCCTCTGATTGCCCAAAAGAGATCGGGGTTTTCGGATGCGCTTGCCTTCACCATCGCTCCATCGGCGGTCACAATATCCGCGGACAATAAGTTATCGATGGTCATGCCGTATTTGCGAGTAATCCAGCCAAATCCACCACCGAGCGTCAACCCGGCGATACCCGTTGTTGAATTAATTCCCATCGGAACCGCCAGCCCGTGCGACTGTGTTTCAAAATCGACATCACTTAAAGCGGCGCCCGGTTCAACGCGAGCCGTTTTTGCTTTTGGATCAACGCGAACCGACTGCATTTGGGACAGATCAAGAAGCAATGCCCCATCCGCAACGGCATGTCCGGCGATCTGATGCCCACCCGAGCGGACTGCCATCAAAAGGTTATTCTCTCGAGCAAAGTTTACCGTGTTGCGAACGTCGCTCGTACCCATCGCCCGAACGACCAGACCGGGTTTGCGATCCACCATTGCATTCCAAATTGTACGGCCTTCGTCATATCCGGCATCGCCGTCTTTAAAAATGCTGCCACGTAGTGACGCTGCAAGGGTTTCGATTGCTTCCGAATCGATCGATACACCCTTGCCGTCTAAAGTTATTAGATTTGCCATATTTGAATCCTCCATAATCGTTGAAGGTTCCCGCCTGGCATTTGCCTCAGGTAGAAAAAAATTCTCGTGGAAGTCCATAACACATTTGTGAACAGCAACGCAAAGAAATAGAGATTTGACGACGATTGTATCCGTTATGGAAATGATCTGTAGGTTATGCTTCTAGCATTGTACCTGGCACTGTCAGAAGAAAACCGGTTGAGGCGGGCAGGGTGAACGCCTAGCGTCGCAGGATGACAAAACGCGACCCATTCAAGTACTTCAAGACGAGCCCGCAGATCATCCGCCTGGCAGTGATGCTTTACGTTCGGTACCCTCTGTCACTCCGGAATGTGGAGGATTTGTTGCATGAGCGCGGGATCGAAATTAGCCATGAGACTGTGCGGTTTTGGTGGAACCGGTTCGGTCCGTTGTTCACCGCGGAGATCCGAAGAAAACGGGTTCAGCACCTTCGAGCTCATTCGAATTGGCAATGGCATTTGGACGAAGTGTTTGTAAAAATCAACGGTGAAACCCACTATCTCTGGAGGGCCGTGGATCACGAGGGCGAGGTGCTTGAAAGTTATGTCACCAAGCGCCGGGATCGCAAAGCGGCGTTGAAATTCCTCAGAAAAACAATGAAGCGCTTTGGTCCACCACATGTCATCGTGACTGATCTACTGCGTCTTGAACTTCGGCTCAACAGCGCCCTCACGCAGGTACTTCTTAATTGTGTTACGAGACAGACCCGTCCGGCGGGCAATCTCTCGAATTGGCATCTCTTCACGCAATGCCCAACGTCGTATTACACTTAAAAATCCCATGTCGATCACTCCATATCTCCCCGACCAAATCCGTCAGGGTAGTGTGTTTACATGGGTCAATTCTCAGTGAAAATTTATGGGGCTACCGGGTCAGCTCTCAGTGCAAAACAACACGGCATCATCCATGTCCTGAAACGTGGGTTGCAGTGGCGGGATGCTCCCCCCGAATACGGCCCGCATAAGACCCTGTATAATCGCTTCATCCGCTGGAGCAGGTTAGGCGTATTTAATAATATTTTAAAGCCTTATCATCTCAGGACACGCCGAAACAATTGCAGATAGACGCGACGCACCTCAAGGCGCATCGTACCGCTTGCAGCCTCCAAAAAAAGGGGCCGAACTATTGCTGGCCGATTTCCCGGCGGCCAAGCACCTCCTTGCTGATCGAGGTTACGACGCGGACTGGTTCAGGGATGGCTTACTGGACAAAGGGATAGCCCCCTGCATTCCCTTAAGGAGGAACCGAAAGCGTCTGATAGAATACAATAAGGCTTCGCATAAACAGAGGCATAAGGTCGAAAACATGTTCGATAAACTCAAAGACTGGAGGCGTATATCAACTCGATATGACCGCTGTGCACACACTTTTTTCTCCTCAATATGCATCGCAGAAATCGTGATATTTTGGATTTAACGAGTCCTGACCCTAGGCAAAGTTTGTGTTTCCAAACAAATTGGACCCCGCCGAGTGTCGGCGGGGTCCAAAGATTAAGAAATTGACTTAGTTAGAAGCTTCAAGGATAGCGTTCACAAGGCCGTCACCATTGGTTTCGATAAAGGCTTCCCAAACTGGTTTAATAGCCTCTTGAAATGCGTTTCCATCAACGTCGCGGTTGATTGTCATTCCATCGGCTTCCAGTGCGGCAAGCATTTCGTCTTCTTTCGCGATGCTCAACTCGCGCTGCATCGCAACGGCTTCTGCTGCCACCTCAAGAATAACCGTCTGTTCATCTGCTGACAAACCTTCAAAAGCATTATTATTCATCGCAAGTGCCAACGGTGAATAGGCGTGCTGGGTCAGGCTGAGGAATTTCTGCACTTCATAGAACTTAAACGAAAGAGTCACACCAATCGGGTGATCCTGCGCGTCGACAACACCAGTTTCCAAGGCGGTGTATAGTTCGGCTACTGGAATTTGCTGAGGGTTTGCATCAAGGGCCGAGAACATGTCGTTGAGCGCGATAGAGTTGTTAACCCTCATTTGGAGGCCCGCAACATCAGCTGGTACTTTTATTGGGCCGCGATTGTTGGTCATGTTGCGATAGCCGTTTTCTGGAAAACCTAGACCTTTAAGACCAAATTCACCCATTTGATCCAGTACGCCTTGACCGACCGGTCCGTCTAGAACCTGATAGGCCGCTTCGCGGGTTGGAAACATGAAAGGCAAAGTGAAAGCTGCGGACTCAGGCATTAAACCGGAGTAGTTGTTCAACCCAACCATTGCCAAATCGATAATGCCGGAACGAATTCCGTCAATCATCTGTGCATCGTTGCCCAATTGACCGGATGGGAAAATGTTGACCATGACGTTGCCGTCCGTGCGTGCTTCGACTTGCTCTTTGAAGAACAGAGACATTGTTTGCTGGAGGTCGGATTCCGGTGCTGCGTGCGCCAACTTTAGCGTTGTTTCAGCTGTAGCGAATGTAGCGCCAAAAATCATTGTGCCAGCAAGCACCATTGGTTTCATAAAAGATTTCACTTGTTTTCTCCTCCGAGGACAATTTAGCCGGTGATGAATTTCATCGGCACGATTATGATGTCCGGGAAAGCTATGAACAGCCCCAAGAGCACCAAATATGCAGCTATGAAAGGGAGCACCCCTTTGACAGCCTTGGACATTGGCACGCGGCCAACACCACAAACAACATTCAGAACATTGCCGACTGGTGGCGTGATCAATCCAATGGAACAATTGATCACGAACATCAGCCCGAAATAGACTGGATCGATCCCCGCCAATTTAATGACAGGCATCAGCAGCGGCACAAGGATAAGCACGGTAGGCGCCAGATCCATGACCATGCCGACGGCCAAAACCAGCAACATAATCAACAGCATCAGAGTGCGCGGATTATCGATAAATGGCCCAAGCAGTACTGCCAGCTGTTGCGGCAACTGCGCCACAGTAATGAGCCATGCCGCAACCATAGCGCAGCCGACAAGAAACATGACCATTGCAGTTGCGCGTCCAGAATTTTTCAGTACCAAATAAAACTTGCTCCAAGTCATCTCTCGATAAACAAACGTGGAGATAACGAGCGCATAAACCGCAGCGACAACCGCAGCCTCTGTGGGGGTGAAGACTCCAAACCGAATACCGCCGATGATGATAACAGGCATCAGGAGTGCCCAAATGCCTTCACGCAACGAGGCCATTTTTTCGGCCAACGGGGCCTTGGGTGCAACAGGCAGATCCTCGTTGCGTACAAGAATAGACCAGACCAGAATAAGCGTTAGCCCCATCAGTAGCCCAGGGACAATCCCACCCAAGAACAAATCCTTAATCGAAATTCCGCCCGCAACACCGACCAAGATCAGTGGCAGTGAGGGTGGAATAACTGGGGCAATGATACCACCAGACGCCAGCAAGCCCATAGAGCGTCCTTCTGGATATCCGGCTTGTTTCATCATCGGATACAGAATGCTAACCAAAGCGGCGGCATCGGCGACAGCCGATCCAGAGAGACCGGCCAACAAGACCGAAGTGAAAATCGCAACGTACCCCAAGCCACCCTTACGGTGCCCAACAAACATCGTCGCCATCCGCACAATACGCGTCGAGAGGCCACCAACGGACATAACCTCGCCCGCCACAAGGAAGAATGGAATCGCTAGCAGCGGAAAACTATCTACACCGTTGATCAGCGACTGTGCAAGAATATCAACGCTGAACGTATCCATGTAAAACATGAGCGCGATGGACGACAACAACAGTGCGAACGCGACGGGCAATCGAAGCATGATCGAGAACAGCAGAACACTGAGGAAAATTGCCAGAGTCATAGTGTGGGTCCATCTTTAGTGGCGAACGCATCGGGATAGAAAATTCGCACGGCTGCTACGAAGGCCATCAAGCCACCAGAAATAACGCCGGCTGCATAGAAGAGCCCTGAAGGCAGCCCAGTAAGTTGTGAAATATTGTTCCAATTGGCCATCATTTGGCGGAACGACCCCCAAAACAGCATACCAACGGCGAACAAGATAATTACCCAACCGAGGCGTCGCAGAAAGGGGACGGCACGAGGAAAAAGAACATCTGATATTTCAGTCACTGCGAGATGTTCATCACGTCGCAATACGACCACCGCGCCAAGCATGACTACCCATACAAAGCACATTCTTGATAACTCGACTGAAGGCCGCAAACTTGACGAAAAGCCGTAGCGCAATACCACATTTGTGAAAACAAAAGCGATCATGACAATCATAAGAACCGCTATTACGGCTTCAATGGAGTTCCATAACCTTTCGGCAAGTTTACTCATGCGCTCCTCCCAAAGCAAATTTCAACAGGCTAAATCAGGCGCCAGAGTCGAATAATCGAATACTATAGTTGGGATTGCAAATGTCCCAAGATATGTTATCGATAACACATATTGAATGTTATCGATAACACTTGCAACAACTTTCTGTCAATAACCATAGTTTTCATTTTAACTAAGGGGAGGGCGCACTGGGAACCTGATCGCCTCAATCCGATCAGGTGGAGTCACCTTCGGGCACGTTGGTAAAGTGAAAAGTATGTGTCTTTACCTGTCTCCGAGGCAAGGTTTGAAAGGAAAAGCTAGGCGGGGATGCAACAATCGGCGTTTTTACTTGGCTATCCATGCGGCACGCGGTGGGTTCAATGTCACCACGAGACCAAGCGCCCCACGCGGTACGGGTTTAGCCATTGTCGAAGCTGGGCGGCCTGCCAAATGTCAACAAACCTGTAACGGGCGCGTAGCGTATGATTCTGTCATTGTGATGGTCCGAGAAAAGTAAACAGTTCAGATACTGAACCAGTTCGTCCTAGTTGCGAGAAACTTGACCGATGCGACCCAGACATTGCGGTCACACACTTGCCATGGTTTTTGTGAAATGACATTTGTGTTTTATTTCCTAGTCTGGGTAAGTGTTATCGATAACTGCTCGCATCTTCAAAACGAAAGAAGGCTATTATGATTGCAACTATGGACACCAAATTGCTCACCCATCGGGGAGCGATGGGGATGCTTACAGCGGGTGTGGAAGCCGCTGAACAGATGGGCCAGCCGCAATGTATTGTTATTGTCGATGCCAGCGGGCAGTTGATTGCGGAAATCCGGATGACGGGTGCCAAGTTTCTGAGCCGCAAGTCGGCAAAAGCTAAGGCGTTGACAGCTGCATCGACCGGTGGAGCTTCATCCAATATTCCGGAGAGCGTACGCCCAGCAATTGGGGTCGCGACAGGCGGCCACATGACTGGCTTACCAGGAGGTTTGCCGATTATTGTAAATGGCGTTGTGCTGGGAGGGATCGGTGTCGGGTCGGGCACAGGTCAGCAAGACATTGAGGTCGCAGTGGCGGCGCTGAATTCAATCGGTGCTGACATATGAAAATTGCGTTTCTCGGCACCGGATTAATGGGTGCGCCCATGGCACGCCATTTGGCCGCTGTGCACGACGTGACCGTGTGGAATCGCAGTGAGCACAAGGCGAAGGCCCTTGGGGATGTATGTAATGTCCGTGCAACTCCGCAGGAAGCTGTAAAAGGTGCGGAGTGCGTGATTTCCATGCTATTGGATGGTCCTGCAACGCGCGCAGTTTTGGATAACCTTACGATGCACGCTGCGGCGAAAGGTGGGCTAATCATAGATATGGGATCCGTTGATCCTGACACAGATCGGGCACTGGCAAGGCAAAGCGAAAGTATCGGGTTGGCCTACCTGGATGCGCCAGTGTCAGGCGGCGTGACGGGTGCCGAGGCCGCAAGTCTCGCGATCTTGGTTGGTGGCTCAAAGGCTTCATTCCTACGTGCAACCCCTGTTTTTAATTTGCTTGGTCGGGCAACGCATTTGGGGGAAGTAGGCGCAGGGCAGGTCGCGAAATTGGCCAACCAATTGATCGTCGCAACCACGATTGGCGCGGTGGCTGAGGCTATGCGATTGGCCGAGGCAGGGGGGTGTGACAAGGCTGCGTTGCGCGACGCCCTGCGTGGCGGGTTTGCCGATAGTCGTATCCTTGATCTGCACGGTGCACGCATGGTCGAGGGTAATTTTACCCCCGGTGGTCGCTCTGTCGCGCAACTTAAAGATCTCAACAACGCGATGACCTTGGCACATACAGCGGGTCTGTCTTTGCCACTTTCAGAAACGATCACAGCAGGGTTTCGCGATTTTGTTGAAGTCCATAACGGCGGCGAGAAAGACCACTCCGCCTATTATGAATGGCTGGACCTTAAGCGAAACTAATCTGTGCTTTCATCGTCTGCGTGCGATCTGACGCCAGCTTGAACCCTGCAACAGCATCATCAATGCTGACGGTGTGCGTGATCAGCGGCTTCACGTCGATCAACCCTTTTTGCATCAAACTGACACCGGTTTGGAATTCATCATGAAACCGGAACGACCCCTTGAGTGACAGCTCTTTAGCCGTGATAGCCATCATCGGTAGGGTCATGTCCCCGCCAAGCCCAAGCTGCATGATCGTGCCGTGCGGGCGCATCGCGTGAATGCCTGCCGCCAGCGCGGGGGCCGCACCCGTGCATTCATACAAGACGTCGAACGTGCCTTTGTCCGGTGTGAACTCTGCCAATCCATCGGGATTTTGCGCCATGTTGATAACTTTATCTGCTCCCGCAGCGCGCGCCATTTGTAGTGTGTAATCACTCAGATCTGTTGCCACAATCAGGTCCGCACCGGCGCGACGGGCGCATAGGATGGACAGGATGCCAATAGGGCCACAGCCGGTCACCAGCACTGACTTCCCGACCAAGTTGCCCGCCCGCCGCGTCGCGTGCAGGCAAACGGCAAGTGGTTCAGCCATTGCGGCTTCGCCCGGAGTTATGCCGTCTGCGACTGCGCATTGGCTGTCACTAACATTCAACACTTGGCGGAACGCGCCTTGGATATGCGGGAATGGCATGGCTGAGCCATAGAAACGCATGTTCAGGCATTGGTTTTGCGCGCCCTCTAGGCAAAACTTACATGTATTGCAGGGCCGCGACGGGGAAATGGCTACAAGTTGGCCAAGCTTTAGGTGTTCAACACCAATGCCTAGTTCAGTGATGTGTCCGGCGACTTCATGTCCAAGTACCATCGGCTCGCGCAGCTTGATGACGCCAAACCCACCGTGGTTATAATAGTGTAAATCGGTGCCGCAAATACCTCCAATGGCCATGGTGATCTGTACCTCGCCGCTGGCGGGTGGGGTGATGTCATGGTCTTCGATGCGCAGATCATTTGCTGCGTGAATGACAAGCGATTTCATCCTAATTTACCTTCGTCAAAAGTGGATTGCCTGCGAAATGCGCAATCAGGTTGTCACGCACCAGCTTACCCATTGCTTTGCGTGTTTCAAAGGTGCCAGACGCGTGGTGCGGTTGGACCATCACGTTGTCTAACGCAAGAAAACGTGGGTTCAAGGCCGGCTCGCCTTCAAACACGTCCAATGCAGCGGCACCGACGGTCTTGTTTTCCAGCGCAATTAACAATGCCTCTTCGTCGATGTTGGCCGCACGTGAGATGTTAATGACCATGCCATCAGGCCCAAGGGCATCCAATACTTCTTTGCCAACGATATGGCGCGTGTCAGTGGATGCAGCGAGGGTTACGAACAAGAAATCCGCATGTTTCGCGAGTGCAATCGGATCTGCGATAAACGTCCAGTCCGGCGCGTAGCCTTTGGCGCTGACATCACTATAGGCGATGTCGAGATTGAAACCCGAGAGCCGTTTAGCGACCTCGAACCCGATCCGCCCAAGGCCCAGGACTCCGGCCTTTTTGCCCCAAACGCGCGATTGCAACGGGTACAGACCCTTTGCCTCCCAAGACCCGTCACGGACCCACTGGGATGCACCGATCATGCCGCGCGACTGGGCGAGCATCATCGCTACGCCAAGGTCGGCCACGTCGCTTGTCAGCACATCGGGCGTGTTTGTTACATGGATACCGCGTGCAGTGCAGGCAGCCACATCGACCGCGTCATAGCCAACGCCGTAAACCGAAACTACTTGGAGATTGGGGCACGCATCGAGCATGGCCTGCGTGGTCCCGAGTTCACCACGCGTTGCGATGCCTTTGATGCTTGGACCTACCTTGGCAAGGAATGTAGCTTTGTCATCAGCTTCGAAATATTTGTGCATGTTGAATGCTTCATCCAGCGGTTCTTGGTCCCAGTCCGGATAGTAACCAACCTGAAGAATATCTGGTTTTGTCATTGTGCACTCCTGCGGTTCGACTGAATTTGTTATCGATAACATAGATCAGACAATTGGAGCCGTCCAGTCGTAACTTCGTTTGTTAAGTGGTCTATTGACAAAATTTGTTATCGATAACATAAATTGGGTACTGATATTAAAAGGGATTCGAAAAATGGGCCTTCAATTGTTTGACCTGACAGGTAAGCGAGCTCTGATAACGGGGTCGTCTCAGGGAATAGGCTTTGCCCTTGCGCGCGGCCTTGCATCTGCGGGCGCGTCGATCGTGCTGAACGGGCGCGACACCGCCAAGTTAAACGCTGCTGCAGCGAGATTGCGGGAAGACGGCGCGGTAGTTGAGGTGCTTGCTTTTGATGCTACGGATCATGTTCGAGTACGCGCGGCTGTTGATAAATTTGAGGCAGAAACCGGCCCGATTGATATCCTAGTAAACAATGCAGGCATGCAGCACCGCGAAATGCTTGAAGACTTTCCAGCTGATATGTTCGAAAAAATGCTGCAAACCAACATTGCATCCGTGTTTCACGTCGGTCAGGCATGCGCGAACCATATGATCAAACGTGGTAAGGGTAAAATTGTGAATATCGCAAGCGTTCAGACCGCACTCGCGCGCCCCGGAATTGCACCATATACGGCGACGAAAGGGGCAGTTGGGAACCTCACAAAGGGGATGGCGACAGATTGGGCGCGGCATGGATTGCAATGCAATGCTTTGGCTCCTGGATATTTTGATACGCCCTTGAATGCGGCTCTTGTAGCAGATCCCGAATTCTCCTCGTGGCTAGCAAAGCGTACGCCGGCAGGACGGTGGGGCAATGTCAAAGAACTGGTTGGGGCGTGTATTTTTCTGACCTCCGACGCGTCCTCTTTTGTGAATGGCACGACAGTGTTTGTGGATGGCGGCATCACTGCTTCTCTATGATGAAACGCTTCGTGGTCATGGGTGTAGCGGGTTGCGGAAAGTCTTCGATTGGGGCGGAATTTGCCGTCCAGTTGGGTGCGGATTTTATAGATGGCGATGATCTGCATTCAGCTGCTAATATTACAAAGATGGCAGCGGGTATTCCTTTGGACGATGCTGATCGTGGTCCATGGCTCGCTGCCGTCGGACGCACCTTTGTAGATCACAAGCTTCCGTTGGTCGTTGCTTGCTCTGCTCTCAAGCGTAGCTATCGCGATATCATCCGCAGAGCTGCACGTGGTGCCGTCACATTTCTGCATCTTGACGGCACTCGCGATGTGATTGCGGGCCGGATGGCTGCGCGTACAGATCATTTTATGCCGCCTGCCTTGCTTGACAGTCAGTTATCAACTCTTGAACCACCCGCACCGGATGAAAACGCAGTTAGAGTCGATATTGCCCAGAGCCCGGATGCGATCGTAGCCGAACTGGTCGCCCATTTTTATAAGGATACAAAATGTCAGTAAAGGTCGCATTAATTGGCGCAGGAGCCATGGGCGGTGCGATTGGCACCCGTTTGGCACAAACCGGCAATCAGCTCACAGTCTTTGATCTAGATGCCGACAAAGTCGCGGAATTGGTCGCACATGGCGCCGTGGCCGCAGAGTCTGCCGCCGCGGCCGCTGCTGCGAGTGATTATGTCATCACCAGCCTTAATGCGCCGCGCATCGTAGACATCGCCGTGTTTGGCAAAGCTGGCGTGGCGGAGGGTGCTAAGCCCGGCACACTGATTATCGATATGTCCTCTATTGACCCCGAAGCAACAAAGAACCTTGCCGCGAAGGCATCAGAGATAGGGTTGCGCTGGGTCGATAGTCCGCTATCGGGAGGTGCACCCAAGGCATTGATCGGAGAGTTGACGTTGATGGCGGGCGGCGATGCGCAAGACGTCGCGGACGCGCATAATGTGCTGAAACATGTCGCTTCGAATTACACGCATATGGGGCCCGTTGGAGCAGGGCAGACAACAAAACTTATCAATCAGGTTCTATGCGGGCTCAACTTTCTGGCGGTGGCTGAGGCTACAAAATTGGCACTTGATGCCGGTGTTGATGCGGCAAAAATCCCGATCGCCTTAAAAGGTGGGCGCGCAGATAGCGCAATATTGCAAGAATACATGCCCCGTTACGTCGCCAAAGATTATCGTCGCACAGGCCGAATAGACAATATGGTCAAGGATCTGAATGGCGCCCAAGATTTGGCGCGGCGTACCAACACCGCCATGCCGATGACCGCCGTTTGCGCCGAAGTGCACCGCCTGCTGACGGCCGCCGGATTGGGCGGCGAGGATCAAGCGGCATTGATGGAATATTTCAATGGCCCAGAGGAGTTGGCAGAATGATCACGAGATTTGCAATGTTTGAAGGAACAATCCACGCGGGAAAGACGGACGCGTTTCGCGCAGCTATAATGGATGAACTCTTGCCTAAGTGGCAGGCATTCCCCGGTGCACGAGCAGTGCGTGTAACGTTCACCGAGGAGGCCGATCCTGGCGCGCCAGAATTCCCCTTGATCATGGAGATCGATTACGATGATCTCACCGCCGTGACCACTGCGTTGAATTCGCCCGCGAGGACGGAGGGTAAAAAAGCGACAGAAGCATTGCTGCCGCGGTTCTTTAAGGGTCGGATCCACCACCATGTTGCCACCAAGGCTTGTTAGCGCATGATTTGGTTGCAAGTCCGAGATGAACTCGCCAGAAGTGGTATCGATCACATATAAGGAAGCTCTATGAAGCGTAGCCCAACTATGAAAGACGTAGCGCGAGCTACTGGCTTGTCCGTTATGACGGTCAGTCGCGCTTTCAAGGAAGAGGCTTCTGTGGGGGCTGCGACTCGGGCAAAAATACACGAAACGGCGAACCGGCTTGGCTACGTTTTTGATATGACAGCCGCGAACCTTCGCACCAAGCGCAGTGATTTTATCGCGGTGACAATTCCGTCCCTTAATAATGCCAATTTTGCCGCGACCGTTGTGGCGCTGACCAACAAGCTTAGCCAAGCGGGCTACCAGGTGCTGCTAGGACATACTAATTATGAATTGGAGCGCGAAGAGCAGCTGATCGGTCAATTCCTGCGCCGTCGCCCTGAAGCGATAATCGTCACAGGTGGACACCACACCGACAAGGCCCGTCAAATGTTGATAGGGGCCGGTGTGCCTGTCATTGAAACATGGGACAATCCGCATAGCCCAATTGGCCATGTAGTTGGGTTTTCCAATGCAGATACGATGCAGCTACTTGTAGATCATCTCGTTCAGCAAGGGCGCACGCGTATTGCGTTTATGGGTGGCGATTCTGAAAGCGACACGCGTGGACAAGATCGGCGCCGTGGTTTTCAAGCGGCTATGGCGAGCCATGGATTGCCGACTGATCTTTTGGTCGGTTCTGGTGCGCCGCAAGGTCCTATGCAAAAGGGTGCAAAAGCGATGAGCGAATTACTTGAACGGTTTCCTGATGCGAATGCGGTGATTTGCGTGTCTGATCTTGTGGGTTTTGGCGCGTTGTCCGAGTGTCAACGCCGCGGCATAGCTGTTCCTCATCAAATCGCAATCGCTGGGTTTGGGGCATACGATATTGCTGAGGTCTGCGTGCCGACAATGACCACTATTGACCCGATGTCGAAAGAAATCGGGGAGAGCGCCGCCGATCTGGTGTTGGAGTTATTGAAGTCTCCCGAAACGGCGCGGAACAAAATGATCACTCCGGTCCTGAAACCAGCACAATCTACATCGACTAAGTTTGCCACTTTCTGAAAGGCGGGGTCCATATACATCCGCACATGGCCAAGAAGACGACACGGCGGGACCTATTTCAAAACCATCTCGACAAGAGGGAGCATGGTGTTGTCAGAGGAAACTGACTTGCGCGGGGCGGGGCGGGGTAAGTAACTAGCTTAGGGCCATGACAAAACACTCCCCTTTTCGCTATTTCAAAACGAGCCCTGAAATCATCCGTCTAGCGGTGATGCTTTACGTTCGGTTTCCGCTCTCACTTCGAAACGTGGAGGATTTACTCCACGAAACGGTTCGGTTTTGGTGGAACAGGTTCGGGCCAATGTTTGCGTCTGAGATACGGAAGAAACGAGTGGAACGATTGCGATCCTGGCCTCAATGGCAGTGGCACCTAGATGAGGTTTGTTTTGAAAGTAAACGGCGAACGTCACTACTTATGGCTAGCGGTTGATCATGAAGGTGAGGTGTTGGAAAGTTACGTCACCAAGCGCCGCGATGAGGGCACAGCCCTTAAATTTACGAAGAAAGCGATGAAACGGTACAGCCAGCCTGAGATTATAGTCACTGACAAACTTCGCTCATACGGCGCCGCGATGAAGATGATTGGTAACGCGGCGAAACAGGAAACAGGACGCTGGAAAAACAATCGCGCTGAGAATTCACACTTGCCGTTCCGACGACGAGAGCGAGCGATGCACCGCTTTCGTCGAATGCGAAGTTTGCAGAAATTTGTTTCCGTTCACGCATCCGTTTTCAACCACTTCAATCAGGATCGCAGTCTATCGCAAAGAGTTCATTTCAAAGCCAATCGCAACGCGGCTCTTACTGAGTGGCGCGGCTTTTGTGCGGCATAAAAGGGCAGGGATCCTAGCCTAGCTGAGACGAGTTCGAATTAGTCTGAAACCACCGTTTGAGATTGTTTGTGTTCCATCATTATAGATCAGGCACGCGCGCGAACCATCCGGATCACCTTATTCGATAAGTATTTTTGCAAGGGATAGGTGATCCAATCCGTGATACCCAGCGTATCCCTCTAAATACAAGAAGATAAAGAGGTTCTAATGCTAGATCAAACTGAGGGCCCCCGAAAGAAAATCGCCATTGTTGGGGGCGGAATTGCGGGCTTGTCTGCATCCTATCTGGCGTCACCATTTCCCGAAGCCAGCACAGCTATGCCGTCTGCCGTCTGGAAGGACGCGCAGACATCCAGTTGCGTGACTATCGAGACATCGATGGGCGATTTGACAACATCGTCTCCATCGAAATGATCGAGGCTGTCGGGGAAAGATATTGGCCCAGCTATTTCGATGTGTGGAAACGCAATCTGGCCGAAGGCGGGCGTGTCGTATTACAGGCGATCACCGTCAAAGACAGTTTTTTTGAGACCTACAAAACCTCGTCCGAATATATCCGCCAGTATGCATTTCCCGGGGGCATTTTGCTATCCGACAGGGTGATTTCCCAACAGGCCAAAAACGTTGGCCTTGAGGTCCGAGACAGTTTCGCCTTTGGCCAGGACTATGCCAAGACCTGTAGAATTTGGTCAGAAAGCCTGGTTTCGCAGAATTGCAAAATCACCGAACTGGGGTATGGTGACTCTTTCTTTCGAAACTGGCAGTATTGCATGGAAATTTGCGCGGCCTCGTTTGCCGTTAGCCATACAAATGTGGTGCAAGTGGAGCTGGCGCATGCTTAGGGCTCTTGTGATCCTTGTTGTTTTGGCGGTTCCGACATTTTTGCAGGCGTCGACAGTGAAAACCGTTCTTTCAACGCTGCAAGTTCGCGGTGAGGCGACTCTTCGGTTCATGGGATTCCCGCTCTATCAAGCCCGTCTTTACACAACAGACGGTGCGCCGCTGGATTGGAGCCAAGATTTCGCAATCGAGCTGAATTATCTTCGCAATCTGACCAAGAAAGATCTGGTTGAATCAACCCTTAAAGAGCTGGACCGTTTGGGGCACCCGTTGCCGCTGCGCGAGCAGCTTGGCCAGTGCTTTGATGATGTCAGCAAAGGGGATCAGTATCTGGCAGTGTCGCGTGGGCAGGACCAGATCGGGTTCTGGCGCAATGGCATGCGTGTGTGCACCCTTACGCACCCTCAGCTCAAGCAACAATTTATGGCCATTTTTGTTGGCCAAAACACCCGGTCCAAGGCCTTTACCCGCAAGTTAAAAGGTGAATGATGGTTTACCCGCGCGTCAGCCTTTACGCATTGATGCTGGCCGCGGCTGGCATCCCTCTGTACATCCATTTACCACGGTTTGCGTCGATCAATCTTGGTATCGGATTGGGTGTGATCGGGACAGTCTTGCTGTTGATCCGCCTGATTGATCTGGTTCAGGATCCGTTGATTGGCTGGGCCATTGATCGCTGGCCAAACGCGCAAACGATGTTTGCCATGCTTGCGGCAGGCGGGCTTGCAATTGGCTTTCCGCTGCTTTTCTCGATCACCCCGGGCCCCATGGCGACGACAGAATTAGTGGCCATCCTGATCCTGCTCTTCTCATCCTATAGCCTTGGGATTATCTTGTTGTATGGCCGAAGTGCGACACTGGCCAAACGTCCTGACCCGCGCGAATTGTTGACGCTTGCCGCCTTTCGCGAAGGCGGGATGCTGGGCGGCGTTGTGATTGCAGCGATCGCCCCAGCTATTTTTGTCGGATTGGGAGCTAAGGGTTTAGGATACCCAGCCTTTGGTTTCTTGCTGGGTGCCATCGCTGTTTTCGCCGCGATTGTAACTTTTCCGATCTGGCGCCGCACCCCAATCTTAGGGGAGGGCATTTCTGTGTCTGGCCTAGCCAAAGCCGGGGCTTTGAAGCTTTTGGCGCTGGCATTGGCCAATAGCATGCCTGTGGCGTTGACCTCGACCTTGTTCCTGTTTTTTGTCGAAGATCGTCTGCAACTTAGCGGAAAAGCCGGTGGTTTCTTGGTTCTGTTTTTTCTGTGCGCCGGATTGAGCGTCCCGCTTTGGGCAGCACTTAGCCAAAGCTTCGGCAGTAAGACGATCTTGACGATCGCGATGCCGCTTGCAATTGCTGGCTTCGTTGGCGCGGGTTTTCTGGCGCCAGGGAATGCGGTTGGATTTGCGATCATTTGCGTTGCGTCTGGTGCCGCCTTGGGGGCTGACATGGTCGTCCTGCCCACTATGTTTTCCGTTGCTTTGACAAAGGCCGGGCTGAATGCATCGGCGGCGTTTGGCATTTGGTCATTTGCCGGAAAACTTGGGCTCGCACTGGCGGCTTTCACCGTATTGCCGCTTCTGGAACAAAGCGGCTTTACCCCTGGTCAAAGCAATAGCCCAGAAGCTCTGTCAACACTGACTTTCGCCTATGTCGCCCTTCCATGTGCTCTCAAACTTATTGCCTTTGGCTTTGTTCTGACTTTACCAACAGAGGGCACTGTCAGAGGAAACTGACTTGAGAAGGGCAGGGCTACCAATTAACGTTGTGTCATGAAAAAACGCGCTCCTTTTCGCTATTTCAAGACGTCTCCTGAAATCATCCGTCTTGCGGTGATGTTGTACGTCAGATTCCCACTCTCACTTCGAAACGTGGAAGATTTACTCCACGAACGAGGGATCGGGCACTGTCAGAGGAAATTCTCTTGAGGCTGGCAGGGCAAGAAACTAGCGTTTGTCCATGACAAAACGCTCCCCTTTCCGCTACTTCAAAACGAGTCCTGAAATCATCCGTCTAGCGGTAATGCTCTACGTTCGGTTCCCATTGTCGCTTAGGAATGTTGAAGATCTTCTGCATGAACGAGGCATCGATGTCAGCCACGAAACCGTCCGTTTCTGGTGGAACCGATTTGGCCCAATGTTTGCAGCTGAGATCCGTAGAAAACGGGTTAGTCGGATGCGATGTTACTCGAATTGGCAATGGCACCTAGACGAGGTTTTTGTGAAGATAAACGGCGAACTGCACTATCTATGGCGTGCCGTAGATCACGAGGGTGAGGTGTTGGAGTCCTATGTTACGAAACGTCGAAATCGCAAGGCTGCATTGAAATTCCTCAAGAAAACCATGAAACGCCATGGCAGAGCCGAGGTGCTAGTTACCGACAAACTTCGCTCATACGGCGCCGCGATGAAGGTAATTGGTGCCGTGGCGAAACAGGAAACGGGTCGTTGGAAAAACAATCGCGCTGAAAATTCGCACTTGCCGTTTCGACGACGGGAGCGGGCAATGATCCGCTTTAGGCGCATGCGAACCTTGCAGAAATTTGTTTCCGTCCATGCATCCGTTTTTAACCACTTCAATCAGGAGCGCAGCCTTTCCCAAAGAGATCATTTCAAAATGAACCGCACTGCTGCTCTGGCTGAGTGGCGCGGTCTTTGCGCGGCATAAAGGGCAGTCTCACTGGCCTAGCTGAGACGAGTTCGAATTTGTCTGACACCACCCACGGCGACAATCGGGCGGGAGCGAAACCGACATGCTCAGACAAGTGACGCTTGGATCCGTCGCCAAATCAGTGGCCTTCTGCGCATTCTTGCGCGACATCTCAAGCGTTGCGATGCCGAAATAAACGGCCATATTCAACAGCATGAAAAGTTGGTCGAGGATCACACTCGACTGCAAACAATCCCTGGGGTTGGGCCTGTTTTGGCGGCAGTGCTGATTGCGTCACTGCCAGAACTCGGACAGTTAGATCGGCGAAAGATCGCAGCACTTGCTGGCTTGGCGCCGCACGCTTGTGATTCCGGCATATTCTAAGGCAAACGCCGCATTTGGGGTGGGCGGGCTAATGTCCGGCGCGCACTCTATCTCGCGGCTTTCATCGCGTCGCGCCATGATTTCAACTTCAAGGCATTCCGCAAGCAGCTTCAGGATGCAGGAAAACCAGTGAAACTTGCCGTGACGGCGTGCGCAAGAAAGCTACTAACCATCATAAATGCGATGTTGAAAGCAGGCCAAGATTATCGCAAAATAACGGCCTGAATTAAGACAGTTGCTACGTTACGAAACGTCGAAATCGCAAGGCTGCATTGAAATTCCTCAAGAAAACCATGAAACGTCATGGCAGAGCCGAGGTGCTAGTAACCGACAAACTTCGCTCATACGGCGCCGCGATGAAGGTAATTGGTAACGTGGCGAAACAGGAAACGGGTCGTTGGAAAAACAATCGCGCTGAAAATTCGCACTTGCCGTTTCGACGACGGGAACGGGCAATGATCCGCTTCAGGCGCATGCGAACCTTGCAGAAATTCGTTGCTGTCCACGCTTCCATCCACAACCATTTGAATCAGGACCGAAGCCTCTCCCAACGCGATCACTTCAAGGCCAACCGCACCGCCGCACTGACTGAGTGGCGCGGCCTTTGTGCGGCATAAAAGGGCAGGGGTCCTAGCCTAGCTGAGACGAGTTCGAATTCGTCTGACACCACCAACCGAAGCCTTCACCGAAGAATTAGAAAACTGAGATAGAAAAAATGTCGCAACCCAACTTGAGGTCACAGCTTCAGTGATTTCCTCTTTCGAATGAGCTTATCGCGCCGGTCTGTGCAACCGGTTGCAAAAATATTAAACTGGGTTAAAGTAAACTACGAATCAGGGTGGGTCGTGAACTTAGGGAACATTCCGAAAATTAATCTTGAAGTTAAATCGAGGCGTAAAAGTTTCTTCTTTTGTCGCTTTGCGCTCTGAGATTAATATTTGAGGTGCCCCGCAGCCCAACACCTTGTTTTCAACAGTTTTGGACTAATTCCGAATGCCACAATGACGATGGAAGACTTCTGAAAAAAAACGCCTCAATATGAGGTCCCGGTAAAAAACTGTGTGCCGGGCACGCAATGGGAGGATACAAATGAAAAAGATTATTTTAGCCGCAGGTATCACAGCCTTGTTGAGCACAACCGCTTTCGCCGAGCAAATCGGCGTATCGGTTGCACGTTTTGATGACAACGGCTTGACTGTTATGCGCAATGGCATGACCGACCATGCCGACACCCTACCCGATGTTAGCTTGCAGGTTGAAGATGCAACAGATGACGTTGCAAAACAGCTTGACCAGATCAACAATTTCATCGCTTCCGGCGTTGATGCGATCATCGTGAATGCTGTGGATACGAACGCGACTGAAGCGATGTCTAATGCCGCCGCCGCAGCGGGTGTGCCTCTGGTTTATGTAAACCGACAGCCTGTAAACATGGACACGTTGCCCGTAGGTCAGGCGTTTGTTGCGTCCAACGAGATTGAATCCGGCACACTGGCCGCGTTCCGCATGTGTCAAGATTTGCGCGCGCAGGGTAAGTCTGGTGGTGCTAAAGCCTATATGTTGATGGGACAGCTTTCCAACCAAGCAGCAGTTCAGCGTTCGAAAGACTTCGAAGACGTTATCGGCATGGACATGTGTAACTTCATCACACTGATCGACAAGCAGACTGCTGAATGGTCACGTGATAAAGCGCAAGATTTGATGACAAACTGGATCTCCTCTGGCGAACCATTTGATGCCGTCTTTGGCAACAATGACGAAATGGCAATCGGTGCGATTCAAGCTATGAAGGCTGCCGGTATTTCTATGGATGACGTGGTTGTTGGCGGCGTTGACGCCACAGCGGATGCGCTTGTTTCCATGCAAGCGGGCGACATGGACGTAACTGTTTTCCAAGACCTTGCAGGTCAAGGATCAGGCGCCATCGACACCGCGTTGAAATTGGCAAGAGGCGAAGCTGTAGACAAAACTGTCTTCATTCCCTTCAAGCTGGTCACTCCTGAAAATATCGGCGAATTCATGCAGTAAGCTACCAATTCAAGCCAACATATGGGGCGGCCTCTCGCTGCCCCATATCGCACAAAAACCACACAATTTTGGAGGCTGACTGATGTCAGACACAAGCCACGGAACGGGCGGACTGACCTACGACAAGACAAAACGGCAGTGGCCAAACGAATTGAACGTCTTGGGTGCGCTCATTTTGATCGTTATTGTTTTCGAAGTCCTCGGGGCGGTATTCATGGGACAAAGCCTCCTGTTCGACACAACCGACCGCTTTGACAGTATTTTCAACGAGCAGCGTCTGCGGATTATCATCATTCAGGTTGCCATTATCGGCATCATCTCTCTGGGTGTAACGCAAGTGATCATCACTGCTGGCATCGACTTGTCTTCTGGATCGGTCTTGGGTGCCACTGCGATGATCGCCATGAGTTTTGCACAGGTTTCGATCGTGAACGGCAGCCCAAACCCAAAAGCAATTTTCGGTCCTGCGTTTCTGGATTTGCCAGTTATCGTTCCTATATTTGTCGGGCTAGGTTGCGGGATAATTGCTGGGATGGTCAACGGTATTCTTGTGGCCTATTCGCGCATTCCACCCTTCATTGCGACCCTTGGCATGATGCTTTTCGCGCGTGGTGTGGCGCAGTGGTGGTCTAGCGGCAAACCCGTTTCCTTCCCCACCGAAGCCTATGCGAAAATCGGTGCGGGTATGATGCCCGTGATCATTTTCCTTTCGCTCGCGGTACTATTTCACTTGATTATGAACTACACGGTCTATGGAAAACACACCTACGCGATTGGCTCCAACGAAGCGGCCGCGCGGATGTCGGGCATCAATGTTCCGCGTCATCTGGTGCTGGTCTATGCAATCGCGGGGATGCTCGCTGGTCTCTCTGCTGTGATTTTGACCTCTAAAAACTTGACCGCGCAATCGGGCATGGGCCTGTCCTACGAATTGGACGCCATCGCGATGGCCGTTATTGGCGGTGTGTCGTTGTTCGGCGGACGTGGCTCTATCATTGGTACCGTGATTGGTGCGTTGATTATCGGTGTGATTACATCGGGCTTCACCTTCCTAAGGCTCGGGGCCTATTATCAGGAAATGGTGCTCGGCGGGATTATCGTCGGTGCGGTTGCCCTCGATCAATTGCAACAACAACGTGCGGCAGCTCGGTCTTAGGAGAGTAAAATGTCAGATATTATTCTAGAAACCAAAGGCCTCACCAAACATTACGGCGGCGTTCACGCCCTTGAGGGTGCAGATTTTATCCTACGCAAGGGCGAACACGTCGCGATTATGGGGGACAATGGAGCGGGGAAGTCCACGTTTGTGCGTCAAATCACCGGCGTCGAGCAACGTACGCGTGGCACGGTCACTTTTGACGGCAAGGACGTGCATTTTTCCGGCCCCTTGGATGCGCGCGAAGCAGGGATTGAGACTGTGTTTCAAACGCTGGCTTTGGCCGATGATCTTAACGTCCCAGACAATCTGTTTTTGGGTCGCGAAGTCACCAAAATGAACTTTCTTGGCCCCTTTCGTTTGTTGGACTACAAAGCAATGCGCGAAGCAACAATGGCCGGCTTGGTCAAAACGGGCGTTAAAATCCCCAACATCCGCAACACGATTGCCAATATGTCAGGCGGTCAACGCCAATGTGTCGCCATTGCACGCACGGCAACATTTGCGTCAAAACTGACCATCATGGATGAGCCTACGGCAGCCCTTGGGGTGCAAGAAACCGCGCAGGTTGAAAACATCATTCGCACGTTGAAAGAACAGAACGAAAGCCTTATTTTGGTCAGCCACAACATGCGTCAAGTTTTTGATCTGGTGGATCGGATTATCGTGTTCCGCCGAGGACGTATCGTGGCCAATCTCAACAAGGATGAAACCGATGGGCAGGATGTCGTAGCCTATATCACTGGTGCGAAAACCGGCGCTGAATATGCGGGCGCTGCTTGAAACTAATTGACCTCACAGGCCCCTTCTTTGCGCCCATATGGATACGTGTGGCAATCGTTGCCGTTCTCTTTGGATGGGGTCTGTTTGAATTATCTACCGGGCGGGCCATGTGGGCTGTTATTTTCCTTGGCGTAGCGGGTATTTGCACGTGGCGTTTCGCGACAATTGACTATAGGACAGACGCGGATAATTAATCGAGGAGAGGTCCGATGGCCGTAACTCTGAAAAATGTGGCCGAGCTTGCAGGCGTGTCACGTTCAGCCGTTTCACGGACCTACACCGAAGGTGCCTCCGTTTCCCTCAAGACCCGCGAAAAAGTCATGCGCGCCGCGTTGACTTTGGGCTACAGCCCGAACGCGCTGGCCTCCTCCTTGACCACAGGCCGCACCAAAATGATCGGCCTTGTCTCTAACAATTTTCACAACCCGATATTCCTTGAGGTTTTTGATCTGTTTACGCGTGGACTTCAGGAACGCGGATTGCGCCCCTTGCTGGTCAATTTAACGGATGAAACTGAGCCTGAAGCCTCGGTGCGAATGCTGCGCCAATACTCCGTTGATGGGGTGATTGTTGCCTCGTCAACCTTAAAGCCTGGGTTTGCTCGGGCATTCCGTGACGCGGGCGTACCGGTTGTCCATTCATTTGGTCGCCATTTGGAAAACCCAACTGTGGATGTTCTAGGGATTGACAATATTGCAGCAGGCCGAATGGCCGCGCGTACTTTGATTGAACGGGGTTACAACGAGGTCGCCTTTCTGGGTGGTCCCCAATATGCCACCTCCACCCTTGATCGCGAAACGGGGTTTGTCCGCGAAATTGCCGCGCATAAGGGCATTTCTTGCACGACCAGTTTTGCAAGCGCTTATTCCTTTGAAGCAGGCCGTAAAGAAATGCTTCGCCTCTTAGCTAGCAAGCCGGCACAAGCCTATTTTTGCGGAGATGACGTGCTCTCCATCGGGGCTTTGTCCGCCTTGCAAACCGCCGGATTGCGCGTACCCGAAGATGTGGGTTTGATCGGGTTGAACGATATGGAAATGGCGAGTTGGGCCAACATCAACCTTACAACAATCAGCAACCCTTTAGTTGAAATTATTTCGGCCTCCATTGAGCGAGTTGCAGCTTTGATCCAAGACCAAAGCATCCCGCCAGAAGCCCATCTTTTCGATTGTGAGGTGATTGAGCGCGGAACTTTGCGTCCCGCGCCCTGCCCTTAATTTATTGGAACATCGGCGGACGAGCGTCTAACCACACGCCATCCGATTTTCCCGATTTTGCAACGGCTACAACCGCCGCCATTGACCGCAATCCGTCCACGGCCTTTGGATACAAATCGGCCGCAGGATCCATTGCGCGCCCCTCTTTGCGGGCCTGAATTGCTTCGGCTAAGTCGGTATAGATATTCGCAAATGCCAAAGGCATTCCCTCTGCATGGCCAATGGTCACACGCGAGGTGCGATCCGCTTCAGGCGAGAGATTTGCCTCACCCCGTTCAATGACCTGCAACCGTTGATTCAGAGGCATGTAAAACAGCTGGTTTGGCTGCTCTTGACTCCAACGCAAACCGCCTGTTTCGCCAAAAACTTGAATACCCAAACCATGCTGGCGCCCGATCGCGATGCTCGAAGTCCAAAGCCGACCAACGGCACCGCCATCCATGCGGAAGTTGACCATTGCGTCGTCTTCCAGGACACGTTGCGACAGACAAGACACTGTATCTGCAGACAATTTTGTCACCTCTTGGCCTGTTACAAAACTGGCCATATGCATCGCGTGAATACCACAATCCGCAAACTGCGCACTAACGCCAGCCAAAGCGGGATCATAGCGCCAACGCACGCGTGGGTTCTCTGCGTCGGCGGCATCCGCGTGATGACCATGAGCAAACTCTGCATTCACCAACCGCACCTTGCCAATGTCTCCGCGCGCAATCATTGCCTTCATATGGCGCACCAAACTATAGCCAGAGTAGCCATAATTCACGGCACAAATATTACCCGTTTTTTCGGCAATTTTGACAATCTCTTCACCCTCTTCGACGGTCATCGTCATGGGTTTTTCACAGAGCACATGGAAACCGCCCTCAAGGAACCCCTTGGTGATTTCAAAGTGCGTCGAGTTTGGAGTGGCAACCGTCACCAGATCGACTTTGTCGTCGCCGCGCTGCTTTTCTGCCTCCAGCATTTCCTGCCAACCGCCATAGGCGCGATCCCCCAATCCAAGGCGCTGGCCGTATTCAATGCCTTGCTCAGGGCGGTGATCCAACGCCCCTGCGGTGAACTCTAACAATCCATCCAAGCCCGAACCCAAACGGTGTGCTGGGCCGATTTGACTGCCTTCACCGCCGCCAATCATACCCCATTTCAATTTTTTCATGCGGTGTCTCCCTAGAATCCGATGGATTGCAAATAGTTGCGGTTCAGTTTTGCGTCGTCGATAGGCGAGGTGTCGCCCTCAGGGTCGCAATCCTGTTCAACGGTGCACCAGCCATTGAAATCATTGTCCAACAACAACTGCCGTAAAGCGGGGAAATCAACATCGCCGTCGCCCAAATTACAGAAAATTCCCTGCCCACAAGCCGTGTAGAAATCCGTACGCTTGGCCACAACATCGGCTTTAACCTTGGGGTCGATATCCTTGAAGTGCATATAGCTGATGCGATCAATATGCCGCTTCATAAACGCAACGGGATCATAACCAGCATAGGAATGATGCCCCGTATCAAAACAAATCTTCAGGATGTTTTCATCGACTTCACTTAAAAGGCGCTCCAACTCCGGTTCAAAATCAATGAACCCAGCAGCGTGGGCGTGAATGCCAACCTTTAGGCCGTATTCTTCGGTCCCCAAACGCGCGACAGTGGCGATGCGGTCACGAAAGGCCGTCCATTCCGCCTTGTCCATCTGCTCAGCTTCGCTCGCGCGTCCTGCGGTCGGCGCGCGGCGTGGGGATATACTGTCGATGAGCACCAAATGCTCTGCGCCATGTGCTTTTAGGGCCTCGCACGTCCGGACGGCACCGTCCATCACGTTGTCCCACATATCAGGATCATGGAACGGGCGGAAAATAACGCCCCCGACCAGTTCTTGGCCAAATTCAGCCAAGGCATCTGCCAATATTGCTGGGTCTTCTGGCATAAACCCTACAGGTCCAAGTTCGATGCCGGTGAAGCCCGCGCTTGCGTTTTCTTGCAAAACTTTGCGCCACGCGGGATTACGCGGATCATCTGCAAATTCCACGCCCCAAGAGCAGGGCGCATTGCCTATTTTAATCATGTTATTACCCTTTTTAAAAATCTGAGATCTGAACCCAGGCTTGTTTTTCACTCGACGCGAGTGCAGCGGCGACGACCCGATTGACTTCCATACCTTCGGAGAAAGTCGGCCAGATGTTTCGTTTTTCGTGGATGGCACGCAGAAAATCATGCGCCTCGATAATGATAAGGTCTTGGTACCCCGTGCCGTGGCCTGGCCCCTGACAAAATGCCAAATAATCCGGATGGGCTGGTCCCGCGAGTATCTTGCGAAAACCGCGTTCTGCCTCTGGACCTTCCATTGTATAGAGATGCAGCGCGTTCTGGTCTTCCTGATCAAAGCGGATTGCGCCTTTGGTGCCAAAGATCTCATAGGCGTAGCCCATCTTACGACCCGTCGCGACACGACTAAAGAACAGATGCCCCTGTGCACCATTCTCAAATTTGCACATCATTTGCGCCTGATCGTCGTTGGTAACAATACCGCCAGGGCGGTTGGCATGCACGGTTTCTACGTTTGCATTGAGCGAGGCAATCGGACCAATCAGCGCCCGTGCTGCATTGATCATATGCGGGGCCAAATCGCCCATCGTCCCATTGGCCGCGCCTTGCGTGCGCCATGTTGCTGGCAAACTGGCATCGGCCAGAAAATCCTCCGTATGCTCGCCCCGAAACCAAGTGACATCGCCAATGCGCCCATCGGCAATCAACTGGCGGGCGTATTGCGACGCAGGCGTACGAATGTAATTAAACCCAACCATGTTAACACAACCAGAAGCCTCAGCTGCAGCCAGCATAGCACGGCTTTGCGCCAGAGATTCCCCAAGCGGCTTTTCGCAGAACACCGGCTTGCCGATCGCAAATGCCGCCTTCGCGATTTCACAATGCGTTGATTGCGGAGACGCAATCACAATGGCCTCAACTTTTGAATCCTCCACAAGAGCGCGCCAATCGGTCGTTGCTCGGGCGAATCCATATTTGTCACGGTATGTCTGTGCGCTTTCCTGCGACGTTGCACAGACCATTTCCAACACAGGGCGCAATGGGGTTTCAAAAAGGCTCCCAACAGAGCCGTAGGCCGCAGCATGCGCTTTGCCCATATAGCCGCCGCCAACAATCCCTATGCCTATTTTCGTCATGCCGCCCCCCAAAGTAAAAGCACTATTGCAACCGGTTGCAAATTATGTAACCTTGTTTATGCGCAGGGGTCAATACCCATAACGTTGCGCATCTCAAATGACTACGCGTGGAGAGCACTTTGGCACAAGCGAACGAGACGGTTACCCTAACAGTTGCACAGGCAATTGTACGCTATTTGGCAGCGCAATACATTGACATTGATGGAGAACGCGTTCGACTGTGTGGCGGTGGCTTTGGCATTTTCGGTCATGGAAATGTCACGTGTTTAGGCGAAGCTCTTTACACCCACAAAGATGAATTGCCTCTTTATCGCGGCCAAAATGAGCAGGGCATGGGATTTGCTGCCGCAGCTTACGCCAAGGCCAATCTGCGGAGTCGATTTATGTTTTGCACGGCCTCCGCGGGCCCCGGAACGGCCAATCTTCTGACCAGTGCCGCCTTGGCCCACGCCAACCGCCTCCCAGTTTTGATGCTGTGTGGCGATACGTTTGTGACCCGCCTCCCCGATCCAGTGCTGCAACAGTTGGAACATTTTGGCAATCCGAGCCTTGGTCTCAATGACGCGTTCAAATCCGTAAGCCGTTTTTGGGATCGCATCACCCATCCCGCGCAAATCCTCCAATCCCTCCCCGCAGCCCTCGCCACACTGTTGGACCCCGCCGATTGCGGCCCCGCGTTCATTGGACTGCCGCAAGATGTTCAGGGTTGGACATATGATTACCCCGTCGTATTCTTTGATGAACATGTGCATCGCATTCGCCGCCAAGCCCCCGACATGGCGGAGGTTGCCGATGCCGTGGCGCTTCTAAAGTCTGCCAAACGTCCGATGATTATCGCAGGCGGTGGTGTGCAATATTCGGGTGCCGTATCCGAGCTGACCAAATTTGCCGAAGCGCATAATATTCCCGTGGTGGAAACCATTGCAGGTCGCGCCAACATGCTCGCGACCCACGACCTAAACATTGGTCCTATTGGGGTTACGGGCTCGAATTCGGCGAATACAATTGCAGAACAAGCGGATGTCATTCTAGCGGTGGGCACGCGCCTTCAGGATTTCACGACCGGTTCGTGGACAGCCTTCGCGAAGGACGCAAAGATCATCGGGTTGAACGCCGCGCGTCATGATGCGGCGAAACATATGTCGTTGACCGTTGTGGGCGACGCAAAACTGGGAATTACCGCGCTGAGCGATGAGCTTTCAGGATATCAAACCCCCGCCGGTTGGACAGCATTTTCCCGCGACGAACGCAGCAAGTGGAATACCTATGTAGCCCAAAACACCAGCCTTGGAAATGGCCCCTCTTCCTATGCACAGGCCATCGGCGTTGTGAACGCTGCGTGCGATTCCCGCGACCGCATCGTTGCCGCCGCAGGCGGATTGCCCGCCGAAGTCACCGCAAATTGGAACACTTTGGACATTGGCACGGTCGATGTTGAATTTGGCTTCTCTTGTATGGGTTATGAAATTGCTGGTGGTTGGGGCGCGCGCATTGCTCAATCCGAAAACGAACCAAACCAAGACACCATCGTTTTCACGGGCGACGGTTCTTACCTGCTGATGAATTCGGATATCTATTCCTCGGTCCTCACCGAAAAGAAACTGATTGTTCTTGTCTTGGATAACGGTGGATTTGCGGTGATTAACAAACTCCAGAACAACACTGGAAACGAGAGCTTTAACAACCTCATTTCGGACACCCCCACCGCTACACATCAAGTGAGTGTCGATTTCGAAGCCCATGCGCGCTCCATGGGGGCGCTGGCGGAAACCATTGAAAACCCTGCCGAATTGGCGGATGCATTTGCGCGCGCGAAAGCCGCAACGCAAACTTATGTCATCGTTATGAAGGTCGATCCTTATGACGGCTGGACAACAGAGGGCCACGCGTGGTGGGAAGTCGGGACGCCTCATACCTCAAAAAGCGAGCGCGTAAATACCGCCCACAAAGATTGGGAGGCGACCCGCCCCCGGCAGCGGAAGGGCTTATAAATGTCCACACTTTTTGACGGAATTAAATCCAACAATTTTGTTGTCATCGGACGCGCGGGAATGGATTTCTTTCCCGACCCTCCCGGCACGGCGACCGAAGACGCTGTCACAATGACAGTTGGATTGGGTGGCTCTTCAGCCAATATGGCAGCAGGAATTTGCAAACTTGGTGGCAAAGCTGCGTTGGTTACGCGCGTATCAGACGACAGCGTCGGGCGGTATTGCATCAATCAATTGAAACGATACGGCGTGAATACTACCCATGTAACCCCCGTTGGCGGCGAATATCGCAACTCGCTGGCCGTCTATGAAACCCGTGTCGAAAACCACCAATCGGTAATCTACCGCAACGGTGCGGCCGATTTCCAAATGGATAAATCGGATGTGTCGGCTGTTGATTATAACGCTTTTGGCGCCCTTATTACCGCGGGCACCGTTTTTGCCGCTGAACCTTCTCGCGCTGCAACATTTCATGCATTTGATTTGGCCCGAGCTGCGGGTCTGCCCATTATTTTCGATGTGGATTACCGGCCCTACTCATGGCCATCTGCTGAAGTTGCCGCGGATGTTTTAAGCCGTGCCGCAGCGCAGAGCGACATGATCGTAGGCAATGACGAAGAATTCGGCTTCATGGCAGGTGGCGTCGAAAAAGGGCTGGCCAAGGCGCGCGAGCTTTCCCAAACAACGGCCGCCGCAGTGGTCTACAAAATGGGACATGAAGGGGCGATTACTTTTGTCGATGGGCAGGAAATTCGCACGGGTATTTATCCGGTTTCGGCTCTGAAACCCACAGGTGCGGGAGACAGCTTTATGGCTGGCTTCTTGACCTCAATCGCCGGTGGTTACGATTTAAAAACAGCTATTTTGCGTGGCTCTGCTTGCGCCTCCATCACCGTGTCACGTCCGGGCTGCGCGCCCGCGATGGCAGACACTGCAACACTCGAAAAATTTCTGGCCGACCATTCCGGCCCAACAGAAAGCTAGGAAAAATTCATGCATATTGCGCCATTTGATAACAACAACAATCCGATCGTAGATATTGATGATGCCACTGTCCCGTTGAACTATTTCAACATTGTCAAATTGACGAAGGGGCAAGCATTTGAGTATTCGGTTCCCGGATATGAAACCTGCATTGTCCCAGCGACAGGTACGATTGAAGTGGATATCGAAGGGTTCAAAGTGAGCGGCCTTGGCCTGCGCAAAGCTGACGTGTGGGATGGCGAACCCGAAGGCGTGTATGTACCGACAGCGGCACGTGCGACCATGGTTTGTACAAGTGACACCGCAGAAGTCTTCGTCGCAGGCGCGCGCTATGACAAGGTTTTGGATGCGTTTGCCGTAAGGTCCGACGAATTGGACAAAATTCAATATGGTTCTGACGACACCAAAACCCACCGCAAAATCAAGCACATCCTCGGTACAAAATACCACGGAAAAGTTGGGCGCTTGCTCGTTTCTGAATTGTTCACCGTTGGTGAAGGCGGTTGGTCTGGATTTCCAAGTCACAAGCACGACACAGACCGCCTCCCCCTAGAAACACGCCACGACGAGACCTACAATTTTCGTTTCAAACCCAACCACGGTTCCGGCGTTCAGATGCTACAAAGGGAAGACGGCAAGGCAGGCGACGCATATCACATCGTTGATGGCTCCACGATTTGTCTGGACTCTGGCTACCATCCCTGCGCGGTTCTTCCGGGTTATCAGATGTATTATTTCACCATTTTGGGTGGTTTGTCTCAACGCTCCTTGGTGCAATATTTCCAACCCAGCCATGCCTATCAATTGGAAACCATTCCAGGCATCAAAGACATGATTGCGAAGTTTAAATAATGCCCCTTGTAACCTTAGCCGACGTGCTTCAACCCGCCTTAAAAGGCAACTATGCCGTGGGCGGATTGGTCACACTTGGGTGGGAGGATATGCGCGCCTTCGTAGCGGCTGCCGAAGCGGAAAACTGCGCTGTAATTCTACAAGCGGGACCTGGATGTCGGGAACATACGCCACTGCCCGTGCTGGGAAAAATGTTCCGGTATTTAGCCGAAAACGCCTCTGTTCCAGTCGTGGCTCATCTTGATCACGGCTATACCTATGACGAATGTTCCTTGGCGCTCGATAGCGGATTTACATCGCTGATGTATGATGGCTCTCGCAAGCCACTGGCCGAGAACATTAAAGAAACCAAACAAATAGCAGAAATCGCTCATGCGGCAGGCATTTCATGCGAAGGCGAAATTGGTTTTGTTGGCTATTCCAATGGCGAAAAATCCGCAGGCACTGACCCGTCGGAAGCGGCCATTTTTGCGGTGGAAACTGGCGTCGACGCCATGGCGATTTCCGTTGGAAATGTGCATTTACAGGAAAACAAAGAAGGTGGGCTGGATGAAGGTCGCATTGCCGCCATCCAAGCGGCAACAACAGTCTCACTGGTCATCCACGGCGGGTCTGGCGTTCCGGTAGAACAACGCGCCCGTCTTGCGCACAGTACCAATATCTGCAAATTCAACATCGGTACCGAATTGCGCATGGCCTTTGGCGAAGCGATGCGCACGGCGATAAACGCAGATCCAAAACGCTTTGATCGTGTGTCCATCCTAAAGGAAACCCACGATCCCACAGTAGCCGCCGCTCGGCGCGTTCTCTCTGCTTTGAAAGGCTGACCAATGCTTAATATCGGACTTCTTGGTTGCGGCCGCATCGGCCAAGTTCATGCCAAAACCCTCAAGGGGATGGATAAAGCCCGCGTTGTTGCTGTCTCTGACTTTCTGCCCGCCGCGGCGGAGGCTCTGGCGCAGGATTTGGGCGCTAAAGTGATGAGTAGCGAAGAGGTGTTACTCGATCGCGGAATCGACGCCGTGGTCATTGGAACACCGACAACAACACATTATGATTTGATCCATGCGGCCGCCGCCAATGGCAAGGCGATCTTCTGTGAAAAACCGGTGGATTTGTCAGTGGACCGCATCCGCGAATGCTTGGCAGCGGTCGAAAAAGCTGGTGTCCCCTTTATGACAGCCTTTAACCGTCGCTTTGACCCAAGCTTTGCCGCTCTGCAAAAACAAATAACCGACCAAGTGATTGGCAACGTTGAAATTGTTACGATCCTGTCGCGCGACCCGTCCCCGCCTCCCATCGGTTATATCAAAACATCTGGTGGCATTTTTCGCGATATGATGATCCACGATTTTGACATGGCGCGTTTTTTGCTTGGCGAAGAACCCGTTGAACTCACGGCTGCAGCCTCCTGCCTTGTGGACCCCGAAATTGGCCAAGCGGGTGATTTTGACACCGCTGTTGTGACGCTTAAAACAGCTAGCGGAAAACTGTGTCAAATTAGCAATTCGCGTCGTGCCACTTATGGCTATGACCAACGCATTGAGGTCCACGGTTCCTTAGGTATGTTGCGAGCGGAAAATATGCTTGAAAACACGGTGGAACTTTCAAATGGTTCAGGATCCCGAACAGCGCCAACGCAGCCATTTTTCCTTGAGCGCTATGCTGCTGCCTACCGTGCAGAAATGATTCATTTTGTTGATGTGGTGCAATCGGGCGGCGTTATGTGGCCTTCCGGCTTAGATGGCTTGAACGCACAGTTACTTGCGGACGCTGCTGATGCGGCAGCACGCGACGGCCTATCGCATCACTTTGGCGATATCCCCAATTAGGGTGCTATTAGAGAAAATCGAACTCGTCTCAGCAAGGGCAGTGACGCTGCCCTTTATGCCGCATCGATTTGGCGGGCAGGTGTTGTCAGAGGAAACTGACTTGAGCGGGGCGGGGCGGGGGTAAGTAACTAGCTTAGGGCCATGACAAAACACTCCCCTTTTCGCTATTTCAAAACGAGCCCTGAAATCATCCGTCTAGCGGTGATGCTTTACGTTCGGTTTCCGCTCTCACTTCGAAACGTGGAGGATTTACTCCACGAAACGGCGCTGTCAGAGGAAACTGACTTGAGCGGGGCAGGTCAACCAACTAGTGTTTGATTATGGCAAAACGCTCCCCTTTTCGCTACTTCAAAACGAGTCCTGAAATCATCCGTCTAGCAGTGATGCTCTACGTTCGATTTCCACTTTCGCTTCGAAATGTGGAAGATCTTTTGCATGAACGAGGCATCGATGTCAGCCACGAAACCATCCGTTTCTGGTGGAACCGATTGGGCCCAATGTTTGCAGCTGAGATCCGTAGAAAGCGGGTCAGCCGGATGCGATGTTACTCGAATTGGCAGTGGCACCTCGATGAGGTTTTTGTGAAGATAAACGGCGAACTGCACTATCTATGGCGGGCTGTTGACCATGAAGGAGAAGTGCTGGAAAGCTATGTCACCAAGCGTCGGGATCATAAGGCCGCGTTGAAATTCCTCAAGAAAGCCATGAAACGTCATGGCAGAGCCGAGGTGCTAGTTACTGACAAACTTCGCTCATATGGCGCCGCGATGAAGGTAATTGGTAACGCGGCGAAACAGGAAACGGGTCGTTGGAAAAACAATCGCGCCGAGAACTCCCACTTGCCGTTTCGACGACGAGAACGCGCCATGATCCGCTTTAGGCGCATGCGAACCTTGCAGAAATTCGTTGCTGTCCACGCTTCCATCCACAACCATTTTAACCAGGACCGAAGCCTCTCCCAACGCGATCACTTCAAGGCCAACCGCGCCGCCGCTCTGGCTGAGTGGCGCGGTCTTTGCGCGGCATAAAGGGCAGTCTCACTGGCCTAGCTGAGACGAGTTCGAATTGGTCTGACACCACCATGAAACGATATGGTCGACCCCATGTCATCGTGACTGATCTTCTGCGGTCTTACGGCGCCTAATGAAAGCCGCCGTTCGCCGCGGGAAGTGTTAAGCTCACCGCCGAAACTGGACATTCATCGCAAGTATCGAAGCTGCATTGCGGCTAAGGGTGCTGTCTGGGCTTTAAAGCTCGTTCGTCTGATTGGGACTCGGTACGCGGACTTCATCCGCTGCCCGGCAGGCGATGCTGGCATCGCTGAGAGGGAAGGCCAGCGGTCACATGCACCGCGTCAACAGACCCCTCTCATGCATGCTTTGCATGCACTGCCGGCAACGGGACACATGACCGCAACCTGCAACGATCAAAATCAGCTCTAACTAAGGCGTTGCAAAAAGGCGGGGTCCATATACGTCCACACATGACACCACCACAGAGCCCGCTTAGATCGATATTCCGACACAGGCAGCGGTGTTTCGGATATGAGCCTGCATCGCGTTGGCTGCATCCTCAGGCCGATTTCTCGTTAAGGCGTGCAAAATTGTACGATGCTCCTCCATCGAGGCATTCATTCGAGCCAACGCCGTGCTGGGAATCGGCACTCGCTGGCTTTCAGTCAACAAGTCGCTGACAGAATGATACAGGCGGCGCAGCATGGCATTGGGGCAGGCCTGCGCTATCAATCTATGGAACATTAGATCTGCTTCAACATGTGTCACCAGATCCCCTCGGGTCCATGCAAGCTCAAACTGATCTGTGACTTCGCGCAGTTTTTGCGCCACGGCATCGTTAATATGTGGCGCTGCGAGACGGCACATCTCGGTTTCAATCATCATGCGCGACTGGAATACATCCAGAATGCTGTATTGTTCGTCAAAACGCCACGGATCCTGACCGCGGGCCTCTTGTGTGTTTATTCCAACCACAAATGTGCCGCGCGCCGGAAGGGTTCGCACTAGCCCCAACGTTTCTAATGTCAAAAGCGCTTCGCGGAGAGAGGTGCGTGAGACACCTAGCTGTTCTGATAAAACACGTTGAGACGGGAGCTTTTCATCCTTCGCCAAAGATCCCGAGCGGATCATTTCCTGCAATTGGCGCGCAACGGTTTGGGTGACGGAACTTTTGTCGGTGGAATAGTCCATGAAGTGCCCTTTGTTTTGGCAGTTACTCTCGTATAGCCACTTTTTTTTCCCAATCCAATCTTATGGGGTTGCAAGACGGCAAGTACCGTGATTGGTTTTGGTATGACCGGACAGACCGGTCATACCAGTTTGAATTTAAATTCAACAAAACAACAGGGAAATCTACTCATGTTTGGAAAAATCAGCAAAATCTCTGCACTTACACTTGTCGTGTCCAGCTTGGCTGGCGGCGCGGCAGTTGCCGATACGCTCATAGTGGGCGCAAATATTGGCAATGTGCCGTGGGAATTTCAGGACGAATCGGGCGCTTTCGTCGGCTTTGAAGTCGACTTGGTTAATGCCGTCGCGGAAAAGCTCGGGCGTGACGTCGAAATTGTAAATATTCCTTTCAACGGCTTATTTTCCGCCGTGCAATCCGGCCGGATCGAAGTGGCAATGTCCTCTATCACGATCACGGATGCGCGTTTAGAATCTGTGACGTTCGCGCAACCTTATTATGACAGCGACCAATCACTCACCGTCGTCTCGGGTGGTCCCATCGATCTAAAGGACATGAACGAGAAGGTTGTTGGGGTGGACACTGGGTCCACCGGCGACATGTGGGCAACTGAGAATACCGGTGATGTCGGATTTTCAGACATCAAGCGCTACGAAGGTCTATCCCCCGCCATGCTCGATCTCGCGGCAGGTCGTATTGATGGCTATATCTCCGACATCCCCGCACTGCTTTATTATGTGAAGGACAAGCCTAACCTTTCAGTCGTGCAACGTATCGAAACTGGTGAAAAGTATTCGATGATGTTCGCCAAGGACGCGCCTTTGGCTGTCGAAGTCAACGACATCCTTACGGGGCTTAAAGAAGAAGGGGTAATTTCTGAATTGCATGAAAAATGGTTTGGTGCCGTGCCCGAAGCGACGACCTCGACTGTGATGGTTTTGGATATGCCGAAGCTTTAGGAACTCATCTTGGCGTGGACCGTTCGCGGTCTGCGCCATGCGACGAAAGAACCTCATGGACTTTTTTGACACATTTCTCAATATGGCGGTGCTGAAGCGCAGTTTTCCGATGCTCATGCAGGGCTTAATTGTGACCCTGCAGTTGGGTGCCACCAGCATCGTTACGGGGCTGGCTTTGGGGCTGGCTGTTGCGATGATGCGCCTCTATAGCGTCGCGCCAGTTCGTATATTAATGCGGATATATATTGATATTTTTCGCTCTATCCCGTTGCTCGTGCTCTTGATCGTGGTTTACTACGCTCTGCCATTTGTCGGGCTCCGATTGTCGTCCTTTGCTTCGGTTCTAGCCGCACTTACCCTTGTCTCCAGCGCCTACACGGCGGAGATTTTTCGCGCTGGCATCGAGGCAATCCCTAAAGGCCAGTTCGAAGCTTCTGAAGCTCTGGGTCTGAGGCCGCGCCAAACGTTAGCCAATGTAATCCTGCCCCAAGCGATCCGAATTGTCATTCCGCCCCTAACAAATAACTCGATCAACGTGATCAAAGACACAGCATTGGCGTCGGTCGTGGCCATGCCCGATCTACTGAAGCAAGCTACGCAGGCACAGGCCTTGGCGGCCAATCCAACGCCGCTGATTGGGGCTGCGCTGATCTATATTGCATTCCTTTGGCCGTTGGTTCTGCTGGTGTCACACCTGGAGAAACGTTTTAATTCGGGGAGAAAGGCATGAGCGGTTACATAAGTATTCGCGATCTTCGCAAGTTTTACGGAACCTATGAAGCGCTGCGCGGAATCAATTTGGAAATCGAAAAAGGCGAGGTTGTCTGTGTAATCGGCCCCTCTGGATCAGGTAAATCGACACTAATTCGGTGTATCAATCGGCTGGAAGCATTCGAAGCGAGTAGTGAAATTCGCGTAGACGGTACGCCAGTTAAGGCTGGACGCTCACTCGCAAAAGTTCGCGCTGAAGTTGGGATGGTTTTTCAGGGATTCAACTTGTTTCCTCACCTTACCGTGCGCGAGAACATCATGCTGGCACCGCGCCTTGTTCGCAAAGCCACGCGCAAGATAGCAATCGCACAAGCCGATGCCTTGCTCGCAAGGGTTGGTATCGCCGAGCAGGCCGATAAATACCCCGAGCATCTGTCTGGCGGGCAACAACAACGTGTGGCAATCGCCCGCGCCTTGGCAATGGAGCCACAGGTAATGTTGTTTGATGAGCCCACCTCTGCACTCGACCCTGAAATGGTGGGAGAAGTATTGGATGTGATGAAGTCGCTGGCCGGCACAGGCGTGACGATGGTCGTGGTAACCCATGAGATGGGCTTCGCCAGTCAGGTCGCTGATCGCGTAATTTTCATGGACGCTGGCGAAGTTATTGAAGCTGGCCCACCCGAACAAGTGCTGGGAAATCCACAAGAACCACGCACGCAGAACTTTCTCAGCGCAGTGCTGAATCATTGATTTCAAGAAACGTTAGGACTAAAAATGAGCACAGTAAAAGACGCAATTGATCTAGACTTTGTACAGGGTCATTTCCCCGGTTTGAAATCGGGTTGGGTATTTCTTGACAATGCCGGTGGTAGTCAGATTATTCAGGGCGCTGTGGATAAAATCACCGAGTTTTTGATTGAACGTAACGTTCAAATTGGGGGCAGTTATCAAGTTTCACAGGCTGCAGCTGAGGCCTTGATGCTTGGTCGTCAAGCGGCGCAAACGTTGGTCAACGCAGCACGTCCGGAGGAAATTGTATTCGGCCCCTCTACAACCCAGCTTCTGAGGACTTTAGCTTCATCAATGAGGAGACAATTCCTCCCCGGTGACGAGATCATTGTCAGCCATGCTGATCACGAATCCAACATCGGACCTTGGAACGAATTGGCGGAATTTGGTGTTGTTATTAAATGCTGGCCGCTGGATCAATCCAGCATGTCGCTGAGGCTTGAAGATCTGGAGCCACTGATGACAGAGCGCACCAAGTTGGTCTGTGTTCACCATGTTTCTAATATTTTGGGAATGGTGAACCCTGTTAAGGAAATCGCGGCATTCGTTCATGAACGTGGTGCTCGCATTTGTGTTGATGGGGTGGCCTATGCGCCCCACCGCGCCATTGATGTTGAGGCATGGGATGTGGATTATTACGCCTTTAGCCTCTACAAATGCTATGGGCCGCATACCGCTATCATGTACGGAAAATACGATCTGCTTCGTGAATTGGATGGGCAGTATCTTTATTTTTACGGCAAAGACAAAGTACCGGGGAAACTGGAACCGGGTAATCCAAATTACGAACTGGCTTATAGCACCGTGGGCATTGTGGAGTATTTTGTAGCGCTTGGTCGCCATCTGGGTGGGGAGGGGAGTGACCGTGCCCTTTTGGAAGCTGGTTTTGAGGGCATCAAGGCGCAAGAAGCGGTGTTGTCAAAGCGGCTGCTTGACTGGTTAAGCGCGCGCAATGATTGCCGTGTGATCGGTCATGAGGATGACGCGGCGCGGGTGCCGACAATTGCCTTTAAGTTTGATGGTTTGGATAGCGGTGCCATTGCGCGGGCTATGGATGACTACGGGGTCGCAATTCGGTTTGGGGATTTCCATTCCCGCCGCTTGGTAGAGGATCTACAGGAAAACGTGGACAACGGTGTCTTACGAATTTCGATGGTGCATTATAATTCGCTGGAACAGGTCGACCGCGCAACTGCTGCCCTTGCCGAAGTTGTTTCGAAGATGGCGCATGCGTCATGAGGGAAAGGTTGGATTTAATTATCCGTGGGGGGACATTGGTGACGGCCTCAGACCGATACCGCGCGGATTTGGGCGTCAAAGATGGGCGGATTGTAGAAATTGCTGCCGCACTTAGTGATGCCGATGAAGTTATTGATGCGACCGGTCTTCTGGTCTTGCCCGGCGGCATCGATGCTCATGTGCACTTGGCGCAGCCAACGTCCGACGGCACCGTGATGGCAGATGATTTTGAGACCGGTACGCGTTCAGCAGCTGCAGGGGGCAACACAACTGTGTTGCCTTTTGCAATGCAGCAAAAAGGCAGCTCCCTTCGCGATTGTGTGCAGGATTATCATTCAAAAGCCGAGGGGCAATGCTACACGGACATCTCGTTTCATCTGGTGATATCCGACCCCACGCCACAGGTGCTTGGACAGGAATTGCCCGCATTGGTACGTGATGGCTATACCTCGTTCAAGGTTTTCATGACGTATGACGATCTGGTTCTGAATGATGCCGAATTGCTTGAGGTGTTCGACGTGGCACGGCGCGAACGCGCGTTAGTAATGGTGCATGCCGAAGGGCATGATGCGATCAAATACATGACCCAACGACTTGAGGATGAGGGGAAAACTGCGCCCTATTATCACGCTGAAGCCCATCACCAAGCCGCGGAGCGCGAGGCGACACATCGCGCTATTAGTCATGCGCAGATGACGGATGTGCCTGTGATGATCGTGCATGTGTCCGGCCGCGATCCAATGGAGCAAATCCAGTGGGCCCAGCGGCGTGGCATGAAAGTGCATGCAGAAACGTGCCCGCAATATATCGTCCTGACGCGCGACGATCTAAAGGGGCTGAACATGGACTTCGAGGGCGCAAAATATGTCTGCTCGCCACCACCGCGTGATAGCGACAGTCAGGCGGCTATCTGGGAAGGTCTACGGGATGGTACATTTGATGTTTTTTCTTCCGATCACTGCCCGTTTTATTTCGATGGGCCCGAGAATACTGGCAAAGACAACCCCAAGGCGCGGACCTCATTTAAATGGGTGCCAAATGGTATTCCTGGAGTCGAAACGCGCCTGCCAATCTTATTCTCTGAAGGGGTGAGTAAAGGGCGCATCTCGCTGGAGCGCTTTGTAGCGCTGACCTCAACGAACCCTGCCAAACTCTATGGGCTCTATCCTCAGAAAGGCGCACTTGTCATCGGTGCAGACGCCGACATCACTCTTTGGGATCCGACCAAAACAGCTGTTATTTCGCAGGACAAACTGCATCACGGTTGCGACTACACACCTTATGAGGGAATGCGTATTACGGGTTGGCCCACACGCACAATTTTGCGGGGAGAGACTATCGTCCTGAACGGCGGTATCGTCGCGAAGATGGGGGTTGGTACCTATCAAACCCGTGGCACAAGTGCAGCATTGGATACACTTGGCGGCAACTGATTTGAGGCGGGTTTGCGTAATTGAAAGCCGTGATGTTGGCCTCGCAGAAACGCGTTCGGTCTTCGCTTGAGCTGACGTTTTATGGCGTCAGAACATCCCGTAATTTCTTCATTTGTTTGGGGCTTTCGCGCAGGTCGAGCGCGGAATGAAGGTCAACTAAGTGACTTCGCATGAGCTCTTCAGCCCGCGTGGCTTCATGATCCTGGATCGATTGAACCAAGGCATTATGAGCGTGGCTCTCGCACAACGCACTTTGTCGGCGCCAATAAAGGGCAATGATGAGCGACGATCTTGCAATCAGAGTTTCAACGAAGTCGGCAATGGTCGCCTGACCGGCAATCCGCGCAATTTCAATATGGAACTGCCCAGATGGTGCTGTCAGACGAATGCGAACCAGTCTCGACAAGGACGATGAAGCCGCCCTTTATGCCGCACCGAGTTGACGCCACTCTGCAAGAGCGACGGCGCGGTTAAGCTTGAAGTTTTCTCGGGAGTAGAGATGTCTTTCCTGGTTGAAATGGTTGTGAACGGAGGCGTGGACGGAGACGAACTTTTGCAAGGTTCGCGTTCGTCGGAAGCGAAGCATTGCCCGTTCTCTTCGTCGAAATGGTAAGTGTGAATTCTCGGCGCGATTGTTCATCCAGCGACCTGTCTCCTGGCGATCTGCATTGCCGATGACCTTCATCGCGGCGCCGTAAGACCGCAGAAGATCAGTCACGATGACATGGGGTCGACCATATCGTTTCATTGATTTCCTGAGGAATTTCAGCGCCGCCTTGCCATCCCGGCGCTTGATAACATAGCTTTCCAGCACCTCGCCCTCGTGATCCACGGCTCGCCAAAGATAATGGGTCTCGCCGTTGATCCTCACAAAAACTTCGTCCAAATGCCATTGCCAATTCGAATGAGCACGCATCCGACCGACCCGTTTCCTTCGGATCTCCGCGGCGAACAACGGGCCGAACCGGTTCCACCAGAACCGCACCGTCTCATGGCTAATTTCAATACCGCGCTCATGCAGCAGATCCTCCACATTCCGGAGTGACAGAGGGTGCCGAACGTAAAGCATCACCGCCAAGCGGATGATCTGCGGGCTCGTCTTGAAGTACTTGAATGGGTCACGTTTTGTCATCCGGAGACGCTAAGTGTGCCACTTGCACACTTCAACCGAGTTTTCTTCTGACAGTGCCCTCCATCTTTCCAAAAAGATTAAAGTGTTGCGTCCACCGGTTGAAACCACCGCCCATAGTGACAAATGCTGCACTTGAACATCGGGTCCCGGTGCGAAAGCATCAGCGAATTGAGCAGAAGTTTTCACTCCCACGAACTTCTGCATAAAGTTGAAGAACGTTGCCGAAAAACGGAAATTTCGCGAACGTATGCCAAACTATGGGCACTTCATGCCAAAGTATGGGGTGCGTGCCATACTACGCGCACCCCTACACTGTGTCACCAAAAATTATAGCACCCGACAATATTCGAGTTCGGGGGTAATTACATTAATCCGTTATTATTCAACTATTTGCGTGAACATTTTGACGGCTCCCTTTACGGCGTCCGAAAACTCAAAAGCGAGCTCTCCTATGAACACTGCGACCGACATGCACAGACCTTGTCGGCCCACTTCTGAGAGTATTGAAGTGGTCCTGCTTTTTAGGACAGGTTTACGGCTTTGCTAAGATGCACCTGGTTTATGTTCATGCCGCGTTTCGTGTTTCTAGTTGTCCGAAGTATGCGATGTCCGGCGTACGCTTATCAAGGGCGGTGTGAGGTCGCTCTGAGTTGTAGAACGCGATCCAGTTATCGATTATCCGTTCTGCTTGGAACCCGTCGGTGATCTCATGCAGATAAATGGCTTCTTGTTTCAGGGATCGCCACAGCCGTTCGATGAAGATGTTATCCAGATATCGGCCTCGCCCATCCATTGAGATTTTGATTTTGGCTTCAGTCAAAGTTGTGATCCAGCCAGAGCCTGTATATTGGCTGCCCTGGACGCCCTTCTAAGTGTCAAGCGGCAATCTGAGCCTGATTAATCTGTTTGTGGCGTCGCGCAATGATGTTGAAGACTTCTCGTGCTATGTATCTTTTGAG